>JAHBWF010000065.1 GCA_019637105.1 Labilithrix sp.
CGGCGGCGGCGTGATCGCCGTGGGCGGCGGCGTGATCCCGCTCGGGCCCGGCGGCGGCGCGGCGGACACGACGCTGTTGAACGCGGTGCGCGCGGCCGTGAACGGACCGGCGACCGCGCCGGCCGTCGTGGTGGTCGCGGCGCCGCCCTGCTGCGCGCGCGGGCTCGGGCTCGTCGTCGAGATGATCGCGATGACGACGCCGGCGATGAGCAGCGCGATCGAGCACGAGAGCGCGGCGACGACCCACATCGGCGGGCGGCGCTTGAAGCGCTGCGCGGTCATCGTGCGGTTGTCGCGGCCGAGGTGCGGCGGCATCCGGTTCGAGGGATGTCCGCGGTGGATGAACTCGCCGCTCTGGCCGGTCGGGTGCGGCCCCTGGCGCGGGTAGCCGTCGCCGAGGTGCATCGGCTGCTGCCCGTAGTCGAAGCCCGGCTGCATGCCCATCGGCGTCTGGCCGGACATCGGCATCGGATCCGCGAACGGGACCTCGCCGGTGAACGACGGCGCGTAGCCGCCCGGCGGCGGCGGCGCGAGCGGAGACGTCTGCGGAAGCCCGGCCGTCGCCCCGAAGCGCGCCGGCATCGGCCGCGGCGGCGCGGGAGCGGGGCCCGGCGGCATCGGGCCGTTGGGGTTGCGGCCCGCCGCGGGAGGCGGCTGAGGGAACGCCGGGCTGCTCTCGTGCGCGTGGCCGGGCTCGCGCGCGTTGGCGACGATCGTCGCGTCGCCGTCCTCTTCCTCCTCGAAGTCCTCCGGCTCGATCGTCTCGACGCTGTGGGAGCCGCCTCCGCGGCGCGGGCGCGGGCGATCCTCCGGCGCGATCTCCATCAAGGTCGGCGGCTCGCTGAGGCCGACCCCGCGCGCGGCGAGCGCCTCCTCCATCATCGGGCCCGCCTGGATCGTCGGTCCGTCGCCGTCGGCGGGGTGCGGCTCGTCGATCGACGGAGGCGGCAACGTCGCCGGCGCGCCCGCGGCCGGTCGCGGCGGGGCAGGGGCGCGGCCCCGCTGTGGCGGGCCGTTGGCCGGCATCGGCGCCGGCCCGCGCGGCGTGGTCAGCGACGCGCCGGTCTCCTTCGCGTCTTCCGGCAGGAGCTGCGGGCCGAGCGGCGGCATCTGCCCTTGCGGCGGCATCCCCGCCGCCGGGAGCGGCCGCGGCGGCATCCCCGCCGCGGGGGCGGGCCTCGCCGCCGCGATCCCCGGCGACGACGGCTGCACCTCGGAGTTGGTGAACTCCGGGCCGATCTTCGGCTTCGACAGGAGCTGATCGACGTTGATGGTCTGCGTGACCTCGGCCGCCCAGCGGAGGTGCGCCTCTCGCTTCTGGATGCGGTCGGTGAAGATCGATTGCGTGTACGCCGCGACCTCGTCGGAGGCGATGAAGAGGCCCCGTCGCATGAGGAGCGACTGGAGCGCGCGAGAGAGCTCGCGGGCGGTGCGGAAGCGCTCGCCGCGGTTCTTCGCGAGCGCCTTCATCACGATCTTCTCGAGGTCGACCGGGTAGCCGCGGATCAGCGTCGACGGGCGCGGGACGTTGCACTCCTGCACCTTGGCGAGCGTGTCGAGGTCGCTCTCCATCCGGAAGAGGCGCTGCCCGGTCGTGAGCTCCCAGAGCACGACGCCGAGCGCGAAGATGTCGGTGCGCCGGTCGATGCCCTCGCCGTGGACCTGCTCGGGCGACATGTACGCGAGCTTGCCCTTCAGCGTGCCGGCGCGCGTGTGGCTCATGCGCGAGCTGAACTTCGCGATGCCGAAGTCGACGACCTTGGTGACGCCGTCGTACGTGACGAACAGGTTGTGCGGGGTGACGTCGCGGTGGACGAGGTTCAGCTTCTCGCCGTTCTTGCCGAGCAGCTCGTGCGCCGCGTGCAGCCCCTCGGCGGCGTCCGCGATGACACGGCAGGCGATCTCGGGCGGCATCGCCGTGCCGAGCTCCTCGGTCCGCCGCATCACCTCGCGGAGCGGCTCGCCGTGGAGGTACTCCATCGCGATCCAGTACGTGTCCTCGTGCTTGCCGAGGTCGAAGACCGTGGCGACGTTCGGGTGCGAGATCCGCGCGGCGACGCGGGCCTCGTCGAGGAACATCTGGACGAACGACTCGTCCTCGACGAGGTGCGAGTGGATCTTCTTGATGGCGACCCACTTCTGAAAGCCGCCGGGGCCGTCCATGCGCGCGAGGTGCACGCTGGCCATGCCGCCGATGCCGATCTCGTCGACGACGCGGTAGCGCCCGAGGAAATAGGTGCCGCCGTTGCGGATGTCCGGCATGGATCCCGACGGGAGCTGGGAGGGCACGCCGCCGTCGTGGCTCGAGGGACCCGAGCTCATGTCCGGCCGGTGGGCGCGATCCTGCGGCACGTCGCTCTCCTGGTTCGGGTCATTCGGTCCATCACTGCTCACGGACCCCCACCTGTCCGACCGACACGTTCGGCGACGGGCGCGTCCCGAAGAAGACCGCGGTCCCCGCCCCGACGAGGGCGATGCCGCCGATGACGTAAGGCCAGGGCGAAGACCAGAACGCGCCGCCCTTGCGCACGTCGGGATCGCCGCCGGCCGGCTTCTCGCTCGCGCCGCCGCCCTCCTTCGAGCCCGTTCGACCGGCGACCGCGCCCTTGTCGGTGTCCTTCTCGGGGACGCGCACCCGCTCCTCGGCGGAGGCCAGCCGGTTGTCGTGGCCGTCGAGCGCGTCGACGTGGACGAGGATGCTCGCGCCGGGGAGCGTGACGTCCGAGTCGATCTCGAACTCGACGGCCTCGTCGGGCTTCGCGTCGAGCGAGACCTCCTTGCCGGTGGTGCCGTCCTTGGCGACGACGCCGATGCGGCTCACGATGGGGAGGTGCCCCTTGTCGAGGGTCGCGGTGATCGTGAACGACTTGCCGGGCTGCACCTCGCGCGGCGCCTGCACCGCGAGCTGGATGCTCCCGATCTTGGCGGTGTCGCGCTTCGCGCGCTCGGCCAGCGCGGCGCCCTTCGAGCCGGCTTCGCTCGGGACGGTGAAGTCCGCGTCGAGGATCGACGCGGCGCGGAACGCGGCGACCGCGGAGTCTCGCTTCCCGAGCACGGCGCGGATCGATCCGAGGCGGACGTAGCCCTCGAGCACCTCGTTCGGCGCGAGCCCGCCCTTCTCGAGCGCCTCGCGGTAGAGCGGCTCGGCGGTCTCGAGGGCGCGCCGATCCCACGCGGCGCGCGCTTGACGGAGCGCAGGTCCGCCGGCAGCGGACTCGGCCGCGTGGGCCTCGCCCGCGATCACGCCGAGCACGAGCACCGTGCTCAGCGCCGCGGCGCGTGCCCCGAACGCATGGAGGGCGCCAGATCTTTCCACTCTTGAAGACGCTATCGGCCTCGGCAGAGGCGCGCAAGCATCACCCTCCCGCGAGGCGTCGAGGGCCGCCAGTCACCTACAACGGCGCCGTCGTTCGTCCGCGCGCCGGGGTCTCCGCGTCAGGGGAAGGGCTGGCTCGGTCGCCCGCGCTCGAAGAAGAACGAGAACGATCCGCGGATGTGACCTCGGCACGGCGGCGGGGGTCCGTCGGGCGTGGCCTCGCGCGGATCGGCGAGGTAGACGTCGAAGCAGCCGGCGTTGAGGCGCTCGGCCGCGGTCTCCTCGTCGAGCTTCCCGTTCGAGATGCTCGTGAAGGCGATGACGCTCTTGCCGCTCCCCACGCCCGCCGGGAGCTCCTTGTCCGGAGCGCACCCCTGCGTCGGATCGGCGCCGAGGAGCGCCTGCGCCGTACACGTCCCGTCGGCCGGGATGGTCACCTCGTCGACCGCCTGGAGGGTGACCGTCTGCGTGCGGCAGCTCCGCTGGAGGTAGAGCGTCATGTTCACGAGCGCCGGCGAGGCGTCGCCCCGCACCGGCATGCCCGGGGGCGTGACCGCCGGCGGGAGATCGACCGGCAAAGGCTCGCGGTAGCGCCCCGCGAAGCCGCGGCTCGGATCGGGCCGGATCTTCGTCCGATCGTTGATCAGGATCGTCAGCCCGTCGGAGAAATTCTGAAAATCGCTCCCGCTCTGGATGCGCAGCGTGAGCGCGTCGCGGTACGGGACGGCCGCGAGGAAGTCGGGCTCGAGCTCGAACGCGCCGGTCCAGCAGTCGGGCGCATCGAGCGTGCCGACGATGCGCCCGTCGCCCTCGCCTTGGGAGCACGCGGGCGCGAGCGCGGCGATCGCCGCCGCGACGCCGCCGAGGCTCACGACGCGCGGACCGAACCGGCGCGCGCGGCGCGTCGCTGGCCGAGGGCTCTTCACGAGCGGGAGACTAACAGATGCGCGCGCCGCCGAGCACGCGGTCGCCGTCGTAGAAGACGGCGATCTGTCCGCGGCTCACCGCGCGCACCGGCGCCTCGAAGCGGATCGTCCCGGCGGCGTCGCGCGAGCGCTCGACGCGGCCGCGCGCGCCCTCGTGGCGATAACGGACGCGCACGCGCGCGTCGAGCGGGAGCTCGACGCCGGGCGCGACGACGATGTCCTCGACGCGCGCCTCGCGAGCGGCGAGGTCGCCGTCGTCGCCGAGGCGGACCGTCGCGGTCTCGGGATCGATCGACGTGACGAACGCGGGCTTGCCGAGGGCGACGCCGAGGCCCTTGCGCTGGCCGACGGTGAAGCGGTGGACGCCGTCGTGGGCGCCGACGACGCGGCCGTCGGCGTCGACGATCGGCCCCGGGCGGAGCCGTCCCTTCGCGCGCTCCTCGACGAACGCGGCGTACGCGCCCGCGCCGGCGCCGACGAAGCAGAGCTCCTGGCTCTCTCCCTTCGTCGCGCCGGGGAGGCCGCGGCGGACGGCCTCGGCGCGGACCTCGGCCTTCGTGCTGTCGCCGAGCGGGAAGAGGAGGCGCTCGAGCTCGGCGCGCTTGGTCGCGTAGAGAAAGTAGCTCTGGTCCTTCGATCCGTCGACGCCCTCGCGGATGAACGGCGCGCCGTCGGCGGCGCGGCCGAGGCGCGCGTAGTGGCCCGTCGCGACGTGCGCGGCGTCGAGCCGATCGGCGAGCGCGGCGAGCTCGTTGATCTTCACGCCGCGGTTGCACGCGGCGCAGGGGCTCGGCGTCTCGCCGGCGAGGTACGCCTCGACGAACGGCTCGACGACCGTCCGCGCGAAGAGCTCGCGCCGGTCGAACGTGAAGTGCGGGATGCCGAGCGCGTCCGCCGTCCGGCGCGCGTCGTACTGGTCCTCGGGCGCGCAGCAGCGCCCGTGCGCGCCGGGGCCGGCCTCCGGGTAATCCCAGAGGTGCAAGGTCACGCCGACGACGTCGTGGCCTTCGTCGACGAGGCGCGCCGCGGCCACGGCGGAGTCGACCCCGCCGCTCATCGCGACGAGGACGCGTGATCGCTTGCCGGACGCGCCGCTCCTCGTGCCGCTGCTCATGTCGCGGCGCACTCTCTAGCGCATCACTGGCCCTGGAGCACGGTCTTGACCCCGCTCGCGGCGCGATCGACGAGCTTGGCCGAGAGGTCCACCGCCTCGCTGTAGCGGTAGACGCCGGCCTGGAGCGCGAGGAGCTCGACGTTGCCGATCTCCTTGCCGCCGCCTCCGACGACGCGCTTCACGAGCGCCTCGCCGCGGTCGACCTCGCGGCCGAGCCCGCGGAGGACGCGGGCGAACGGGCTCGGCTCGGCGTCCGCCGCGGCCGGCGCCGCGTCGCGCGCGCCGGCGTCGCGCGTCGACGCCCTCGCCGGGCCGTCGGTGGTGAGTCTCCCGTCCCTCGTGCTCGCGTCACCGGCTCGCATGGACGGCGCTTCGGCCGCGCCGGCGCCGCGTTGCGCGCTTTCGTCCGGCCGCGGCCCCGAAGAAGCGCGGTTTTTCGAGGCCGCCCCACGCGGCGCTCGCTCGGCTCGCTGAATTTTGATCGAGCTTCACGCTCGTTGATTCAGGGCCCGACGCGCGCGCGCTTGAGGTGGCGCGCGAGGGCCTCGACGCCGCGGGCGTGGAGGCGGCTCGCCCACGACTTGGACAAGCCGAGCTCCCGCGCGGCCTCGTCGAGGTTGACCTCGTCGAAGTAGTGCCGCGTGAGGAGCGTGCGCTCCTGGTCGGGGAGCTCCGCGATCGCGAGCTTGATCCGCGCGATGAGCTGCGCGTGGCCGACGTTCGACTCCGGGCTGTGGTCCGGATCCTTCGCGGACTCGAGGGCCTCGCCGCGGCGCGGGGAGAGGAAGCCGAGGGCCATCGCCATCGCGGCGGAGGCGAGCTGGTCGCCGAGCCGCGCGTCGGCGGCTTCGGCCGTCGGCGGGGGAGCGGCGGCCTGCTCCTCGTTCGCGGCGTCGTGCACGAGGTCGGCGGCCTGGAGCGCGCGGAGCTTCCGGTAGACGCGCTTCGGCAGGTTCCCGCTCTGGCGGACGGAGTCGATCATCGCGCCGCGGATGCGCAGGTTCGCCCAGCGCCGGAAGGGGATCCCGCGCTCGGCGTCGAACGAGCGCGCGGCGGCGAGCAGCGCCTCGCGGCCCTGCGAGGCGAGGTCGTCGACCTGGACGTGGGCGCCGAACTGCCGCCGCATCTGCCGGGCGATGACGTCGACGAGCGCGAGCCCCTCGGTCACCCGCGCCAGCACCTCGGGCGGATCGGCGGTCCTCGGTTCGCTCCCCACGATGGGCTCCACGATCCGTGTCCCACCACCTCAAGTCAAGACTTCGCCGCCGTGACGGCGCGCTCGCGCCTCGGAGCGCCGGACGCGATCGAGGGCGCGGGCGCGGGAACGCGGGCGCGTGTCCGGGCGACGATTTCGAGGACGCCGGCGAGGTCCGTCGTGGCTTCCGGTCTGCCGTGGTGATGCTAGGGTGCCCGCCCGCCGCGGACTCCAGCATGACCGAACGCCAGAAGCCGAGCGACCGGGACGTCTCCTCCGTCCGCCTTGCCGCGAGCGAGCGCGTCGCCTCCATCGACCCGCGCGCCCACGCCGCGTGGCGCACCTGGCTCGCGGCGCTGGCGAAGGACGCCGACGCCGTCACCGCCGCCGCGCTCGCGTACGAGTCGCTCGGTCCGGACGGCCGCGACGCCTGGCTCGACGCGCTCGACAGCGACGCGCCGGAGGTCGGCGTCCCGAAGATCGCGCTCTACGCGCCGCTCCTCGGCGTGGAGGACGACGACGAGCGGCGCGCGCGCATCGTCCTCAACGTCGTCGGCGCCGCGCGCAAGAGCACGCCGCCGCGCGCGCTCGTCGGCCGCCACGGCGAGGACCGCGTCTGCCTGATCGTCACTCCGCTCTACCTCGACTTCGTCGAGATCCTCTTCTGCCGCTACGACCCCGACGTCGGCATCCGCGAGGCCTGGCACAAGTGGCTCGCCCACAAGGACGACGTCGCGACCTCCGCGGCCGAGGTCGGCGTCGTCATGCGCGAGGGGCCGCTCCCGGAGGTCGTGGAAGAGCTCGCCCACGCGGTCGTGGCCGACCGTCGAGGAGGCAGGACCGCGCCCCCGTCGCTCGTGCGCTACATCGATTTGTTCGCGCCCGATCTTGCGCATCCCGTGAGGGACGGCGACCCTGACGAGTAGGCGACGCCATGGAACGGCCGGATCTCGACAAGCGATGCGGGAGCTGCGCGCGCTTCGTCCGCGTGATCGAGACGATCGACGAGAACGGCGAGGTCAAGCGCAAGGGCGAGTGCCTCCTCATGGTGTGGCCGCCGCCGCTCTACGAGCACAGCACGTGCTCGCAGTACGTGAAGCGGGGGACGTTCACCGGCAAGGCGGCGCCGAAGGCGCGGACGCCGCGCGCCCCGCGGACGTCGCCGCGCGGGCCCGCCCGCCCCGGCCAACCGCGTGTACCCTTCGAGTTCGAGCTGCCCGAGGAGCTTCTGGACATGAACGCTGACGAATTCCGCGAGGTCCTGCGTGAGGTCATCCGTGACGAGCTCGGCGTCGCCGAGGTCGAGCTCGGCGGTCGCTGGCAAGGCGGCGAGGTGATCCTCAAGCCGGGGCGGGAGGGGACGCAGGAGAAGCGCATCCCGATCGAGGCGCTCTTCGGCAAGATCGTGATGATCCGCGATCGGCTCCGCGTGCTCGAGCAGAAGATCAACGGCAACGGGAAGCTCTCGGCGGAGGAGAAGGTCCAGATGCAGCAGTACGTGACCGGCTGCTACGGATCGCTGACGACGTTCAACGTGCTCTTCGCGGAGAAGACGGATTACTTCGTCGGTCAGAAAGGCGACGACTGAGCGTGCTCCGCGGGGCGACGCACGGCGTTGACGCGGCGCTGCTCGTGGAGGTCGAGCGGGGGCTCCCGCGCGGGCCCGGCGCGCGGCGAGGGGTCTTCGCCGCGGCGCTCCTCGCGCTCGTCGCGTGCGGCCCGAAGCAGGCCGACGGACCGGCCGTCGGCGTGTCGACCAAGGACGGCGCGCCGCTCCCGTCGTCGGACGAGGCCACGTCGTACGCCTTCGATCCGCTCGAGGACCGACCGGTGTCGTCCGAGGTCCACCGCGGCAAGCCCACCGTCATCGTCTTCGTGACGACCGGCGATCTCATCGGGCAGGCGCAGGTGAGCTACCTCGTCCACATGGCGAAGAACGACGGAGACAGCGTCAACTACGCCGTCGTCGCGCTGCACCCGCGCAAGGAGATCGTCCTCGTCGACGCGTACCGGACCACGCTCGGCGTCGAGTTCCCCGTCGCGCTGGCGGGTCACGAGGCGACCGGCTCCTCGGGCCCGTTCGGCGAGATCCCGGCGGTGCCGACGGTGGTCATCCTCGATCGCGAAGGCCGCATCGTCTGGAAGCACACGGGGCTCGCCAAGAACGACGAGCTCCGCGGCCACATGCGCGGGCTCTGACCGGCGATGCGCCTCCGCCTCGCGACCGCCCTCGCCGCATGCGCGGCGCTCTCTGCGTGCAAGGGCGGACCGAGCAAGGAGCCGAGCGCGCGCGGCGCGGCGCCCCGCGCGGCCGCGTGCGCGGAGGTGACCGCGCACCTCGTGACGTTCGGCGAGGCCCTCGAGACGGTGTCCGCCGACGCCAAGACCCGCGGCGTGAGCTACGCGGGGAGGCTCGAGCTGTTGCTCTCGTTCGAGAGCGCCGCGGTCCAGCTCGACGGCGAGCTCGGCGCCGTCCGCCCGAGCGGCGAGGTCGAGGCGCCGATCAGGACGGCGCACTCCGCGCTGGTGAAGTCCGCGGAGTTCGCGCGCGCCGAGCGCGACGCGCTGGAGAAGCACGCGAAGGAGCTGTCGCCGCTCGCGAAGGAGACGCAGCAGGCGTGGACGTCGCTCCGCGCCGCGTGCGAGGCCAAGCGCGCGCCGGCCGACTGCGCCCGGGTCCGTGACGTGGTCGGGCAGTTCGACGCCGCGGACACGCCGGCGGACCACGCGCGCGCCGTGGCGGCGCTCGCGGCGCTCAAGGTGTCGTCGGCGAGCCTCGCCCGGGCTCGCGACCGCGCGGTCGCCGCGAGCAAGGCCGTAGAGGAGGCGTCGAAGGCGCGCACCGACGAGACGGCGGCGATGCCGGCGGCCTGGGCGTCGGTGCAGAAGGACCTCACCGGCGCGATGGACGGCCTCGTCCAGGCGTGCAAGGGCGAGGCGCCGAGCTCCGCCGAGCTCGTCGCGGCCGAGCGCCCCGATCCGCGCAAGCTCACCGTGCTCGTGCACGTGCGGCCGCCCGCGGGCGTCGAGCGCGCCCTCCTGTCGCTGGCCGCCGCGTCGACCGACGCCGACGAGCGCGAGTTCTACAAGGCGCGCGCCGAGGGCGCGTTCGGGAGCGGGTTCTTCCTCGTGAGGAGGACCGACGAGGGCGGGACCGAGGTCCTCGTGGTCACGAACCGCCACGTGATCGAGCTCGGCGATCGCGCGGACCTCGAGCTCGCCGACGGGACGTCGCTCGGCGTCGCGGAGGTCGTCTACGCGAACCCGATCCACGACCTCGCGGTCCTGCGGCCCAAGGAGGAGCTCGCGGTGCGCGAGGGCTTCGCGTTCTCGCGCGCGCCGGCGAAGGACCAGCAGGTCGTGATCGCGACGGGCTTCCCGGGCCTGGTCGGCCGCCCCTCGTACCAGACGACGAAGGGCTACGTCTCCAACGAGAGCTTCAAGCTCGACGACGGCTCGCGTCCGCTGACGTACCTGCAGCACACCGCGCCGATCGATCCGGGCTCGAGCGGCGGCCCGCTCACCGACGAGTCCGGCCGCGTGCTCGGCGTCAACACGCTCAAGGTCACGGGGCGGGACTCCGTCGGCCTGGCGGTGCCGTCCCGCTTCGTCCTCGACACGCTGCGCGCCGCCGCGTCGATCGAGACGCGCCACGCGTCGCCGTCGGATCGGGAGAAGTCGGCGCGGCTCGCGTGCCTGGCGTTCCTCGGGGAGCTCGGCGCCGCCGAGCCGCGGATGCTCGTGCTCGAGCAGATGATCTCGAACCACCTCGTCGGCGCCGCCGGCCTCGACGCCGCCTCGGCGCTCGGCGGCGAGGAGGCGTTCGAGCAGCTCTGGAACACCGACTCGGTGCGCGCCATGCGGATCGCCACGCTCGTCCAGGTGCGCGCGGCGTTCATGCTCGGCGGCGGCCCGAGCGTCCTCGAGACGTGCGCCGACCCCGACCCCGCCGGCGCGCGGGAGGACCAGGCGAGGTACCACGTGCGCCTCGGCAACTTCGAGACGCGCGACGTCGCGCTCCGCTGGGAGCACGGGCGATGGAAGATCGACGGCTTCGCGGCGCCGCGCGCGACGGCGCGGAAGCCGGCGTCGCCGAAGAAGCTGCCGCCCCCCGGCCCGCCGCCGGGCGCGCGGAGGCCGTCGCGCAAGGTGACGCCGCCGCGCGGGCGGTAACTCGACGCCCAGCTCGGCGCGCGCCAGGGCGCCCGCGTCGCGGGTCGTCGGAGGGCTCGAAGAGGTGTCGTCGGAGGGGCTCGAGGAGGTGTCGTCGGAGGGCTCGAAGAGGCGTCGTCGCGACGCGGGCGGACCGTGCATCCTGCAACGGCGTCGCGTCAGGACACGCACGTCGCGAGCGGGGGCCCGATCCTCCGCATGAAGACAGCGGCACAGGTGTTGCTGCCCGCGGTGCATGCTCCGGGCTCGTCGTCGGTGGGGCGCCGTCGCGTGCGGCGTCGTCCTATTCTTCTCCTCGTCGTGCGGGGGCCGTGAGAACGACCCTGACGGCATCGCTGCGAACCCCTCGGACGCCGGGCGGGCTCCCACGGAGCCTGCGCCGCTCCCTCCCGCGACCGGGTGGGGGGACGTCCGCGTCATGTCGATCGACGGGACCTTGGCGCTGAGCGTGCACTTCCAGCGCGATCCGCCGCCCGCGGATCCGCCGCTCGGCGCGTGCCGCTTTGGCGAGCTCCAGGGAGCGCGGGAGACCGCCACGCAGAGCGCCGGCGCGATCACGCTCGTGGTAGGGGAGGGCGCGTCGCCCGCCTTCACGTTCGAACCCGCGGAGTACGCGAGCTACGCGCGCGGCATGGTGGCACCTACCCCGCCCGCCGGGACGGCGATCCGGCTCGCCGCGACGGGCGCCGAAGTCCCCGCCTTCGACGTGTCGCTCGTCGCGCTCGAGGACGTGACGCTGGTACCGCAGGACGGCGCTCACCTCGACGGCGAGGGACCGCTCACCGTCCGGTGGGAGGGCGGCGAGGGCGGCGAGGGCGACAACGTCTGGGTCGCCCTCACCGGCGAACGGCAGATGGCGTCTTGCTGGCTCGAGCCGTCGGCGAAGAGCGTCGTCGTTCCGAGCGAGCTCGTGCGAGCCGTCTCCGCGGCTCCCGGGACCCACGACTGCGACGACTGCCTCCGTCTCCAGGTCGTGATGACGCGACGCGCGGAGGTCCGCGCGGGTGAGTACGCGGTGGTCGCGCGCTACGAGACGTACGCGTCGGAGACGCTCACGCTTCGCTGAACGCGCGCGTGACCGGCCCGCCGGTTCGGAGCGGGTAGGGGGAGAGCTCACGGCGTCGGCGCAATCTGAAGTCGCGTTCAGCTGAACCAAGTAGTAGATGGCGAGGGTAGTAGATGGGTAACGCTGTCCCAACGGCGTCGGCCGGTTCGGTCGAAATGTTGGAGGATTTCACGGGCTTCATCTCTCACATCTACATCTGGTGACCGACTCATCCGTTCTAGGTATTGTCGTGCCTGCTTGGCGATGCCCTGTTGCTTTCCTGCAAGGTTCATTTCCGCAAGAACGAGTCCGGCGAGCGGGTTACCCAAACGTTGGGCTCGTCGTAGCCAGTAGCGCTCCTTCTTCCGGTCGGTACGATCGCGATAGAGGACAGCGAGATTGAATGCAGCGGCGTGGTCTCCCCTTCGGGAGCCCTCTCGATAGCAGCGCTCGGCCGCCGCAAGGTCACGGCGAGTGCCAATACCGTCGGCGTAGCAATCTCCAAGTGCGCGCAGCGCCGCTGGCTCAGCCCAAAACGCCGCGCGACGTAGATAGTTCACGGCCCTTTTCGGGGCGCGGACCAAGACGACGCCAGCGCGATCGCGACGACCTTCGAGGAGCCACTCTCCCATATGTGAGAGGGCCAGGATGTCTCCCGTTGCAACCGCCGCTCGGAGCAATCGAAAATACCTCCGAGTTGGTCCGCGCCGCTTCAGCTCGCGAAGAGCCGAAGCCATCGACACGTTGATCGGATTCGTACCTGACACACTACTAGCACGAGTCGTCATCGTCGTCACCCGGACCAAACGGGAAGACGCCGTTCGGTGTTCGGCGGAGGCCGGTAGCCCAACAGCTCGTATTCGGTTTTCTGTATGGGGGTTCCGGAAGGCCTCGCCAACGTCGGAGATCTCGATCAGCTCCGTGAGTTCATCCAGCTCCGTGAGCTCGTTGAGGACGAGTTGCCCGAATAGCATCGCCGGATGCTCTTCCCTCTGCCCCCAACCCCGGGAGAGGACGGCGCGACAGACGCGCCTGGAGCGGCAAGGATCTTCTCAGTCATTGCCGCGGCAAAAGACGATCAAGGGCGATATCGGTTAGTCATCGCTTACGCGTGCTCGAGCGACGAATATGCGTACCTACGGCGTTTGTTTGACGTTGCGTTCGACGTAAAATGAGAAGGACCTTTTTGGCATCTGCATCCCCAGCGTCAGCAGCAATCCCATACCACCGAATCGCTGCTGCGCGGCTGCGTCGAACACCTTCACCCAACTCATATGCTCTGGCTGCCGCGTATGCTGCTTCTGCGTCGCCCTGCATGCCCGCGATCCTGTACCATTTCTGAGCTTCGGTCAGGTTCGCATTCACTCCGATGCCCCAGTAAAGGCATCGTGCGACTTCGGGAGCGGCATCGCGGTCACCCCGTTCGGCCGCTTCGCGGTACCAATGATAGGCGGCAGACAGCGACTTGCGCCGACCGAGTCCCTTCTCGAAGCAGACGGCCAAGTCGTACTGTGCGGCAGGAATGCCGAGCTTTGCAGCGTGCAGCAGGTACCGCGCTGCTGCTCGGACATCCTTGCGCATTCCCTTTCCGTGCAGGCTCCAGCTCCCAAGTGCATATGCCGCCCAAGGATCGCCCTTCTTCGCGCCGATTCGTAGTAGCGGAACGCACTCCTTGATCACGGCTGGTGAGGAGCTACGCAGCGCTAGCGCCAGCGCCGTGACGTACTCCGGTGAAGGCCCAGGTGGCTGTCGTTCCGGCCGGTTCACCTTGGCGGCCATGGTCCCTTCCATCCGTCTGGTCTCCTCCTATTCGGGCGGCGACCATCATCACCGCTCTCGCCACCACAGTCCCGCTGTTTTCTGGACTTGCCCTTCTGGTGCTTGCCCTTAGTCGATGGTCGCTTGTTCTTTGTGTGCTCGGTGGCCGGCAAAATGCCGGTACCTTCACCGGGAGCGTCTGCCGTGTCGGGAATCGGTGGCGACGGAAGATCCCAGGGAGGCGCCGTGGTCGGCCCCCCTAGCGGCATCACCGGATCGTACGGCATGTGTGGGAACGAAGGCCAGCCGTTCACGTCCTGCTGGGCAGCATTATCCAGCACCACATACGTTGCGACCGCTGCGAGAATGGCGACACCGGCTATCACTAGGGGGACTGCATAGTGCCCGGTCGGATCGATGAAGTTGATCGGGTCATCGTTAACGTAGGCGTAGAAGTTCGACCCGTCCGTGAAACGGTTTGCGTCCTTGCTGGTCCACCGGCCCGTGCTGGGATCGTAGTCGCGCGCTCCGAACCGCACGAGGCCGGTGTCGCGATCCCACAGCCCTCCGGCGAAGCCGAACGGTAGCGGCTCCGTTCCGGACTCGGTCGCGTTGCCCCACTCGTCGTAGGCGATCGTCTGGACGACCGCGCCGGTCGACGCGTTGACGACGAGGAGCGGGCTGCCGAGATGATCCTTCACGATGCGGTAGGTCGTCCCGGCCTTGATCATGAGGTCCGGCGAGTGACTCTGGGTTGCGTACACGAACCGTGAGACCACGGCGCCCAACCCGTTCAGCTCCGCGACGATCCGCCGACCGTCGTAGAGGAAGCCCTGCACCAGGGTCGCCCCGTACTTTTTACCGACACGACGATCCTGGCCGTCGACCACGTAGTGGATGGTCTCGAACGGAGCCGCGCGCACCGCCGTACGCAGGTTCCCGTGTGCGTCGTAGACGTAGTCGAACACCGTCGCCGCGGGCGCGATCGTGCTCTTCTTCGACAGCTCGCCGTTGTTGCCGTACTGGAACGCGAAGTTGCCTTGCGTCAAGAGGCGATCTTGATCGTCGTGCGTTCCGTCGCTTCGGTTGCCGTTGTCGTCGTACGTCCACGTCCGCGTCGGCGTCGGCGAGTCGACGTAGACCTTCCAGAGCCGACCGGCC
Source organism: Labilithrix sp. (assembly GCA_019637105.1). Taxonomy (GTDB): domain Bacteria; phylum Myxococcota_A; class Polyangia; order Polyangiales; family Polyangiaceae; genus Labilithrix. Next base: position 14,689 of record JAHBWF010000065.1, read on the forward strand.
GCGTCGTACTCGTAGTCGTAGACGTGGGTGATCGCGCCGACCGTTTCGGTCTTCTTGTGGATGCGGCCGGCGCCGTCGCGTTCGTAGGTCACGCCGTACGCCGTGGCGGAGCCCGAGATCGAATGGCCCACGATCTCGCCGAACGCGTTGGGCGTGAACGTGTCGCCGACGCCGCCGACCGACGTGCTCGTGAGGAGGCCGTTCGTGCTCCACGTCAGCGTCATGCCGCCCGCGGACGTGACTAGATCATCGCCGTCGTACACCAAGCTGATCGGGCTCGCGCCGTCGATGTCCCAGCTCGAGACGCGGAGGAAGTTGTCGTAGGTCTTGTGCACGTAGTGCGCGAACGGGCCGCTCACGTCCTGCTGCGCGAGCAGCGAGCCGTCCCACGTGTTCGTGAGCGTGACGCCGTCGCTCGTCGCGATCGTCGAGACGCGCCCCTGCGCGTCGCGACCGAACGTCGTCGTCACCGCCGCCGACGTCTGCGCCAGGCGGCCGAGAGGATCGTACCCGTAGCTCACGGGCTTGTTCGGATGGCTCGAGAGCAGCGTGAGCCCGTCGAAGTCACGCGTGTACGACGTGTCCTTGGGGTTCAGCGACGGCGTCCCGTCCGGCGGCTCGTACAGCGACAGACGGTCGTTCGGATCGAACGAGAACGCATGCGCCGGCTGACTGGGAGGAGCGATCGAGATCAGGTTGCCGGACAGATCGTAGCTCGTCGCGAGCTGGCGCCCACCCGGCAGCGTCGTCAGGAGCGGGCGGCCGTTCGCGTCGCGGCTGTCGAACGTGACGCCGAGCCCTTCCGGCGCGGTCGTGCTCGCGATCCAGCCGCTCGTCGGATCGTAGCTCGTCCCGTAGGTGCGCGAGCCCCACGTCACCAGGTCGACGCGGCCTTGGCCGTCGTAGCTGAACTGCACCGGGTGCAGCGTCACCGGCGAGGAGCCGAGGACCGTCACCGCCGTCACGCGCTCGAGGTTGTCGAGGGTCACCTCCACCACGCGACCCGCGGGCGACGTCGTGGTCCACTTCGCGGGTGGCCCCGCGGAGAAGACGCTCGTCGTCACCGCGGACGGCAGTCCGCTCGCCGCGCGCGTCGAGGTGATCGTCTGCGACGTCACGCTGAACGGATCCCCCGGCGCCGCGAGCGTCGCGCTTCGCGTCTCGGTCGTCGTCATCGCGTGCGTCGTCGCCGGATATCCAATCTCGACGTTCAACGACTTGGCGAAGGACGCCGCCGTGCCCCAGCGCGGGTCGGCCGCGGTCTCGGTGATGGTCACTTTGGTCCCGTCCGGGTAGCTCGCCGCGGTCGCCTCGTCGACGAGCGTGTCGACGACGGAAGCCAACGCGGGGCCCGCTTTCGTGATCGTGCGCCGCTCGCGGATCGCGCTGTCGAAGCTCCCGCGTAGATCGACGCGATGGTTCGTCACGCGTCCTTCGGGCGACGAGAGGGTCACCGACCATCCATTCCCGTCCGACGTCGTCATGAGGCGCGTACCCGGCGAGCCCGGCGTCGCGTCGACGTCCTTCAGGAGGCGGCCGTCGCCCGAGTATTCGAAGTGGTGGGCGTGGCCACGCGGGTCCACCAGCTCGGTGAGCAAACCCGAGGTCGTCGCGGCGAGCTGGGTGATCTCCGTCGTCACGGGGTTCGTGATGTTCGCGAGGTAGCCGTTCGCGTCGAGGGCGAGCGTCGTGACCTGACCGCGTGGCGCGGTGATGACGACCTGGCTCGCGGTCGGGCGAGCGATCGTCGTCACGTTGCTCGCGACGTCGATGATCGACGTGAGCTGTTTGGTCGTGGCGTCGTACCCGAAGGTGAGGAGCGGGGTCCCCTTGAGCCCGGAGAGCGTGCGGAGGTGCCTCCCCGCGAGATCGAGCTCGTAGACCTCTCGGCCGTCTTCGCTCGGGACGTGGACGTTCACGCCGTCGCTCGTTCCAAACGGAACGCGGAGCCGACGGAGCCGACGTGGGAACGTCTCGGCGACGAGGATGTCGCGCCCGGCAACGGCGATGGTGTCGAGCTCGGCGAAGACCGCACGAAGCGCGGGACCACCGTCGCCGTCGCTCAGCCCGAACGGGTTGTCGGCCGGACCGGCGAGGCGCAAGAGCGATCCCTCGGGCGTGACCTTGACCAGGCGCGGGTAGCAAGAGACGAAGAACGAGTCGTCGCCGAGCGCGTGGACGCTGCCCGTCGAAGCGAAGTCGCACCAATCCTGGTGGATCGACGTGCTCACGAGGAACGGCCGTCCGTCGGGCTCGATCCGCGTCAGCTTCTGACCCACCGTATTCAAAACGAAGAGGGTGCCGTCCTCGCGCAGCGAGACGTTCCAGACGTCGGTTCCGGTCGAACCCGCGAAGTAGGTCGTGATGATGCCCTCCGGACCTACGCGGCGGACGCGATCGTGCCCGACGTCCGCGATGAAGACGGCTCCGTCGGAGGCGACCGCGAGGCCTCGCGGCTGGCGGACGCTGGCCGCCGTAGCAGCACCTCCGTCTCCGCATCCTGGGGGCGGCAGCGTGCATTCGTTGGCGCTGCCCGCCGCGCCGGTACCCGCCACGTGGTGAAGGTTGGGGGTCGATCCCGGATCGATCTTCCAGACGCCGTTCACCGGCGTGAGGCCGTTGGTCGCCTCGGAGAAGTAGATCGACCCGTCCGGACCGACGGCGAGACGGTTTGGCCAAACCTGCGCGTGAAGCGCCGGCATTCCGTCGCTGCGCGTGACCACCGGAGCGAGGCCCGCGACGGTCGTGATGATCCCGTCCGGCGCGATTCGCCGGATCCGACCGCCGAGCGCTTCTTGACCGCCCTCGGCGACGTAGACGCTCCCGTCCGGAGCGCGGACGAAGTCGATGTTGTCGGCGAACGCGGCTTGCGTAGCCGGGATGTTCTCGGCGCCGCTGACACCGCCGCCGGCGAAGTTGTCCACTTGATAGGCCCACGCGATCCGGCGCCGTCCTCCGTCGCCGAGGAAGAGCGTGTCGTAGTTGTCGACCAGATGGTTGACGTCGATCGTCCATCCGCCAAACCCGAGCGGCTTCGCGTCCGCGCGCGTGAACGGGACGATCGCCTCCTTCCAGATCGTGGCGGTGCGCGCCGCGCGATTCCCCGAGATCGTCGTGCCGGCGGGCACACCGAAGATCGGCGTGTCGCCGGTCGTCGTGCCATCGTATTCGTAGCCTACTCGGATCTTCGCCTCGAAGGTCCCCGTGACCTGGCGGCCGTACGCGTCCACTCCGTCCCAAGTGAACGTGAAGGTGTCGTCGAGCGCGAACGGGGGCAGCTTCTCGTACGCGAAGCGGCGTCCCGCGACGTCGATCTCGACGTGGATGCGAAGCGGCGCCGGGTTGAGGACGGTGTTGCCTGTGACGCGGAAGGACACTTGGCTCAGGTAGCCCGCGCTACGCTCACTTTGATAGTGGAGCGTGTACGGTGTACCGACGATCGGGATCCGTTCGCCGAGGGTTCGTGACTCGCAGCCGATGATCGAGCCGCACCTCTTCGTGTCGTCGTCGGTGGCGTTCGCCTTGGGATCCGGCGTGGGCGGCGGCTCCGCGCCCGGCGGCGGGGAGAATCCCCAGTTCGCGTCCCACGCCGAGAAGTGGCTCATCCGCGAGCGCCACAGCTCGGTCCCGACGGGGAACTCGCTCGCGAGCGCGGCGCGTTCGTCCGCGTCGATCCCGATGGCCGCGAGCTCCGAAGGCGTGGCCTCCCCGGCGCCGCTCGTGATGATGAGGTTCGCGAGACCTCCCGACGTGCTCGAGACCTTGACGATGCGACCGGACTCGTCGCCCATCCAGCCGCCTTTGACGTCGTCGTAGTAGCCGAGGGGAACCGTCTGACCGACCGGGTACCCGGTGAAGTTGTCGACGTACATCACGACGTTCTTGTCGAACTCCGGGTGCGCGATCCCCACGGCCGTCGCCGCCGGCACTGCCAGCTCGACGGCGTACGTGTAGCCGCTCGTCGGCGGCAGCTCGCCGGGCATGCGACGGACTCCGTCCGCGATCGTGTACTCCGTGACCGCGATCGCGAGCGGCCCGCCGGGCGGGGTGAAGTTCGTGAAGTTGGTGTTCGCGGGGAAATAGAGCGTCGCGCGTCGCGCGGGGTCGGCGTCGACCCCCATGCCGGTCAGCGCGCCGCGAACGATCTGCGGCGATCCGATCCCGGGCGTGAACGTGTCCCCGCTCGTGAGGAGCGTCGTCAAGACGACGTCCTCGACGACCGTGAAGTCTCGAGGCTTCGCGACGGCGTGGCGCTGGATGGGGAGCGTTCCGGCGGCGGTGATGTTCACGAGCAAGACGCCGCCCCCGTTCACCGCGAGGTCGTAGAACCCGTCCGAACGCGTGAGCGTCTGACCGTACTCGGGGTGGCCGCCGATCTTGACCGTGACGCCGGCTTGGGGGGTCACGCCGTCGGTCGCGAGGACTCGGCCGCGAATGACCGCGGCGCGGGCGGGATCGATCGTCCCGCCCGCGACCCCCGTCTGTACCGGCGATCCGCCGGTGTAGAGGAACTCGGTCGACGCGTAGAAAGGCGCGCTCGACGTGTTGTCGAGCGGCGGCGCGCCAGCCGTCGTTTGGCAGGCCGGATTGAGCTCGTTGACGATGCCGCGATCGGCGCTGCACGAGTCCGTCGTGCACGGGTTGTGGTCGTCGAAGTCCGTTGGGCCGAGCGGCGCTCCGGCGACACACGCCGTCCCGCCGCCGCCGATCGGCTGGCAGGTCTCGTGCCCATTGCACACGTCGCCGTCGCTGCAACTCGAGCCCGCCGGGAGTGGAGTCCCTGGCACGCACTCGCCGCTGCCGTCGCAGCTCGCCGGCCGACACGGGTTCCCTGTCCAGCAGGCCGTGCCCGCCGGGGCTGGCGCGCCCGACTCCGTGTGGCCGCTTCCATCACAGACGACGGCGCCGGCGCAGAGGTTCGCCGTCGCCACGGGGGTGCCCCGCGGCAGATCCGTGTGTACCACCACGTCACCCGGGCCGCATGAATCCGAGGTACACGGGTGATTGTCTTCGAGCTTCGTGACCGCGGCTTGGATCGAGACGCTTCCGGCCGTGCCCTGCACGCGCGTGAGGCTCAATTGAAGGTTCGTGAACGAATACTCTTCCAAGGGAGTGACGCCGACGCATTCGGCGGTCTTCACCACCATCCTCGACGGGCTGACCGCCTCGTACGGGCACGAGATGGTTGGCGTTCCGCTCATCGCCAACGTCGTCGACAACGTCGCCGTGAAATCGGCTGAATGGCCGGAGAGGACTTTGAGCTCGTCGGGAAAAACGGCGCTGATCGGAGGCGAGATGGTCGGCTCCGAAGCGTCGTCGATCGTGCTGGGCGTCGCCGTGGCGGTCAGCGTGGAGACGCGACAGTCGCCGGAGCCGGTGATCACGGCGGAGGCGTTCGTTCCGAGCGATTCGCCGCCCGACTCCGAGCTGCTACAGCCTGCGATCCACAAAACGACGACCGCCGCCGCCGCGAGGAGCCACTGCACCACGTGAGCCCCAACGCGAGCTCGAAGCAGAGAGACGACGCGCGCATGAAGCGACATGGTAGCTAACGCTAACGGACTAGCGCCCGAGCCGCTATCGTCGCTTTGCCTAGTATCGACGTTCCGTATGGCCCCTGCCGATCGCTCGCTTCTCGCATCCGAATCGATATGGCTTCTCGCTGCTGCGTTCGCGCCGCTCCTCTTCAACGTGGAGAGCGCCCGCCACTTCGAGGCGGACAAGGCCGTCGTGATACGGGGCCTCGCGATCGTGGCGCTGGCGATCGAAGCGGCGCGTCTCGTGCGCGGGGCCTCGACGAGCCGCGGTCGAATGCGGGCCTTCTTGGGGACGACGGGGCTCCATCGCCTCGCGATGACGAGCGTCCTCGCCTTCGGCGCCTCGCTTTTGCTCTCGACCGCGCTTTCCGTCGCGCCGCGGATGTCGTGGTGGGGGAGCTACGAGCGCCGTCAGGGTGCGTACACGGCGATCTCCTACATCGTACTCTTCGCCATCGCCTGCGCGCGCCTCGAGCGCTCCCGAATCGAGCGTCTCGTTTCCGTGTTGTGTCAGAGCGCCGTCGCGATGTCCCTCTATGCGCTCGTCCAGGTGAGCGGGCACGATCCGATTCCGTGGACGACCGACGTCGTGAAGCGCCCGACGTCGACGATGGGGAACTCTGCGACGCTCGCTGGTTTCCTCGTCGTCGTCACCCCGTTCCTATGGATGCGCCTCGCGGACGCATGGCGAAGCCGGTCGGCGACGAGCTCCGTCGTGACGCCCGTGCGCAGAGGGCGCCTGTTCGAGCTCCTCGGAACGCATCTCATGCTCCTCGGGAGCGTGTTCGTCCTCGGTCAGTCGAAAGGGTGGTTCGGCGAGCCCCTGCGCTACGCGCTCGCCATCGCGGTCGCCGTCCTGACATGGGCGCTTCGCGGCGCGGTGGACGCGGCGGAGCGACGCCACTTCGCGGCCGGCGTGCTCGCCGCTGCCGGCGCGTGGACCGTGCTGACCATGGTCGGTGTCCTGGGCGGGGGATCTTCGGTCAGCGGCGCCCTCGTGTTGACGGCGCTCGCGATGGCCACCGTCGTGTTCTGGGGGCGTCAACGCTCGACTCGAGAGGCCTCGAGCGAGCGTCGTTCGCGCGACGCAACCTCTCCGTGGACGCGGCGAGGGATCCTGGTCGGCGACGCGCTCGCCGTCGTCGTTTGCGTCCTCGTCGTCTTCCTCACTCAGGCGCGCGGCCCGCAGATCGCGCTCTTCGTCTCGCTCGTCGCGTTTTGGAACGTGAAGACCTTCCTCGCGAACGAGCGTCGTAGCCAGTCGAGGCGAGGACTTCGCCGAATCGTAGGCCTGAGCGTCCAGGCTCTGTTGATTCTCGGCTTGCTGATCTTCAATCTCTCGACGAGTCCGCTCGCTCGAAGCGCGCGCGAGCTGCCCTACGTCGGACGACTCGGGAAGTGGCTTCTCCTCTCCGAGGGAACGGGCCGCGAGCGCCTCCTCATCTGGCGCGGTGACGCGTACGGGAGCGGGATGCTCGGCCTCGTCACCGAGAGCCCGTTCCGATCGATGGTGGGTCACGGTCCCGAGACGTTGAAGGAGTCCTTCGCCCGCGTATTTCCGCCGTCGCTCGTCGCCGAGAGCTCGCGCGACCTCTCGCCCGACCGAGCGCATCAAGCCATGCTCGATGTCTGGTACGGCCAGGGTCTCCTCGGCCTCATCGCGCTTCTCGGCGTCTTCGGAGCCGCGATCGCGATGACGATTCGCGGCGCGCGCGTGGGTGACGAGCGAGGGCGAGCCTTATCCACGGCTTGTCTCGCGGCGGTCATGGCGAACATCGTCGACGGTATCGCGGAGATTCCATCGACGGCCTCGCTCACGGCGTTCTGGATGGTGCTGGCGATCGCCGTCGCTATCCCCAGGACCGACTCGTCCGACGATCCGGCGCCGCGCCTCCGCGCGGTGCACCGGGTTTGGGGAGCCGTGCTGCTCCTCGCGACCCTCGCTGCCGTCGCAGGATGGAGCGGCAACGTCTCCAGCGTCGTCGCGGACATGCACTTTCACGCCGGGCATCGCTACGCGGGCGACGCGCGCCTTCCGTCTCTCGTCGCGCGTTGCGAGAGCACGTTGCGAGCCATGGAAGCGGCGCCGCGGGAGGACGAGTACCCCGCCGATCTCGGGAGCGTCTTCGTCCTGATGAGTCGTCACCAGCTCGGGCCGCATCGGCGTCGTGACGAGCCGGGGGGCTCGCGGTGCTCGAGGATCTTCGATTCGAGCGACCGCGAAGGTCTCCTCCTCGAGGGGCGGTCGGCTTTGCATGTCGCGTATCGTCTCAACGAACGGAGCAAGGACAGGATCGCCAATCTCGCCGAGATCGAGGCGCTGCTCTACGAGGCGACCGGGAACCGCGCGCACCTCGAGGCGAGTCTCCGCTGGTACGAGCGGGCGAGCTCGGCCGCCCCGAACGACGTTCGGATCTTGAACCACCGTGCCTCGGCGTTGATCGCCGCAGGCGCCGAGCATTCTTCGACGGCAGAGGCGCTCCTCGAGCGTTCGCGGCGGCTCGATCCGGGCTTCATCGAGACGCGCGTCGTCTTCGCGGACCTCCTGCTGGCGGAGCGACGCATGGAGGAGGCGGCGGCGGCCTACGCCGACGTGTTGAGGACGAGCCCGGGCACCCTACGCACCGGGGACGGTTCGCGCTTCCGCGACGTCGTCGCCGACCTTCGCGCCGCCGGAGATTTCGTTCGCCCCCTCGAAGCTGCGCTCGAGGCGTATCTCCGAGAGATGCGCGGTCAGCTCGTCCGCCCCGCCGGAGAAGAGGAGAAGCGGTGGCTCATGGATGAGATCGACGTCACGGAGCAAATGCTCGCCCGTATCCGGGCCGGTGAACGCGACTGAGCCGGGGGGCGGCGCTCGCGCGCCGCCGCGTCACTGCGGCTCGGCGACGAGCGGGGCGGAGGTCGAGGAGCCGGCGCCCCAGAAGCTGAGGCCGGCCGGCCTCTGCGGGATGGGGATGGTCGTGGTGACGATCTTGTTGGAGCCGAAGACGACCTCGAAGAGGTTGCCGCCCTCGTCGAAGCCGTAGACGTTGCCGCCCCAGAACGAGAGGCCGAAGACCTTCTTGTGCTCGACGGAGCCCCAGTTCTTGAGGAGCTTTCCGGTCTTGGGATCGATCTCCACGAGGCAGTCGAAGGTGCTGCAGCTCCCGCCCTTCACGGTGAGGAAGGTCTTGCCGCCCTTGACGGAGGCGATGTCGCCGCTCGAGACGAGGTTGCCGCCGAGCTTCCCGACGACGGTGCGCGAGCCGTCCTTCACGTCGATGCGGACGTAGTCGCCGCCGTCGTAGCCGACGAGCGCCTCCTCGTTCGCGTCGAGCGTGCCCTTCGGGACGAAGGAGAGCGAGTTGGGGTAGTTCCCGCTGTGGAGCTCCGTGCAGACCGCGGTGGTCTTGTCGACCGTGTAGAGCGTGTTGTCCGAGACCGCGTAGAGCGTCGACTTTTCGTCGAGCGCGATGTCGATGATCCGTTCGCAGCCCTTGAAGTCGCCGACGACCGTGACGGCCTTCGTCGCCGGCTCGAGCTTGTAGAGCGTGGTCGCGCTCTGGCCGAAGACCTCGTGCACCTCCGGGAGCTCGGGCGCGTCCGGCGGGGCCTCCGTGCCGAAGTCGCCGGTCGGGCTCGGCGCGGGCGTCTCTTCGTTGCCGGCCGCCGGCTTCGTCTCGTCGAAGCCCTTGCGCTCCGCGCTCGAAGCGCAGCCGGCGAGCGTTGCAACCAGGCCGAGGAGGAGGAGCGAGCGGGGCGCGAGCATGAGCGGGGCGGAACCTAGCGCAAGCGCTCGGCTTCGCAACGATACGACCGCGTCTCACGAGGAGAGTGTGGGGAGACGTAGGTGCGCTGGGAGCTGTCGGACGAGCTCGGGTTTCACGACCTTGCCGAGGGCGTTCTTCGGGAGCTCCGCGAGAAACACGACGTCCTTCGGCACCTTGTACGGCGCGAGCCGCTCGCGGACGAACGCGCGGAGGTCCGCGGCCTCGCAGGCGGCGTCACCGCGTCGAACCACGCACGCCACGACGCGTTCACCCCACGCCTCGTCCGAGATCCCGACCACCGCGACCTCGGCGACGGCGGCGTGCTCGCGCAGCACCTCCTCGATCTCGAGGGCGCTCAGCTTGTAGCCGCCGCTCTTGAGGATATCCACGCTCGTCCGGCCGAGGATCCGGAACGGCGCGCCCTCGAGCGAAGGGTCGCGCGTCACCGTGTCGCCCGTGCGGAACCACGGCGCGCCGCCGCGCGGATCGGGGACGAACGCGCTCGCCGTCTCGGCGTCCTTGCGGTGGTAGCCCGCGAAGACGCTCGGCCCGCGGATCCAGAGCTCGCCGACGTCGGCGTCTTCGTGGGCGGGGCCCTCGCCGACGATCTTCGTCTCGACGGTCGGCAGCGGGAGGCCGACCGAGCCGGCGAAGCGCGGGCCGTGGAGCGCGTTGCTGATCCCGACGCCGATCTCGGTCATGCCGAAGCGCTCGAGCGGGATGGTCCCGGTCACGGCGCGCCAGCGCTCGGCCAGCGTCACCGGGAGCGCCGCGCTGCCGCTCGTCGCCAGGCGAAGCTTCGCCGCGCTCGCCGACCAGCGCGCGCGCTCCTCGTCGGTGGCGGCGTCGAACGCGAGGAAGAGCCGGTGGTACATCGCGGGGACGCCCATGAAGACGGTGGCGTTCGCCATCTCGTCCCAGACGGCCCGCGCGTCGAACGCGCGCAGGCGCGCGGCGGCGCCGGCGCCGATCGCGGTGAGCAGCGCGATCGCGAGGCCGTGCATGTGGTGGAGCGGCAGCGCGTGGAGCAGGACGTCGCTCTCCGAGAACCCCCACGCGCGGCCGACGAGCGCTTGCTGCACGCCGATGTTCTCGTGCGTCAAGACGGCGCCCTTCGGCTTGCCGGTGGTGCCGCTCGTGTAGAGCTGGAGGGCAGGCGAGGCCTCCGCGACGGCCTCGGCGAGCGAGCGCGCGTCCGCCCCCGCCGGCGTCGCGAGCAGCGGCTCGAGCGCGCGGACCGCGTGAGCGCCCGCCAGCGGCGCGGCGAGCTCGCGCATCGGCGCCGACACGAGCACGGTGCGGACGCCGGCGTCGGCGCAGAAGTACGCGGTCTCGGGCGCGGGGTGCAGCGGCGAGAGCACCACGACGGCGCCGCCGGCGAGCAGGACGCCGAAGAACGCGGAGAGGAACCCGGCGCTCGGGTGGACGAGGAGGGCGACGCGCTCGCCCGGCGGGAGCGGGCCGTCGGTCGTGAGCGCCGCGGCGATCGCGACGGCGCCGCGGACGACGCTCGCGTAGGAGCGCGCGCCGCCTCCGTCGTCGCCGCGCGCTCCGGCGTCGAGGGGCCCTTCGAGGACGGCGGCGCGGGGATCGTCCGCGCGCGCGGCGAAGCGTGCGAGCAGCTGGCTCATCGGGGGTCCTCCTTACTACGACGGGGGCGAACATCCAGCGCCCGCGCCGATCGATCCCGGAGCGCCCGGAGCGATCGAGCTCCGCCGAACGTCCGGCGGCGTCGCGCGTACCGTCGCGCCTCGCGATCATGTCCGGGCGCGCGATCGGGATCCGCGCGCCGGACGCCGAGCCCGCGGTCGCGGTCGCAGCTCGCGCGACGCCGCCTCTCCGATGGCCGCGTGGCCGGCCGCGGCCCACGCCCAAGGACGCGAGACGAAGCAGTGGGCCCACCCCTCCGCCGATAACCGGCGCGGGCGGCCCCGGCCGCGGCCCACGCCCACGAGGACGGGTGACGAAGCGGTGGGGTCCACTCTCGGCCATGGCCGGCGGCGGCGGCCTCGGCTAACAAGGACGCGTGACGACGCCCGCGCTAATGCTCCTCCGCGACGCCGAGGTCTACGCGCCGCTCCGGCTCGGCCGCCGCGATCTGCTCATCGGCGGCGGAGCGATCCTCGCGATCGAGGCGCGGCTGGACGACGTCGCCGTCCCGGGCTGCGCGATCGTCGACCTCGGCGGGGCCCGGCTCGTCCCCGGCTTCGTCGACGCCCACGTCCACCTGACCGGCGGCGGGGGCGAGTCGGGGCCGGCCTCGCGCGTCCCGCGCGTGACGCTGTCGGAACTCTCGACCGCGGGGGTCACGACCGCGATCGGCGTCCTCGGGACCGACGGCACGACGCGCACGATGGCGTCGCTCGTCGCGGCCGCGCTCGGGCTCCGCGCCGAGGGGCTCACGGCGCACTGCTGGACGGGCGGCTACGCGATGCCGCCGGTGACGCTCACCGGCTCGGTGCGCTCCGACGTCGTGTTCGTCGATCCGATCCTCGGGGTCGGCGAGCTCGCCATCAGCGATCACCGATCGTCGCAGCCGACGTTCGACGAGCTCGTGCGCGTCGCCGCCGATTGCCACGTCGCCGGCATGATGAGCGGCAAGGCCGGCGTGCTGCACCTCCACCTCGGCGACGGCCCTCGCGGCCTCTCGCTCGTCCGCCGCGCGATCGAGGAGACCGAGCTGCCGCCGAGCACGTTCTACCCGACCCACGTGAACCGCAAGAAGCGGCTCTTCGAGGAGGCGCTCGGCCTCGCGAAGGACGGCGTCCCGGTCGACGTCACCGCGTTCCCCGTCGAGGACGGCGAGGACGCGCTCTCCGCGCCCGACGCCGTCGCGGCCTACCTCGCGAGCGGCGCGCCGAGGCAGCTCCTCACCTGCAGCTCGGACGGCGGCGGGTGCCTCCCGACGTTCGACGCCGCCGGGCGCGTCGCGGCGATGGACGTCGGGCGTCCGTCGGCGGTCTCCGAGGCGCTGCGCGCGCTGCTCGCGCGCGGTCACGCGCTCGAGGACGTGCTCCCGGCGTTCACCAGCAACGTGGCCGGGGTGCTGCGCCTGCCCTCGAAGGGCCGGATCGCCGTCGGCGCCGACGCGGACCTCGTGGTCCTCGACGAGCGCGGCGGCCCGCGCGACGTGATGGCCCGCGGCCGTTTCCTCGTGCGCGGCGGAGCCCCCGTGGTCGAGGGCACGTTCGAGCGCCGGTCGATTCCTTCCCCTTGACGGGAATCGGGGCATGGGAGACTGGAGGGCGCGGGACGTTCCCGTCCCGCGGACCGAAGGCAGCCTCGACATGAGCCCAGCAAGAGTGGAAGCCGACAACAAGCGCGGCTTCATCGTCCCCATCGGCGGCGCCGAAGACAAGGAGGGGACGACCGACATCCTCCGCAAGTTCATCGACGTGTCCGGCGGCGCCGGCTCGCGCATCGTCATCATCCCGACGGCTTCGAAGCTCGAGGACACCGGCCGCCGCTACGAGAAGCTCTTTCGCAAGCTCGGCGCCGACGAGGCGAAGGCGCTGCCGCTCGCCTCGCGCGAGGACGCGGGCAAGGACGAGTGGCTCGACTACATCGAGAAGGCCGACGGCATCTTCGTGACCGGCGGCAACCAGCTCCGCCTGACGACGATCCTCGGCGGCACCGCGATCGCGAAGGCGATCCGCCGCGCCAACGCGCGCGGCGTCGCCGTCGGCGGGACGAGCGCGGGCGCCGCCATCCTGAGCGAGCACATGATCGCCTTCGGCGCCGAGGGCCACACGCCGCGCGCCGGCGCCGTCGCGCTCGTCCCCGGCTTCGGCCTGACGAACCGCATCATGATCGACCAGCACTTCCGGCAGCGCGACCGCCTCGGCCGACTGCTCACGGCGCTCGCGTACAACCCGTTCGCCGTCGGCGTCGGGCTCGACGAGGACACGGCTGCCTTCATCGACCACACGCGCAAGCTCACCGTCGTCGGCACCGGCGCGCTCACGATCGTCGACGCCTCCGAGCTCACGCACTCGTCGATCGCCGAGACGAAGGAGGGGCGGCCCGTGTGCCTGACCAACGTACGCCTGCACGTCCTCACGGCGGGCGGGTCCTTCGATCTCGAGACGCGCCGCGCGAGCGCCCCGGAGGTGTGAGCCATGGATCTGCTCGAACGTCGCGTCTACCGCGGTCCCAGCCTCTACGCGCACTTCCCGGTGATGCGCCTCACGATCGACCTCGGCGCGCTCGAGGCCTGGCCGAGCGCCGCGATCCCCGGCTTCAACGAGGGGCTCGTGCGCGCGCTCCCGGGGCTGAAGGAGCACACGTGCTCGGTCGGCGTCGAGGGAGGCTTCCTCCGGCGCCTCTCGGAGGACGGCGGCACGTGGCTCGGGCACGTGCTCGAGCACGTGGCGATCGAGCTGCAGGTCCTGACGGGCGCGAACGTGTCCTTCGGCAAGACGCGCGGCGAGGGGACGCCGGGCCGCTATCACGTCGTCTACGAGTACGAGGAGGAGCGCGTCGGCGAGGCCGCCGGCGATCTCGCCATCAAGCTCCTCCACGACCTCTTGCCCGCGGAGCTCCGCCCCGCGTCCGCCGGCGAGGCGGCGCCGTTCGACTTCGAGGCCGAGGTCGTCGAGCTGATCGACTACGCGCAGCGCCGTCAGCTCGGTCCGTCGACGGGCGCGCTCGTCCGCGCGGCCGAGGCGCGCGACATCCCCTGGCTCCGGCTGAACGACTACAGCCTCGTCCAGTTCGGGCACGGCAAGTACCAGAAGCGGATCCAGGCGACCGTGACCTCTGAGACGCGCCACATCGCGGTGGCGATCGCGTCCGACAAGGAGGAGACGAACCGCATCCTCGGCGACCTCGGGCTCCCGGTGCCGCGCCAGCGCCTCGTGCGCACGGCCGACGGCGCGGTGTCGGTCGCGAACCGCCTCGGGTACCCCGTCGTCGTCAAGCCGCTCGACGCCAACCACGGCCGCGGCGTGTCGCTCGATCTCCGGACCGACGAGGAGGTGCGGGTCGCGTTCGAGCGCGCGCGCGAGCACGCGCGCAGCGTCGTCGTCGAGACGTTCCTCACCGGCTTCGACCACCGCATGCTCGTCGTGGGCGGCGAGCTCATCGCCGTCGCCAAGCGCGTCCCCGGGCACGTCGTGGGCGACGGCGAGCACACGATCGCCGAGCTCGTCGATCGCGTGAACGCCGATCCGCGCCGCGGGATCGGCCACGAGAAGGTGCTGACGCGGCTCGAGCTCGACGCGCAGGCCGAGCGCCTGATGACGGCGAAGAGCGTGACCAAGGACACCGTCCTCCCCCGCGGCGAGGTGCTCTACCTGCGCGGGACGGGCAACCTCTCGACGGGCGGGACCGCGATCGACCTCACGGACGTCGTGCACCCCGACAACCGCGAGATGGCCGTCCGCGCCGCGAAGGCGATCGGCCTCGACGTCTGCGGCGTCGACTTCATCACCTCCGACATCTCCGAGAGCTACCGCGAGGTCGGCGGCGGGATCTGCGAGGTCAACGCGGCCCCCGGGTTTCGCATGCACGTCGCCCCGACGGAGGGCAAGCCGCGCGACGTCGCCGGGCCCGTGCTCGACATGCTCTTCCCGCCGGGGACGCCGGCGCGGATCCCGATCGCCGCGCTGACCGGCACGAACGGCAAGACGACGACCGCGCGCATGCTCGCGCACATCCAGAAGATGAACGGGCACACCGTCGGGCTCACGACGACCGACGGCGTCTACATCGACGGCGAGCGCACGGTCGTCGGCGACATGACCGGCCCGCAGTCCGCGCAGATCGTCCTCCGCGATCCCTCGGTCGACCTCGCCGTGCTCGAGACCGCGCGCGGCGGGCTGCTCCGCGCGGGCATGGGCTACCGGACGTGCAACGTCGGAGCGGTCCTCAACGTCGCGGAGGACCACCTCGGGACCAAGGGCGTCGACACGCTCGAGCAGCTCGCCGAGGTCAAGCGCATCGTCGTCGAGGTCGCGCGCGACTGCGCCGTGCTCAACGCCGACGACCTGCACTGCCTCCGGATGGCCGATCACACGAAGGCGGCGCGGATCGCCTACGTGACGATGAACCCGCGCCACGAGCTCGTGCGCAAGCACATCCGCGCCGGCGGGCTGGCGGTGGTCCTCGAGGAGGGGATCAACGGGCACATGATCACGCTCTACGACAAGGGCGCGCACCTGCCGCTGCTCTGGACGCACCTCGTCCCGGCGACCTTCGAGGGCAAGGCGATGCACAACGTGCAGAACGCCATGTTCGCCGCGGTCATGGCGTACGCCATGGGCGTGAAGATCGAGAACGTCCGGCAGGGCCTGCGCACGTTCGACACGTCGTACTTCCAGGTGCCTGGGCGCACGAACGTCTACGACGAGCTGCCGTTCAAGGTGATCGTCGACTACGGGCACAACCCCGCCGCGGTGCAGGCGATGAGCGACTTCGCGCAGCGGCTCGAGTGCACCGGCCGGCGCGTGTGCGTGCTCTCCGGCCCGGGGGATCGTCGCGACGAGGACCTCCGCGCGATCGCGCGCGCGGCCGGCGAGGCGTTCGACCGGATCATCCTCCGGCGCGACGACGACCTCCGCGGGCGCGGGCCCGACGAGGTCCCGCGCATGATGGAGGCCGAGCTCCTCGCGGGCGGGTTCCCGCGCGAGGAGCTCGAGGTGATCCCCGACGAGCAGGCGGCGATCGACGCGGCGCTCCGCTCGGCGAAGCGCGGCGACCTGCTCTTGCTCTTCGCCGACAAGATCTCGCGCACGTGGAAGCAGGTCATCTACTTCAAGCCCGAGTGGGCGGAGGCGACGACGGGCGGGGCGCCGCCGCCCGCGCAGAGCGGCGCGCTGCCCCCGGCGCTCGGCTCCTCGCTGAGCCTCGGCGACGGTCTGCTCGACGGCGCCGCCATGATCCAGGACGAGCGCGGCGTCCGCCTGGCGCGCGAGTCGGACGACTGAGCCGCGTGGCCGAGCCCGAGGACGTCACCCCGGAGGCCGGGCGCCCGCGCGCTCGGCTCGTCGACGCGCGCCGCCTGACGGGGCCGAACCTGCTCGCGCGGACGCCGCTCGTGATCGTGGAGCTCGCGATCGACGAGGGCGGGGACCGGGCCCGCGTCCGCGCGGCGTACCTCGACGAGCTCGGGCGGATGCGCGCGGCGCTCGGGCTGCCGGCGGCGGTCGACTGGCTCGAGCGCCTCCACCGCGGCGGCGCCGTCGTCGGCTACGCGGCGCCGATCGACGTGATGCTCGCGTGCGCCGAGATGAGCGAGTGGGCGGCGCTCTCGGCGTGCGAGCTCGTCGCCGCGCGCGCGCCGCTCGCGCTCGAGCCGAAGCGCGCGGAGATCGCGGCGATGCTGGCGGAGGGCCGGAGCCCGGCGCTCCTCGCGCTCGCCGAGGAGGCGGCGCGGCGCGGCGTCCCGCTCCTCTGGGACGACGCGCGGATCAGCCTCGGGCTGGGCGCGCGCTCCTCGTGCTGGCCGCGCGACGCGCTCCCGGCGCCGGCCGACGTGCGCTGGGACGGCCTCGGCCGGATCCCGATCGCGCTCGTGACGGGGACCAACGGGAAGACGACGACGACGCGGCTGCTGGCGCGGATGGGGCGCGAGGCAGGGCGGCGCGTCGGGGCGTCCTCGAGCGACGCGATCACGATCGGCGGCGAGGTGATCGACGAGGGCGACTGGACCGGACCCGCCGCGGCGCGCGTCGTGCTCCGGCGCGAGGACGTCGACCTCGCGGTCCTCGAGACCGCGCGCGGCGGGATCCTGCGGCGCGGGCTCGCGGTCGACGGCTGCGACGTCGCGCTCGTCACGAACGTCAGCGACGACCACGTCGGCGGCTACGGCGTCGACGACCTCGACGCGATGGCGCGCGCCAAGGCGGTGATCCTCGACGCGCTCCTCCCGTCCGGCGTCGCCGTCCTCAACGCGCGCGATCCGCGCCTCGTCGCGCTCGCGCGCGGTCGGCCGCGGGTCGCGTTCTTCGCCGATCTCGACGCCGGCGGGCCCGAGACCGAGGCCGCGCGCGCCGCGATCGAGCGGCACCGCGCGTCCGGGCACGACGTCGTCGTCGCCGCCGGCGGGCGGATCGTCCACGCGCGGGCGGAGGCGGAGACCCGCATAGCGGAGGTCGCGGCGATCCCGATCGCGTTCGGCGGCTCGGCCCGCTTCAACGTCGAGAACGCCCTCGGCGCGACGGCCGCGGCGATCGCGCTCGGGCTCCCGGCGGACGCGATCGCGCGCGCGCTCGAGGGGTTCGGCGCCGGCGAGAACCCCCGGCGGAGCGTCCTCGTCGAGCGGGGCGGCGTGCGGATCGTGCTGGACTTCGGCCACAACGTCGAAGGCGTCCGCGCCGTGATGAGGTTCGTCGCGTCGCTGCGCGGCGATCCGCCGCGCGGCGCCCTCACGGTCATCACGGGGAGCGCGGGCGACCGGAGCGATCGCGAGATCGCCGGCGTCGCCCGGGTCATCCACGACGCCGGCGCGGATCGCGTCGTCGTCCGCGAGCTCTCGGACTACCTCCGCGGGCGCGCGCCGGGGGAGGTCCCGGAGGTGTTCCGGCGCGAGCTCTTCGCGCTCGGGCTCGCGCCGGAGGCGTTCGCGATCGCCGCGTCGGAGGTCGACGCGCTTCGTCGCGCGCTCGCGGCGGCGCGGCCGGAGGACTTCGTCGTGCTCCTCGTCCACGTCGACGAGGACGAGGTGCGGGCGCTCCTCGCCTGAGCCGGCGCGCCGCGTGCGCCGCCGGCGTCCGCGTCGTCCGGGCCGGAGGCCCCGCCGCGTCGCGGATCAGTCGCGGCAGCAGAGGACGCCGCCGCCCTCGCTCGCGGGCTTCGTCACGTTGCCGAGCTCGTTCTCGCCGTCGGCCCCGCACGCCCACGTCGCGGGCAGGGACGCGCAGAGGTCGTTCGAGAAGCGATCGAGCGGCGCGCAGGTGGCCGGGTCCGGCGCCTCGCCGACGTCGCCGCAGCCGAAGAGATCGTTCGAGCCCGGCCCGCACATGGCGCCGCCCGAGCCGGCCTGCCGGACGGCGAAGAACGCGTTCTGGTCGGCGATGCCGGAGACCGCGCAGCCCTCGCCGCCGGACTTCGCCGCGACGACCGCCGGCGACTCGCAGACGTGCCAGCCGACCTGGCAGAGATCGGCGACGTTGCACCCCTGGCCCGTGGGGTTGGCGCTGTCGTTGCCCGCGGCGCGCCCGCACGCCGGCGTCGTGGTGGTGCCGAGCCCCGGCACGGACCAGCCGCCCGCGCACGCCGCGATGTTCGGGAACGCCGTCGCCGACGCGAACCCCTCGCGCGTGCCGTCGGCGCACCCCGCGTCGTTGGTGCACTTCGCGTCCGCGCAGACGCGGCTCACGCAGTCGCGCGCGACGCTGCACGCGCGGCCGTTGGCGCACGCCGGGCAGGTGGCGCCGCCGCAGTCCACGTCGGTCTCGTCGCCGTCGCGGACCCCGTTCGAGCACGAGGGGCCCGCCGGGGCCGCGTCGCCGGCGTCGACGTCCTCGACGGCGCCGGCGTCCGCCTCCGCGGTCCTCCGCCCGGAGAGCAGGCGCGGCGAGGCGGACTCCTCCGGCGCGCACGCGCCCGCGAGCGCGCCGGCGCCGAGGAGGACGGCGACGACGGCGACGGAGCGGTGCCTCTCTCGTGCGTCCTTCACGGTGGTCAGGCCAGGATACCAGATGCGCGGCCGGTGCTCTTGTACGCGCCCTCGCCGAGGTTCGGCATCCGGACGCCGTAGAGCTTCAGGAGATCCACGTGGAGGTCGCTCATGGCCCGGTTCTGCCCGAGCTCGGTCACGGTCGCGGGCGTCGGCGTCCCGTAGACCTCCTGTCCGAGCTTCATCTCGCCGGCGACGTTCTCGCTCGCGACGAGGAGCGGGACGTTCGCCGAGTTGTGCGTCCGGCCGTCGGACATGTTGCTCCCGAGGATGGTCACGGTCTCGCCGAGGATGTTCGCCGCCTCCAGGCCGGCGATCAGCTCGGCCCACAGCCCGACCTGCACCTGGTTGATCTGGATGAGCGTCGCCCAGTTGTTGTGCGCCGAGTCGTGCTGCTCCGCCGGGACCGTCGTGGTCGGGCTGTTCGGCCCGATGCCGTCGTTGTACATGATCGTCGCCGCGCGCGTGAGCCCACACTGCATCGCGGCGATGATGATCTTCTGCATCGTGCGGAAGTTCCGGACGTAGCTCTCGCCCGCGGTCTCGGCGGCGGGCCTCACGCAGGTGGTCGCCCGCGCCGCGCTCGTGAGCTCGCCTTCGACCTCGCGGATGCTCGCCGCGTACGCCTCGAGCCGATGCTTGTCCGCCGCGGAGAGCGTGGACTTGTGGTGGGCGTACTGGTCGAGGACGCCGTCGAGGATGCTCTTGCGCCGCTTGAGCAGGTACGCCGCCCGCTCGTTGGAGAGCTTGTCGCTCGAGCCGAAGACGCGCGTGAACATCTGGAGCGGATCGATGATGTTCGAGATCGGGCTCGTGGCGTCGCGCCAGGCGATCGAGTTGACGTAGTTGATCGAGCCGACGCGATCGTGTCCCTCGTCCCAGCTCGGGACCTGGTTGAAGCCGGCGTGCAGGCTCCGGATGGGCGCGTTCGGCTCGGTGTCGGCGATGATCTGATCGAGCGACTTCGCGCAGCGCTGGTAGTTCGGATCGGAGCTCGGGTTGGGGGCGTTCGTCGTCCCCACCGGCGTCGAGGAGAGGAACCCCGCCGTCCCCGACCAGTGGACGTCGAAGTTGTTGACCGCCTTGAAGCCGCGCATGACGGCGACGTTCGGCGCGACGCCGAGATCGGCGAGGGGCTTGAGCGCGCCGCCGCGCGCGCCGGCGTAGCCCCAGTCCCCGTTGGCCCCGTCGGGCATCGGGGCGCCGCTGCCGAAGAAGCAGCCGATGAAGCGCTTCTTGAGCGGCGCCGGCTGCGCGTGGGCGAGGCGGACGGGGAGGGCGGACTCCAAGAGCGGCAGCGCGATGGAGATCCCGAGGCCGCGGAGGACGTTGCGTCGTGTCAGTCGAGAGCTCATGGTCACCCCGCGCCTCCGTGGCTGACGCTGCGGAAGGCCTTGCTCGTCACCAGCCGCCTGATCATCGCGCGGAGGCTCGGCGGCCTGCCGTCGGCCGAGTAGGTGAGGTAGGCGAGGAGGTCGGCGTCGGCCTTCGACGCGGCGTGGACGACGCGGCGGGTCGAGTAGACGGTGAGCTTCTCCGCCGCGCACCGGTGGTAGTCGGGGAGCTCCGCGATCATCGTGTTGAGCTCGCCGAAGCGGCTGAACGGCTTGCCGAGCAACGTGCTCGCGGTCTCGACGGGCCTGCCCGTGTCGGCGTACGCGTCGCGGAGACGTCCGCGCATGTCGAAGCCCTCGAGGCCGAGCCCGAGCGGATCCATGTACTCGTGGCAGCCCGCGCACGCCGGCCCCGCGTTGCGGTGGCTCTCGAGGCGCTCCTTCACGGAGGCGTTCGCGGGGATCGACTCCGACACCTTCTGGATCTGCTCGAAGAGCGCGGAGTCCGGCGGCGGGATCACCTTGCAGAGGAGGCGGTCCTGCACGAGGCGCCCGCGGTGGATCGGGCTCGTCTTCAGCGACGAGGCGCTCAAGGACAGCCAGCTGCCTTGCTGAAGGACGCCGCCGCGCTCGTCGATCGCGACGCGCGTGAGCTCGCGCGAGAACTCGCCGACGACGTTGTAGTGCGTGGCGAGCTCCTGATTCAGGTACGTGAACCCCGGCTGGACGATCGCCGTCACCGGCAGGTCCTCCTTGAGGACGTCCGCCATGACGCGCCAGCTCTCGTTCCACATCGCGTGCTCGAGCGTTCCGGGCGCGGTGCTGTCGTACGCGCGGAAGTCGAACCACTGCCCCATGAAGCTCTGGACGAAGACGTCCGTGCGGGTGTCGATGAGGCGCTCCACCTCGGCGACCAGGGCGTCGGGCTGGGAGACGAGCGTCCCGTCGACCGCCCTCCGCCAGAGCTCGTCGTCCGGGATCGACGCGGTGAACATGAAGGAGAGGCGGCTCGCGAGCTCGTAGGCGTCGAGCTCGCGCTCGCCGGTGAAGTCCGGCGTCGGCGGCGCCTCGATGCGCGTCACGAGCTGCGGCGCGAGCAGGACGGCCCCGAGCGCCGCGCGGAGGCCGTCGAGGAAGACGGCGTTCGGCTCGGTCAGCGCGCTCTGGGCGAGCGCGACGCCCTCGGCGTAGCGCTTCGCGAGCGCCTCCGCCTCGGCCGGCGCGAGCGGGCGGCCGTAGGCGCGGAGCGCGAACGGCTCGACGATCGACTTCGCGCACGCGTCGTACGGGAGCCGCGCGGCCTCGTCCACCGAGCACGTCATCACCTTGGGCGAGACGACGGCGCGGTCGAGGACGGCCTCGAGCGTCTCGGACAGATCGCGCACGGCCTTGGTGTCGAGGTTCGTCCAGGGCACGGCGTCGAAGCCCGAGAACTGCGTGGTCGCCGTCCACGCCTTCTGGAGATCGAGCGGGAGGCGCTCGCCGATCAGGTCCGAGACCACGTTCAGGTACTCGCGGTTCGACAGGTTGCGCGTCATCGCCGGCCCGGCCGTGAGCGCCTCGCGCAGCGCGGCGAGGGCGGGATCCTCGTCGCCCGAGCCCGGGCGTTCGTTCCGGAGCGAGTCCGAGACGTCGTCGCACCCCGCGGCGGCGGACACCGCGAGCGTCGACAGGAGCAGGACCGGCGTGCGCCAGCGCATGATCTGCGCACGCGCAAGACACGTGCCGCGCGACCGCGCTCCGGACCTCCGAGGATCCAGGACCTGCGCGATCACCCTGGTGCGTCGATGCCCCAGGTTGGGCCGGGGCAACGTTCGTCCACGCTCGGCGAGGCCGCTGCGCAGCGGCTCGCGCAAGCGGCGCGCGGGCGCGCCGACGGCGTCACGTCGCGAGCTTCTTCACGGTGTCCCAGGTGCGCGTCGTGATGTCCTTGCCGAGCGTCTTCTCGAGGAGCGTCATGAACACGGCGCCGCGCGGGCTCGGCACGTAGGCGGTGAAGACCTCGGCGCCGACGAGCCGGAGGATCTGCGCGCCGTCGACCTTCACCGGGAGCGAGAGGTCCGTCGTCGGCGGGGCGCGCAGGAACGTGACCACGCGCTTGGCCTGCGCGGGGAGCCGGAAGCCCGCGTACGGATCGGCGTCGAGGATCTCACGGAGCGTGTCGATGGACCGCACGATCGTGAGGAACGCGCGGCCGAGCTCCTTCTCCATCGCCCGCTCGGCCCTCCGCTCGAGGGACTTCGCCGCCGCCGGCTGCGCGCGGAAGAGGACGTTGCCGCTGGAGAGGACCGTCCTGACGTCCTCGAAGCCGGCCGCCTCGAAGCACCGCTTCAGCTCGGGCATCTTCGCGTTCGTCGGGCTGACGCCTCGAAGGAGGGCCGCGTAGGCCTTCATCGCGTCGACGCTAGCACGGCCGGAATCGGGGGCGCTCGTCGCCCGCCGGCGCTATCGTTGGGCCATGCGCGTCACGGAGACGATCGGGCCCGCCTGGGAGACGATGAAGCGGATCCTCTTCCGCCCCTTCAACCTCGGGACCTGGTTCTCGTTCGGGCTGATGTTCGCCTTGCAGAGCTGCGCCGAAGGGAGCGGCGGCAACAACAACTTCCGCCTCCCCGACACGAGCGGCCTCGGCGGCGACGGCGCTTCGTCGGGCTCCGAAGACCTGACGTCCGACGCGATCTCGCACGTGCTGCCGCGCGATCTCCTCGCGCAGGCCGGCTTCGGCTCGATCGGCAGCGGCGAGATCGTGCTCCTCGCCGTCGTCCTCGTCCTCGTCGCGATCCCGCTCATGCTCCTCATGTTGTGGCTCGGCAGCCGCGGTCAGATGATGGCGATCCACGGCGTCGCCACGGGGACGGCGAACGTCGGAGAGGCGTGGCGCACGACGTCGCCGTCCGGCGGACGGATGTTCAAGTTCCACCTCGCGCTCGCCGGCATCGCCCTCGCCGTCTTCGTTCCGCTCCTCGGCGTCGGCGCGATCTTCGTCGTCCCGGCGATGAGGGACGCCGCCGGCCTCGACGGGCTCGTGTGGGTCCTCCTCCCGCTCGCGTTCGGCGTGCTCGTCGCGATGATCCCCTTTTTCATCGTGAAGTCGCTCGCGCGGAACTTCGTCGCGCCGATCATGCTGAAGCACGAGATCGGCGCGCGTGAAGCGTGGAAGCGCTTCTGGCCGCACGCGCGGGAGCACGTCGGATCGCTCGTGGTGTTCTGGCTCCTCGGGATGCTCTTCTCGCTCGGCGCGGCGATCGTCGGCGTCTTCGCGGGCTTCCTCACGTGCTGCCTCGGGTTCCTCCCCGTGCTCCACCAGACGATCATGGCGCCGTACTACGTCTTCGAGCGCGCCTGGACGCTCGAGATCCTCGCGTCGATGGGCCCCGAGTTCGATCTGCGCTCGGCGCCGCCCGAGCCGTTCGGCGGTCCGGGCGGTGGCTTCGGCTACGGCGGCCCGGGCGGCTACGGCGGCCCGGGCGGCTACGGCGGCGGGTCCGGTCCCGGCGGGTTCGGTCCCGGCGGCGGGGGCGGCCCTGGCGGCGGGTACGGGGGCGGCTTCGGTCCCGGCGGCGGGTACGGCGGCGGCGGGTACGGCGGCGGCGGCTACGGCGGAGGCACGCCTCCCGCGGGCGGGTTCGGCGGCCCTCCGGGCTTCTGATCGCGCCCCGACGATCGGGCTCGCGCGGGCGCGGGGCGATCGTGAACGCGCGATCTGTGAAGCCCGATTCGCGACCGGGAGGCTCGCGAGGCGCGCGGACCTCGGATTGTCGCGGATTTGGGCTTCGGGTCTACCCGGAGGCGACGGCACGGACCCTGCTTCGAGAGCGGGGGACGACCGCCGCACCTCCGCGAGGGTCGGCGGCTCGCCTCGAATCCGGAGACGAGATCAGGCAGGCTCGTCGAACATCCCATCGACGCGTCGCCGCGCGCGATCGCGCTCCTCAGCCCCTCGTGAGACCCTCATGACCACCGGCGCCCGCCACAGCCTCGTCTCCAGCTTGATCGTCGTCGTCGCGCTCGCCGCCGGGTGCGCGATCGACCCCACCGATGGGATCGCCGGCTCGCGAGGCCCCGTCGGATCGCTCGGCGCCTCCTGCAGCTGCAGCAACGGTCAGGCGGACTGCGACGGCGACCAGGGGCAGTGCCAGGACGGCCTGTCGTGCATGCGGACCGACTCGGGCAATCAGGTGTGCACGCACGCGTGCCCGTGCCCGCTCAACTACGTCTGCAAGGCGGCCGGGGTCCCCGGCGCCCGCCTCGCGTGCTTCAAGCAGCCCTGAGCCGCGTCCTCTCGTCGAGGAACTTCGCGCCTCAGTGGAGATCGCCGATCAGCCACGAGAACGCCGGGACGAGGACCTCCTCGGGTGAGGCGCCGCCGCTCCGGAGCTCGCCGCGGCGGTTCACGCTGAAGCCGTGGTCGCCGACGACCAAGAGCAGCGTCCGTGGCGGGAGCGTCGCGATGTGGCGCGCGAGCGCCTCGGCGGTCGCCGTCGCGATGCTCTCGAGGGACGCGACGACGTCGGCGGCGCCGTCGAGCATCGCCGGGACGAGGTCGAGCTTGTAGAGCTCGCGCGATCCGACGCGGAGCCGGCGGACGACCTCGGCCGCGCGGCCGCGCAGCGACTCGGCGGGCTCCTCGCGGGCGGGGGCGCGGAGCGCGTCGAGCCCGCGGGCGAACGTCTCGATCTGACGCATCGTGGTCGAGGGCAGCGCGCTCCAGAGGAGCGTCTCCGAGGTCAGCGTCGCGATCCCGACCGCCTCGCGCGCCAGCGCGTCCCGCACGAGGCACCCGAGGTCGAAGCGCATCGAGTCGACGAGGAGGACGTGCGACGAGCGCGCGTTCGAGAGGCGCGCCTGCTTCGACGCGATGTCGTAGGCGTCCATCACCAGCCGCGGCCGTCGGTTGGTGGCGCCGAAGGCGGTGAACGCGTCCGTGTAGGAGCGCTCGAAGGACCGCCGGAAGTCGTCGTAGGCGCGGATCGCGCGGGGATCGTCGAGGCCGCTCGCGACGGCGTTCGCGAGCGGGACGTAGCTCTCGGCGAAGAGCCGCTCGAAGGCGGCGAGCGGCTGCGCGCCGCGCGCCGCGGACAGGGCGATCGCCCAGCTGCGCCACGCGTCGTGGGGGCCGCTCCGCGGGACGCCGGCGCTCGCGCGGCGCGACGCGCGACGATCGCGCGCGGATGTCCTCGGCTCCGGCGGCGAGACGTCCGGCGTCGTCGGCGGGGCGGCCGCGGCGTCGGTCCCG
>JAHBWF010000066.1 GCA_019637105.1 Labilithrix sp.
GGCGGAGCGCGCGCGCGCGTGACGCCCGCTCGACCAAGACGTCGAGCACGTCGCACAACATGTCGGTGGCGCAGATCGCCTTCGGCGCGAGGCCGTCCGGACCCGCGAGCAGCGCCGCGGCCAGCCCGCGGTGCGTCGCGGCGTAGACCGTCAGCTCCTCGAGCCAGGCCGCGAGCTCGGCGCTCGGGTCCTCGCCGGTCTGCGCAGCGGCTCGAGCGCAGAGCCGCGCGACGCCGTCGCGGAAGACCGCCTCGAGGAGCGAGCGGCGCGACGGGAAGTGCCGGTGCAGCGTCGCCGAACCCACTCCGGCGCGGCGCGCGATCTCCTCGAGCGACGCCTCCGCGCCGTCCCTCGCGATGAGCTTCGCCGCCGACGCGAGGATGCGGTTCCGATTGCGTTCGCCGTCCGCTCGCAGCGCCTTCCCACCATCCATGCCGCGACAATGTACTCGACAAACGGAGGGGTCCTCCATATGTTTCGGCGAACGTAAACGGAGTGGTCCTCCATTTACAGAAGGAGCGCCGACATGAGTCTCAAAGACATCGTCCTCGTCACCGCCGCCACGGGTCGCCAAGGCGGCGCCACCGCGCGCGCCCTGCTCGCCAAAGGCGACACGACCGTGCGCGTGATGGTGCGCGATCCGGCGGCGCCCAACGCGAAGGCGCTCGCCGCCGCCGGCGCCGAGGTCGTCGTCGGGGATCTCGACGATCCCAGCTCCCTGCGGGCCGCCTGCTCCGGAGCGCGCGCGGTCTTCTCGATGCAGTCACCGATCGTCTCCGAGACCGGGATCGATTTCAGCCGGGAGCGCGGGCAAGGAAGAAGCCTCGTCGAGGCCGCGCGCGCGGAGGGCGTGCAGACGTTCGTGCACACGGCGACGTCCGGCGTCGGCGATCACCGCAACGTCGAAGGGTGGGCCGAGGGACGCTGGAAGACGCACGAGGTGTACTGGGAGAACAAGCTCGCGACGTGCGAGCTCGTGCGAAGCGCGGGCTTCGCGCACTGGACGATCCTCCTGCCCTCCACCTTCATGGATCACGCCATGCTGGATCCGGCGGGCTTCGTCGACGGGTTTCGGCTCATCACGGTCATTCGGACCGATCTGCCCCTCCCGCTCATCGCGCCCGCGGACATCGGCGAGGCGGCCGCCGCAGCGATTCGTGAGCCCGCCAGGTTCAACGGCGTCACGCTGCAGCTCGCGGGGGATCTCCTCACCCTGCCGGAGATCGCCGCGATCCTCTCGCGGCTCGACGGCAAGGAGTACGTCGTGGAGGCGGGCACGGTCGAGGAAGCCGTCGCCGCCGGCCTCCACCCTGGCGTGGCGCAAGGGCTGACGTACATGAACGTCGCTCCGGTGCTCGCGCGCCCCGAGCTCGCGCGCTCGTTTGGCCTGACGCCGATGAGCTTCGAGACGTGGGCTCGAAGGCAGCGCGACGGACTGCGGTCGGGCTCGCTCGATGGCTAGCGGGACCCCCGCGGGGCGGCGGTGACCCGCCTCGGGTAAAGACGCATGTCACGCGGGGGGGCGGCGTCCCGCTGACTGCGGAGACTCGAGCGAGCGGTTTACCCGGCGCGCGACTCGTGGCGGAATGCCTCCGCGCAGGCCAGCGTTCGATGCGCGGATGAGCCCGACCTGGACGCGGAGGCAGCTCCTACTCGGCACGTTCGGCGCTCTGGCCGGCTGCGCTCCCTCGCGCGTCGGCGGCCCCGTGAACCGCCCGAGCTTCGGACCGCGCTCCTTTGCAGAAATCGAAGAGAGGGTCGGCGGACGCGTCGGTGTCTTGGCTCTCGATACGGGCACCGGGCGTCAGCTCGCTCACCGTCCCGACGAGCGGTTCGCGATGTGTTCCACGTTCAAGTGGGTGCTCGCGGCGGCCGTGCTCGCGCGCGTCGACCGCGGGGAGCTGTCGCTGGACGATCGCGTGTCCTACCGCTCGACCGACCTGATCGAGCACGCGCCGGTTACCCGCGAGCACGTAGCCGAAGGGGCCATGACCGTCGACGCGCTCGCCCAGGCCGCCGTGACGGTGAGCGACAACACGGCGGCGAACCTGCTCCTCGCGAAGACCGACGGGCCCGCCGGCCTCACGGAGTTCGTCCGCGCGCTCGGGGACACCGTCACGCGACTCGACCGCAACGAGCCGACGCTGAACGACAACGCTCCCGGCGACCCGCGCGATACGACCTCTCCGCGGGCGATGGCGGCCCTCATGCACCAGCTACTCTGTGGCGACACCCTCTCTGTCGCGAGTCGCGAGCGCCTGCTGCGATGGCTACGCGCCTGCGAGACGGGCAAAGATCGCCTTCGCGCGGGCCTACCCGAGGGTTGGACCGTTGGCGACAAGACCGGCACGGGCCGGCGCGGTTCGGTCAACGACATCGCGATCGCCTGGCCGCCCGGCCGTCCGCCGATCCTCATCTCGGCGTACCTGAGCGACAGCGACGCAGACGCGCGGATCCTCGTCGGGGGCCATGCCGACATCGGCAGGCTCGTCACGCAGCAGCGTTGAGCACGGCGCCTCCACGGGACCTCGACTCCTCCGCGCGGTCTCGGAACGGTCGAAGAGCGAGGCTCCGTGCGAACGCGACGCGGCGAGCCGGTCTCGTCGCTCCTGTTCCTTGTCGCCCCCTCGGCGCGACAGACGTTGTCACCTCCAGCGCGAACGCGAAGCTCGAGTCCGCCCTGGTGCGCTCGACGACGCCGGAGGAGAGTCGGCGACGCTCTGCTGCCCGCTCGGCGGCGGCTCGGGACAAGTGCGTGTTGCTTCGCGGGCGAAAGCTATCGCGGCGTCCAGATCGGCATCGCTCACCGAGTGCGGTCCGTCGTGGATCTTCGCCTCGTGCGGCCATCCGACCGCCGAGAGCTGCGCGGTGGTCGCCGCGAGCTGCGGGCCCTCCCACGGCGCGCCTCGGCGACCGGCGTGGGGATCCATCGGTCGCATAGCGCGTCACGAGGGCCTCGTAGGCACGTCGTACGGCCTCGTCGGCCTGGTCGTCTCCAGCGTTCACCGCGATCAAGAAGGCGAGCCCTCGCCGAGGTGCCAAGCGGACGGCAGCGAGGTTGTTGCCATTGCTACCGTCGTGGGTCAGGACCGTCCCCGCTGCCCACGCCATCTCCGCGCGACCCCACCCCATCGCGTAGCTGACCTTGTCGACCTTCTCGGCATCTTCAACGGCAGAAAGAGCTCCTCGCGCACGAGGTCCTCCCATGCCTTGCCGGTGAGCCGCTCGAGAGCTACTCCGAACACCACGTACCCAGCGTTCGAGTCGACGAAGCGCCGCCCTGGCTCGGTCACGGGGGGACGATGGAGGACGCTCTTCGTGAACGTGACGCGCTGAGCGGCGAGAGGCGCGTCGGGGGTCGACTCTAGCCTCTGCTACCGGGGATCAAGGCGACGACTTGGTCAACGTGATCGTGGTGCGCGGCCGGTTCTCGCCCGTCAGATGGGGATCGAGTATCGCGAGGACGTCGAGCGTGTCGGGCACAGGTCCCAAGGTGAGAACGCCGTCCTTCACCGCGAGGTCCTGCGACCCGGAGACGGGGAGCAGCGCGTTCGCCGTCGCGTAGGTCCCTTTGAGGGACGGCAGGATGACCTCGACGTTGCGGAGCGTCCCGGT
Organism: Labilithrix sp.; assembly: GCA_019637105.1. Classification (GTDB taxonomy): domain Bacteria; phylum Myxococcota_A; class Polyangia; order Polyangiales; family Polyangiaceae; genus Labilithrix. Next base: position 3,616 of record JAHBWF010000066.1, read on the forward strand.
CCGGCTGTGGTCACCACGACGGAACCGCCACTCCGCATGTCGAACGCTCTCGACGGGCTCGGTCGCCCGCGTGATGTATTCCCTGAGCACCAGATCTCTCCGGAATGACGCGTCGATCTCGGTCGACCCCGTGGGACTCGTCACCTTCAGGGTGACGAGCACCGGGAGCGCGGAGACCACCGCCTCGTAGCTGGTCACGAGCTGCGAGGCACGCGCGGCGGCGGGCAAACGGAGCTCGGCACGGAACGATACCCCGTCCGCGTTCCCTTCGTAGACATGCGCGATCGGTGTGTCGATGGGGGTCGCCAGCTGGTACGTCGCCGCGTCCGGATCGACGTCCAGCGTGGGGTCGCTGTAACGGATCCTGAGGGCACCATCACGAGCCTCCTGTAGCTCGACGTTTCGGGAAGGCCACGATCCGCACGATCTCACGCGGCCGTCGCGGAGCTTGACGCTGTAGACACCGTCGAGACGCGCCTCGTAGATGTTGCAGGGACCGAGCGACTTTTTGACGGTGTACGTGCGCTCGTCGTTGGGGAGGTCGACGGCGCATGTGCCGTCGCGGCGCGTCTGGAGGTGAAGCGTGAGCGTTCCCTCCGCGTCCGACCGGACCGTCGCCGCCGTATAGACGTCGCAATCCGGACTCGGAGGCATCGGATGCGCTACGTCGTAGAGCTTGGCTTCGAGGATCGTCTCCGAGGAGAGGAAGGACGTACTTTGATCGCCGTCGTCGACCGGAGCCGAGCACCCCGCGAATCCGATAACTCCAATGAATGCCGCAAAAATCCCCGTTCGGCGCGTCGTGTTCATGCAGGATAAGAGAGCACATCTGGTGCCAGGTAGGTTTCGCTCGCCCACCCGTTCCGAGCGACCGTAAACAACGGAATCTGTTCGATGTCCTGTCGGGCGCGCGGGGCCACCGCCATCGCCTCATGGTTCGCCAGCGCACCAATGTATGTGGACAAGTGTAAACCACGATCTCGTACCGCTCGGGTCGTGCGCGGCCCTTTCTCGAACCGAAGACCACGAGCTTCGGCAGCGCTCGAAGGGGCGGGCCCGCGGTCACCGCGCCCAGTCCGGTCCGAGGCGACCGGATCGCTGGCCTCCGAACGGACGGCGGACGACTCTCCGGCGGGTGTATCCATCGGGCCTTCGAGAAACAACTTTGAGTCAAATATGAGACATAAACGTCTCGATCCATCGCATTTAACGTGGATTCTTTGATGGCTTGAATCGTGCTTGGGTGCCGCTCACGCGCGCCGACACGTCGTCGGGCCACGGAGTGAACCCGCGAGCACCGGGATCGTTCCTCGCGCTTCACCGGCCGTCGGCGGCGATGCGAGCGCCGCGGACGGGGCTGTCGATCCTCGCGCTCAGACGACATCGCCATGAACGTCAACTTCTTGCGCTCGGATCGTCCGAGCGGCGGCGCGACGCCGACGGGAGAGCCGTGATGGTCCTTCGCCTTCGAACCGCGTCGATCGTTCTCGGCGGTGTCGTTCTCCCCGGGCTCCTCGGCGTGATGCCTGCCGGGTGCTCGTCCGAATCGCGTGGCACCTTCGGCGACCCCAGACCGGCGCCCTTTCAACCGGTCGACGCCGCGAGCGACGTCTCGGAGGAGACGCTCATGTGCGCGACCGCCGAGTGTCCGGCCGGGACGACCACCTGCGCGACCTCGCGCGCGAGGTGTGACGTCGACCTCACGAGCGATCGCGACAACTGCGGGGAGTGCGGCGCAGCCTGCCCTCCGGATCAGCATCGCGACCCGTGGGACTGGGGCACCGGACCGAACCTGGAGGTCGCGTTCGCGTGCGTGGACAGCCGATGCGTGATGCGGTGCCAGGACGGATTTGCCGACTGTGACGGCATACCCGACAACGGATGCGAGGTCGATCTGACCTCACCGACCAACTGCGGGGCGTGCGGAGTGGCCTGCGCGCCCGGCCAGCCGTGCGCCGATGGGAAGTGCGGATGCGAGCCGCCGAAGGTGGCGTGTGACGGCTTCTGCGTCGATACTCGGAACGACGTCGCCCACTGCGGAGCCTGCCATCAGTCTTGCGGCGGCGGATCGGGTGAGCCGGGCGAGCCGCCGACGCCGCCCGGGCCGATCGGACCGATCGTGCCGCCCCCGGGTGTCGGAGGGCCCGAGCTGGCCCCGGCGTCGCAGAACACGCAGATGGACTGCATCAATGCAGAATGCAAGCTCGCTTGCAGGCCGCCCTTCGCCGACTGCAACGGCGATCCGGACGACGGTTGCGAGAAGGACCTCAGCGTCCCCGACGATCAGAACTGCGGAGCGTGCGGCGCCGCTTGCCCGAGCGGGACGGCGTGCGATGCCTTCGAGATCATCCAGGAGAGCACGGGGAGGCTGCGCTGCGGCTGTCCTCCCGGGCTTCAGCGATGTCCCCTGGCGAACGGGCTCCACTCCTGCATCGACACGCTCACGGATCCGACCAACTGCGGGGGCTGCGGTATCGTCTGCACGTACGACGATAGGGCCCATTCCCGCCCGGTCTGCCGCGGGGGCATCTGCGGTTTGACCTGTCGAACCGGCCGCGGCGACTGCAACGGCTTCTCCGGCGACGGCTGCGAGATCGATCTCGAGACCGATCCGCGAAACTGTGGAGCCTGCGGGCACGAGTGCGACGCCGAAATCGGGCAGCCCTGCGTGAAGGGTCGATGCGCCGAGACCGAGTGCAGCGGAGGAGTCCGATGAGCGCGAGCGCGCGCGCCCGACACGTCTTTCGAGCGAGCGTCGTGCTCGCGGCCTCGGCGATGGCCTGCTCGGAGGGCTCCAACGTCGAACCGAGGCTCGACGATCCGCCTCCGCCCGACGCCGGGGACGCCGGCCACGCCGACGCCGCGCCCGACGCGGGCTGCCCGACGTGCGGCTTGTTTCCGGCGCGCTGCACCCGCGGCGCGCTCTGCGCCGTCGACGTCTCGTTCGAGCCGACGAAGGTGCTGATGGCCCTCGGCGCGTACGACGGGCGAGTCACCGCCGTCGGCACGCGCGGCGCCGTCCTCGACCTGGCCGCAGGCCAATGGGCGAGCAGCAGCGTCGGGACGTACGACACCCTTCGTGCGATCTCGACCCGAGGTCACGAGCTCTGGGCAGCGAACTCGCTCGACGCCGTGTTCGTTCGGTCGATCGGAGGCACCTCCTGGACGCAGCTCTCGGCGCGCGGCGGAGCCTATTTCTCGCAGGCCCAGCCCATCAACGGGCTCTTCGGCGACGCACAACGGCCTTGGGCGTGGGCGGCGATCACGCCCGTCTGCGCAGGTGGATTCGCCGGGGACGGCGTCTCCCTCGTGCGGCTGCGCAGAGAGCCGGCGCGAATCGACGTCGAGGTCGTGCTCGAGAACGACGGGCTCATGTCCAAGTGCGCCGGCCTGAACGCGATCGACGGGACGAGCGACGAGGTCTGGGCCGCCGGCGATCAAGGCGCGCTGTACAAGGTCGTCGATCTCGAATCGGCCACGCCGCGGGTCCTCCCGGAGAACTCCGGGACGAGGGAGACGCTCCTGGCCGTTTGGGCGCAGGCGTCCGGCCATGTCTGGGCGTCGGGCAAGAACGGAGCCGTCGTTCATCGTGCCCCCGGCCAGCCGTTCACCGTCGAAGGCGTGCCCGCGACGGGCGCGCTCCACGCCGTGCACGGCACGTCGGCGTCGGACGTGTGGCTGGTCGGGGCGGAGGCGACCGTGCTGCACTTCGACGGAAACGAATGGTCGCGCGTCCCGGTCGCCGGTCTCGGGGATCGTCGGCCCACGCTCCGCGCGATCGCAGCCGTCGGTCCGGATCGCGTCTTGGCGGCGGGCGACGGGATCCTACTCGCGCTCGCCACGGACGACGAGAGGTCTCCATGAACGGTCTCCGAACACGTCCCCGTCGCCTTCGCTCGGCGTCGCTCGGCGCCTTGAGCCTCGCCTTCGCGGCGGCCGTCGCCGCGGCGTGCGCCGACGCGGAGTCTCCGGCCGAGCCCGTCCTCGACGACGGCGGCCCCGACGCGTCGCCGGACACGGCGCCGCCGGACGCTGCGTCGGACGCCGCCGACGACGCCGACGGGGACGCGCGCGCGCCGAACGTCGCCGACGCGTGCTCGGCCGCCGGCTGGTGCGCCACCGACCTGGATCCCGACGTGACGGTCGACGACCTGTGGCCGCTCGAGGGCTCGGCCGTGGCGGTGGCCTCGCGCGGAGGTCGCTCCTCGGTCCTCCGCTACGCAGGCTCTTCGTGGACGGTGATCCACCAAGTCCCCTTCTTGCTCGTCTCGATCTGGGCCTCCGCGAACGACGTCTGGGTCTCCGGCCAGGAGGGCAACGTCAAGCACGGTCACCGCGGCGCCGACGGATGGACCTGGACGGACCATCCGCTCGCCGTGCCGGGCGTCGTGAGCACGGTCTGGGGCACCGGAGCGCACGACGTGTACGCCCTCGCGGACGGGCGTGTGTGGCGGCTCCCCCTCGGGCCGGACGGGGCGCCTCCGGCCGGGAGCGGTTGGCTCGTCGACTACGGGAGCGCGTCGGGGCCCGATCCCGACGTGACGCTGGTGTCCCTCACCGGCCGGACACACGACGATCTCTGGGTCACAGGTTCACGTGGCTCGTTCCCTCTCTGCGGGCTCGTCCTGCACAAGACGGGCGGCGCGTGGGTGAGCGTCGTCGACGGCACGCCGACGCTCCCGGCCACGCCCTTCGAGCCGCCCACGTGCGAGACCTCGGACGCGGTCGTGCTCATGTCGGCCTTCGGAAAAGGGACGGCGATCGCCGAAGGAGAGCTCGTCGCCCTCACGGAGGCAGGCTTCACGGAGGCTGCGTCCTTCGCCCGCGTCCGTCACCGTCAAGACGGCGGCGCCGAGCTCGCGCTCGCGCCGCGGACCGCCGACGTGAAGTCCCTCTGGGGCGTCTCGGCCGACGATCTCTACGCCGCGAGCTTCAGCGTCGTCGAGCGCGGGCAGGACATCTGGACCGACGCAGGGGCTTGGCAGATATCCACGGTCGCCTTCGAAGGTATCGCGATCGCGAAGCCCTTCTACGTCGTCCGCGGGACGCGGAGCGACAACCTATGGCTCGCGGGAGAGTCGCATGCTTTTCACAAATCGACTCCTTGACCCCCATCTTCGAAGGTCTCTCGGTCGGACGCTGCCGCGGGCAGCCGTCGCGCTCGCCTTGCTCGGCGCCCCGGCGAGCTGCAGCGACGAAGCGCCGTCCGACTCACGAGACCTGCCGGACGCCGCGCCGCCTCCGCCCGGGCAAGACGCCTCCCACGAAGAAGACGCGTCGAGCGACGCGGGGCCCGACGCGCGGCGGCTCACGGTCGAGTGCAGCGTGGAGCCGTGCGCGCGGGACCTCTCGGCGTCGTGGTCGGAGAGCTTCTGCGCGCTGCTCGACGACGGGCGCGTCGCCTGCTGGGGGCGCAACGAAGCCGGTCACCTCGGGCGCGACGCCGGCGCATGGAGCGCGACCGCGCAGCCCGTCGACGGCGTGGCCGGCGCGATCGCCCTCGACCGTACGTGCGCCGTCGTGTCCGACGGCGGCGTCCGCTGCTGGGGCCCCGCCGCGGCGCTGTCCGGCGAGGAGGGCGGCGTGATCCGCGTTCCTCTGCCGCCCGCGAGCGCGGTTCGGAGCAGCGAAGACCTCGCCTGCGCCGTCGTGAGCGGCGGCTCGCTCTCTTGCTGGGGCCGCAGCGGCGCGGACGGGGTCCTCGCCTTCGCCGACGCCGGCGCAGAGGGCGCGCTCGTTCCCCCGACGACCGTCCCGCTCGACGGCCCCGTCGACGACGTCGCGATCGCCGTCGGTCGTCGCGCGGCGTGCAGCGACTGCCCCGTCCTGTCCATCAACGCGGTGATCGCGCGCTTCGCCGACGGCACGATGGTGAGCTGGGGACACGCTCCGCTCCTCGGTCGAACGACCTCTCGCCTGCCCGATCCCGAGCCGACGGCGATGCCCACGCGCGGAGGCAGCCTCTTCGGAGGTTTCGGGGCGTGCGCCGTGGTCGACGGGAAAATGCGCTGCTGGGGGCACCGCCCCGACGATCCAGGGGATCCGCAGCCGGTGCCGGGCGTCCCGAGCCCAGCTCAAGCGGCCCTCGGCGACTTCCTCTACGGGCGCGACGCCGACCGGTTCGGCCGCGGCTGCGCGGCCACGGCGGCCGGCGACGTGTTCTGTTGGGGGCAGAACGACTTCGGACAGGCGGGAGACGGGACGACCGTGTTGCGGCCGGAGCCCGTGAAGGTCGAAGGGCTCCCCGAGCGCGTCGTGCGCGTGGAGGTGACGCGCGGCACGAGCTGCGCGCTCGGCGTGAGCGGACGCGTCCATTGTTGGGGCGATGACGGCTTTGGACAGCGCGGACAGGGGTCCCCGTTCACGCCCGACCTGCGCCCCTTGCCCGTGGAGCTGCCATGACGTCGCCGGATCGTCGAGGCTCGTTCGTCGCTGGATGGCACGCGCGGCTGGCGTTCGCGCTCGTCGCCGTCGGCGCCTGCGTGGGCTCGGAGCGCGCGAGCCTCGCTCCCATTCCATCGTTCGGAGACGCCGGGGTGAGCGACGCCGGCGACGATCCGTGCGCGCTCGTGCGCTGCTCGCTCGACGCACGCGCCGTGGTGAACAACTGCACGGAGGAGGTGGTCGAGGCCTGCCCGCCCGACCTCGCGTGCGGTGGAGGCGAGTGCGTGGAGCCGTGCGTCGCGGCGGAGCGCGAGCGAGGCTCGCGCGGTTGCGACTTCTTCTTCCAGCCGCCGCCCGCGTACGCCGCGCAGGGCCTCACCGGCTGTTACGCCGCGTTCCTGGTCAACACGTCGACCGTGCCCAGCACGATTCGCCTCGAATACCAAGGGAGCGATCTCGATCTCGCCGGAGCGGTCTTCACGACGCCGAAGGGCGGAGCGACCCTCACCCCGCACGACGGCCCGATCGGCCCGGGAGAGGCGGTGATCGTCTTCGTCGCCGACCCGCCGTACGACGGGGCGCGCGAGCACGTCGGCTGCCCCGAGGACGTGCGGCCGGCGACGCTCGAGAACCCGGACACGATCGTCCGCGGGACGAGCTCGTCCTTTCACCTCGTCACGAGCGCCCCCGTGAGCGCGTCGACCATCTTTCCGTTCGGCGGCGCCGCGAGCTTCATCCCGACCGCCACCCTGCTCCTCCCGACCGCCACATGGGGGACGGAGCACATGATCATCAATCCTTGGGCGATGGGGTTCGTCCTCCGATACACCCGTTTCGGGCCGTTTCCGGCGACGCAGATCGTCGCCAAAGAGGACGACACCGTCGTCGACATCTTCCCCTCCGCGGGCATCCAGGACGACGGCTTTTTCGTCGGGAGTCCGAAGGGTGTTCGCGCCTCGTATCGGCTCGATCGCGGTCAGTACCTGCAAATCGCCCAATCCGACGAGCTCACCGGCAGCGTCGTCACGTCGTCCAAACCCACGAGCGTGTTCGGCGCACATTCTTGCATGTTCATTCCAGAGGACGTCTCCGCCTGCGACACCGCGCAACAGCAGATCCCGTCCTTCGCGCAGTGGGGCTCGGAGTACGCGGCGGTGGGCTACCTGCCGCGCAACGACGACCGGGAGAGCTCACCGTACCGAATCGTCGCGGCCGTGGACGGCACGCTCCTCACCTACGATCCGGCGCCTCCGCCCGGCGCTCCCGCCGCCCTCGACGGCGGAGAGCTCGCGACGGTGTGGACGCGGGATCCTTTCGTCGTTCGCTCGCAGGACCGCGAGCATCCCATCTACGTCGGCGCGTACATGACGGGCGCGCGCGCCCTCTCGACGGGCGGCGAAGTCGGCGATCCGGAGTTCGTCAACGTCATCCCTGCCGCGCAGTACCTGAACGACTACGCCTTCTTCTCCGATCCGACGTATCCCGACACGTCGCTCGTCGTCGTTCGAGAGAAGACGGCGCGCGGCTTCGAAGACGTGAACCTCGAGTGCGCCCAAGGCCCCGTCCCGGACTTCGTCTCCCTGGGGACCGAGGGGCGCTTCGAGTACGCGCGGATCGTGCTCGCGAAGGACTTCGTCCCGCAGCGAGTCGGCTCCGGGACGTGCGGCTACGGCATCCAGCGCATGCAGAGCCGCGGTCCGTTCACCGCGACGCTCTGGGGCACCGCTCCGTTCGCCAGCTACGCTCTCCCCGGCGGGATGGCCCAACGCGAGCTCGTCCAGCGCCCGCTGGTCGTGCGCTAGCGACTTCGGGCGCCAGGACGCCTGATCCGCGTCGCGGACGAGCGCCTCGAGCGAGCGGCGATGGCCCACGCCGCTCCCTTCGAGCCGAAGCGCCTCGAGCATCATCGGCACCATCGGGCCGGAGATGCCGGGCCCGTCGAGAGAGCCGATGAGGGCGATCGTCGGCCCCGACCGCCGCGGCTCGCACGGAACGTCCGAAGCTCGAGCCACCGGCGATCTCGAGGATGGAAACCCACGCCGCGGCGCACGCTCGACGAAGACGCGTGCCACGTCGTAGCTGCTCCCCTCGAAGGGCGCGACACGTGCGCGAGCGCCCGCTCCCTGCACGGCGCCAGCCGATCACGGCGAGGAATGAGGAGGGAGCTCCGAGCGTGATCTCGAGCGACGCCGCGAGGGCCGGCTGCGGCGCGGCGCGCCGGGGCTCGATCGATCTCGTCGGAGCGGCGGCGTCGAGCTCGCGCGCCGTCTCCCGGTCCCTCGAGGGCTCGGCGCGCGCCCGGCTCCGGGCTGGACGCCGTCGCATCCTGCCCCTACGAGCGTATCCTGCCCCTACGAACGCGGCCCGAAATGTCCTTCGGCGTGTCCCGTCGCTACCGCGACGCGACGGCCTCGGCTCCGTGGGCGCGGCGGTCACGACCCGCGGCCGAGCCCCGGCGCGGCGCTCGCATTGCGCGCGGAGAGCGGGAGGGAGCGACGCGATGATCGACGAGGCTCGAACGACCACGTGCTGCGTCGTCGGCGGCGGGCCCGCCGGCATGATGCTCGCTCTCCTCTTGGCGCGGGCGGGCGTCGACGTGACCGTGCTCGAGAAGCACGCGGACTTCCTCCGCGACTTTCGCGGCGACACCATCCACCCGTCGACCCTCGAGCTCGTCGACGAGCTCGGGTTCTTCGACGAGCTCGAGCGGATCCCGCATCAGGTGGTGCGCCGGCTGCACGCCGACGTCAACGGCGCGCGGCTCACCGTCGCCGATCTCTCGGCGCTGCGCGGGCGACATCGGTACATCCACATGATGCCGCAGTGGGACTTCCTCGAGCTGCTCGCGGCGAAGGCGCGCGAGTGTCCGTCGTTCCACCTCGAGACGTGCGCCGAGGTCGTCGATCTGTGGATGGAGGGGACGCGCACCGTGGGCGTCGTCTACCGGCAGGGCGGCGTCACCAAGCGCCTCCGCGCCGACGTGACGTTCGCCTGCGACGGGCGCGGCTCGACGCTGCGCGATCGCGTCGGCGCGCGCGTCGTCGACCTCGGCGCGCCGATGGACGTCCTCTGGTTCCGCGTGCCGCGCCGCGAGGGGGATCCCGACGAGACGTACGGCGTGGTCCGGCCGGGGCGCATGCTCGTGCTGATCGATCGCGCGACCTACTGGCAGGTGGGGTGCCTCATCCCGAAGGGCGAGCGCCGGCGCGTCGAAGAGCGCGGGCTCGACGCCTTCCGCGCGAGCCTCGTCGAGATGGCCCCGTTCTTCCGCGACGGCCGGCTCGACGCGCTCGACGACTGGGCGCGCGTGAGCGGCCTCCGCGTCCAGGTGAACCACCTCCGGCGCTGGTTCTACCCGGGCCTCTTGTTCCTCGGCGACGCCGCCCACGCGATGTCCCCGATCGGCGGCGTCGGCGTCAACCTCGCCGTGCAGGACGCCGTCGCCGCCGCGCGCCTCCTCGTCGAGCCGATCCGCCAGCGGCGGGTGCGGACCGTGGATCTCGCGCGCGTGCAGGCGCGGCGCTGGTACCCGGCCGCGGCGACGCAGCTCGCGCAGACGCTCGTCCAGCGCCGCGTCATCCGACGCGTCCTCGAAGGACGCGTCGTCCGGCCTCCCGTGTGGCTCCCGCGCGTGCTCGCCCTCCGCCCCGTGCGCGCGCTCGTGGCCCGCGCGATCGGCAGCGGTGTTCGGCCGGAGCACTGGCGTCCCCCGCCGACGCCGGCTCACCCGGCGCCTCCGCCCACGGCTTGCTGAGCGACCGGCGCCGGCGCGGACGCGTGGACCCGATGGGGGCCGCGACGCGCGCGCCGGCAGCCGCGCGCGTCACCACCAGCAGTAGCCCTGATCGCACATGACGTAGCCGCTCGGGTCGCAGTCGAAGTCGGTCCGACACTCCACCTCGTCGTCCCCCATCTCCGGGTCCCACCACGGATCGTTCGGATCGCCCGAGCCGTTCGGATCGTCCGAGCCGTTCGGATCGTTCGGATCGCTCGTGCCGTTCGGGTCCTGATCGATCGGCGCGTCGGTCGCCTCGCCGGGGCCGCTCGACGCGACCGCCGTGTTGACCTCGGCGTGGACGTGATCGGTGTGCGGGTTCGGGCCGGTGTACTGGCGCGACGTCGGTCCCGACGGCCCAATCTTCCACACCGTCCGGTTCCAGATGATGAGCTGGATGCCGAACGCTTCGGCGTTGTTCACGAGGTGGTTGGCGATCTCGTCGCCGTCGCTCCCCGAGGCGTTGATGTCGAGCGCCCGCCCGATGGCGTGGATCGAGAGCTGGGACTTGTTCGCCGTGTTCGCGCGGCACGCGTAGCCGCCGTACGACGTGTTGAACTGCGACTTGAGCATGTCGCCGAGCTGCCTCGTCCCCGGCTTGAGGCCGCCCGAGCAGCCTTCCCCGTTCAGCCCCTCGTAGGTGCCCGTCGCGTTCGACTCGGGCGGCTCCCACCGGTTCGTGATGTTCGACCGGCTCCCCTTCCGCCCCTCGAGCAGCGGGTCCTCCGAGGAGCACGCCGCGAGGACCGCCGTCAAGCTGACGGCCAGCATCGAAAGCTTCAACGTCCGACGAGCCATCGTCATCGAGCACCTTCCCGGTCTGAGCGCCCCCGCTCGCGGATCGACCTGGTGCAACGCGAGTGCCGCGCGCGCTCGCGCACGCGGGCCCGGAATTCACGGCGTCGTGGCGGCTCGGAGCGCGCGTCGCGGCGTGATCTGGATCGACGCCGCGCTCTGCGAGGGCCGCGGGCTCGGACGGATCATCCCACCCAACCGCCCGATCTCGTTGGAGATGTAGGTGTTCGCCCCTGATTGGCTCCGCGCGGCGCGGGGAGCGCTCCGGGCGTCCGTCGGACGATCAGCGCGTGGACTTGCCGGACCGGCTCCGCGCGCGAGCCGCCTTGGCCGCGGGCTTCTTCGCGCCGGCGCGCGCGGCCTCGCCGCGCTTCGGCGTCGCGCTCCGCCTGGACGCCGGCCGCGGCGGCGCCGCCTCGTCGTCGAGGAGCGCCGCGAGCTTCTTCGGCGCCACCGCGCGGTAGCTCTCGCGCAACCAGTCACGAAGCATGTCGAGCGGCGCCTCGCCCGGCGGCCAGCGCGCCGAGACCCAGCCGGCCCTGCCGAGCCCGTACCGCGTCGGCGTCACGCCGGGGATCGTGAGCGCCATCGGCGCCGACTCCGGAAGCTTGCACGACAGGAAGAAGTCGTCGTGATCGGCGCCGCCCTCCTTCCCCGTGCCCATGAACACGAAGACCTTCCCCTTCACCTTGAGCGCGCGGTGATCCCAGGGAAACTCCTCGGTCGTTTCGGGGAAGCTCAGCCCGAGCTCTCGGAGCGCCGCTTCGTCGGGGTTGCTCGGCGGCTTCTTCCTGGCGGCCATCGATTCGAGAGCTTACGCCCGCGGCCGTCGCGCGCCACCCCCTCGGCGGCGGCGCGTCCGACCCTCGCGGGCTCGACGGCGGCGCGTCCGGCCTGCGCGGGCTCGCGTCCGCGCGATTTCACGTGCGAGGAGCGTAAAACGTCGCTTCTAGACGGCGCCGCTGCGACGCGGCCCCGGGTCCTTCGAGATCGGCAGCACCGGCGCGACCGAGCCCTCCTCGTTCCGTTCGCTCGCCTCGTTCCGTTCGCTCACCTCGTTCCGTTCGCTCACCTCGTTCCGTTCGCGCGCGTCGGTCGCCTCCGGCGCACGACGCGCGCGGGGGTCCGGAGCCGGCGCCTCGGCGTCGTGGTGCGGTCGCGCTCTCTGCTTGGTCGTCATGCGATCCCGTCAGCAGGGATCGAGCCACCCGCGTCTGCGCGTTTCGCCCGCGCCGGAGCCGGCGCGCCCCTGCCGCCGGCGCGTGGCGGAATGGAACCGACGGCGCTCGTGGAGCCCGCCCGCGGGAGCGGCGCGCTCGAGCTCGCCAACGACGCGAGGCTCCGCTAGAGCTTCTCGAGGACGATGCCGAACATGCTCCGAGCCCTGCGCCTCCTCGTGGCGGTCCCTCTCCTCGCGGCGTGCGCGGCGCCGAGCGAGGGCGTGCGCCCGGGCACCCCGATGCACGTGGCGCAGGCGTCGGCGATGGCGGCCGAGGAGCTCGCCCGGGGGGAGAAGCGACAGACCGCCTACGGCTGGAAGCTCGAGGTCGCGGGGGAGCGCGCGCGCTTCTTCGCGTGCGCGGACGAGCGGACGTGCGGTGAGCGCGTCGTCGACGTGCCCGCCAAGTCCGTCGTCGCCGTGGCGCGCGTCGGACGGGTGAACCCTTCGCGCGCGGACGGCTCGGCGCTCGAAGAGACGGATCTGCTTCGCCTCACGCTCGCCGAAGACGCGCCGACGTCGCGCGGCGGCGCGGCCTCCGATCCCCATCGCGGCATGACCGTGAGCATGCCCCGGACGCGCTGATCGAGGACGTCCCGCGCCTGCGAGCTCGCCGGAGCGCTCCCTAGTAGCGCGTGCAGCGACCGCCGGCGGCCCAGTACGCGCGCGACTTCGGCGAGGAGGTCACGCCGTACGGGATCGCGTGGTTCTCCCACGAGCCGTTGCGCGACCAGCGCGCGTTGCCGTTCGCCAGGATCGTGCTCGTGATGTTGAACACGAGCCCGCCGAGGTCCGCGTGGCCCTTCGGTCCGTTGCCGGCGGGCTTCCGACCGGGCGCCGCGATGTACGCCGTGTTGTCGAGCCGGTTCTCCGGGAAGCCGTACGTGAACTTGTGGACCGCGCGCTCCGCGGTCCACGCCGCCTCGCCCCACGGGCGGGTGCCGCCCCACTGGGCGTCGAGCTCCTCGATGGTCGCGAGACGTCCGCCGTCCCAGATGCACATCGCCTGCATCATGAAGAACGTGGCGCACTGGAGCGCCTTCGTGTCGAGGACGTCCTTGCCGTACTTCTGGGCGATCTCGTCGTTGAAGGCCGTGTTGACCGCGTCGGGCATCCAGTACGTGCGCGCCCCCTGCCCGTTCAGCCAGCAGCCCTGGCGCTGCCCGTCGATGCCGTACGGGCCGAGCTCGGTGTACACCTCGTTCATGGTGGACGGCATGTTCGCCGTCCACGCCTGGTCCCAGTCCGGGTTGTTCGCGCCGAGCCCGGCGACGAAGGCCCTCACGTTGCCGTCGAGGCGCTCGACGAAGGCGCGCATCCGGCCCGAGGTGATCGAGTACTTGTCGAGCTTGCGGCTGTCGGGCGCGTTCGTGAGCGGGATCGACGTGCAGCAGCTCTCGTGCTCCGCGTTCGGAGCTCCCACCTCGCCCGGCCCGCACGTATCGCCGCCGAAGTGAGGCGTGCACGAGCGCGCGAGCGCGCACTTCTCGTCGTAGCCGCAGCCGTCGGAGGCGCAGTCGCCGTGCTCGACGCACGCCTTGCCGAGCGCGCACTTGGGGGCCTTCGCGCCGCCGCAGTCGACGTCGGTCTCGTCGCCGTTCTTCACGCCGTCGGTGGGGGACGGCGCCGCGCAGGCGCCGCTCGAGCAGACCCCGCTCTCGCAGTCGTCCGCGACGCCGCAGCCCTTCCCGTCGGCGCACTTGGGGGCCTTCGCGCCGCCGCAGTCGACGTCGGTCTCGTCGCCGTTCTTCACGCCGTCGTCCGGCGCGGCGGGCTTGCAGGCGCCGCCGACGCAGACCTTGCTCTCGCAGTCGTCGGCGCCCACGCAGCCGGTCGGCTCGCCCCCCGGCGCCGGAGCGCAGATCCCCGACGCGCAGTTCTTGGACGCGCAGTCGAGGTCGACCTTGCAGCTCTTCGAGTCGGGACAGGGAGGCGCGTTCTTGCCGCCGCAGCCGACGTCGGTCTCCTCTTCCCCCTGCTCGTCGGCGCCGTTCGTCGGGTCCACCGAGCAGCCGGCGATCGAGCCGAGCACCACGGTCGCCAAGAGAGCGAGCGCACCGGACCCCGCGAGGAGAGACCGCATCGGGCACGATGTTTAGCACCTCCGATGCCATCGATCGGGTGGCCGGAAACGCCGTGGATTCGCGCCGTGCTCCTAGAACTTTCCGACCTGCGCGGATCTCCTGCCCGGATCCCCGAGCCCCCACCCGCGTCGCGTCATAGCGGGAAGCGCTGGACGCACTTCGGGTCGCTCGGCCCCGTCGACGCGATCCACTCGCCGTCGACGCAGCGCGACCAGCGCCGGGTGCTCCGGGACTGCACGCACACGTTCTCGTTGACCGGCCGTCCGAGCGTCGCGCTCTGGCACTGGTCGTCGTTCGCCGGCGTGCTCGATCCGGCGATGGCGCGCTTCACGGAGGGCACCTCCTCGAGCGGCGCGAACTTGTACCCCTCGGCGATGAGCGTCGGGAGGATCTGCTTGACCATGTCGACGGTCTTGTCGTGGATGTCGTGCATGAGCACGACGCCGCGCCGCTTCGTGCGGATCTCGTTCAGATACAGCTCGCCGCAGCGCTGCACGCTCACGCCCTTGCCCCAGCAGTCCCAGTCGGCCGCCGCGGTCGACGTGAGCGCGCCGCCCTGGTCCCAGAACACGCTGCCGACGTACTTCTTCATCGGGCTCGCGTTGATCGCGCGCGCGACGCTGGCGTTCCACGCGCCGAAGGGCGCGCGCACGACCCACGGCCCCTGGGGCTGCGCCTGGGCGATGATCGCGTCGGTGTCGGCGATCTCCTTCACGACGGACGCGCCCGAGAGCGAGGTGAGCTGCTTGTGGTTGTGCGTGTGGTTCGCGAGGAGGTGGCCGCGCCCGACGATCTTGTCGATCGCCGCCTGGCGTCCGGCGACCTTCGAGCCGTTGATGAAGAACGCGCCCTTCACCCCGTGCTCGGCGAGGTAGTCCGCGAGCTCGGCGGTCCGGCGGCCCGGACCGTCGTCGAACGTGAGGCTGATCGTCTTGTTGGGGAGCTCGCTCCCGTTGAGCTGACGCTCGGCGACCAGCTCGTCTTCGGTCGCCACCCCGTCGCCCATCTGGACGTCGTCGTCATCGTCCTCTTCGTCTGCGTCGACGGCGCAACCGGCCGAGGCGACACACGCGGACGTGGCGACGAGGAGAAGAGCGAGGAGACGACGAGCGAGCATGACGAGGACCTCCGAGCGAGTATGCGCAGCGTCCTGCACACATCGAACCACCTGAGGTCACATCCATCTTGCATGGAAATCCTTGATGATTTTTCGTTCCGCATAGGGAGAAAGTTCCACGATCACCCCCGACCAGGGATCTCTCCGGATCCAGCAGCGGTCCCTGGCGGCGTGTCCGGGCTTCGTGGCCCGCGTGCTTTGGCGGGACGGCCGGTCCCGGGGCGTCGTCAGGAAGCGGGCGTCGCGCCGACGCGACGAGCCCCGACGTGCGCTGGAAAGGAGACGAGGCGGCTCCCGCGCATCCCTGCCACGGTGCCGCGTCGCGCCGGGGCGCCGGCGCACCGCGCGGCGCACGATTCGGCGCCGATCTGGCTCGCCGGCGCCGCACTTCGCGCGGCACGTCGGGTGCTCGTCGGAGCGCATGAAGCGCGTCGTGATGGGGATCGTCGAGACGCCGATGCTCGCGGACGTGACGACGCGCCGGCTCGTCGGCGCCGGCTTCTCGCCCGGCGACATCGTCGTCCTCTACCCCGATCGCCACGGGGATCGCGACCTCGGGTTCGAGGCGCGGACGAGGGCGCCCGAAGGCGCGCTCCTCGGGATCGGCTTCGGCGCGATCCTCGGCGCGATGCTCGGGCTCGCCGGCGCGCTCGCCGGCGCCGTCCCGGAGCTCGCGCCGCTCGGCCGCCTCGGGCCGCTCCTCCTCGCGCTCGGGGCGGCGGCCGCCGGCGCGCTCGTGTTCGGGATCGGAGGCGCCGTCGCGGGCGCCGCGGCGCGGGCGATCGAGGCGAAGGTCTACGACGGCAAGACGCGCTTCGGTTCGATCCTCGTGGCCGTGCACGCGGAGCGCCGCGCGGACGTGCGGCGCGCGCGGCGCGTCCTCCGCTCCGTCGTCGCGTCCGACGTCGCGACGATGGGCGAGGCGGCGCTTCCTCTCTCCTCACGCGCGTGAAGCCGCGCGTCGCCTCACGCGTGACGCGAGCAGACACGCGAAACGGCGCGGGCGGACCGCCACGTCAGGGTCGACGCAAACGAGGCGCGCTTCAGCGCAGCCAGGCGTCGACCTCGGGATCCCCGAGGAACTCGCCGACCTGGATGGGCGTGCTCGGACGCGCACGGCTGCTCGCCGGGGCCTCGTCGAACCAGGGCTCCTCGAGCTGGTCCGCCTGCGCCTGCGCCGCCGCGACGAGGCGGAGCTCCTTCGACTTGTCCGTGAGCTTCAGCGAGTTCATCCGACGCGATCCTCCTCCCCTGACCGAGGCGCCGCCGATCTACACCAGCGCTCCACGGGCGCAAGGCGGAATCGGATCCCCTCCGCGTCGGGACGTGCGCCCGGCGTCGCGGACGGTGGGGCTCAGAAGACGCGCGGGTCGATCGGGTTCGCGTCCGGCGTCCCGTGCTCCGGCACCATCGGCACGCCGGGCCCCGGGCTCGGCTTGGTCTCGACGTCCCGCCCGTCCTCGCCCGGCGTCTCCTCGTCCTCGCCGACCGGCTCGCCCTCCGGACCTTCGGGTCCGGGGTCCTCTCCGCGCCGCGGCTGCGGGGTCGCCGGCGCGTCGTCCCCCGGCGGCGGCGTGCTCGACTCCGCGCGCACGCGCGCCGAGGCCAGCGCCGGGAGCGCCTCCTCGTGGAAGAGCCACCCGGAATAGAGGAAATACGTCGGCTTTATCGCGTTCGTCGCGTGGTTCATCGGAGCTCCGGCGCGGATGTGGAGATCATCGTCGGCGGACGGAGCAAGGCGCGTTCCGCCGCGCGTCGCGTCGCCGGGGCCCCCGCCTGCGCGCCTGCGCCGTGCGATGCCGGCGCGCCGCCGCAGCGCGGGCGATCGCGTCTGCCTCAGGCGCGCCGAAACGCCTCGGCTCACGCGCAGACGCGCGCGCCGCGCGCTCCGCCCACGCGCGACGACGACTTCCCCCTCCGACGACGTCCCTCTCCGGCGGCGCCCGAAGCGCGAAGGCGGGGCGGACCTCAGGCGGCGATCGCCCGAGCCGGTCCGCGCCCTCGGAGGCGATGGATCAGGACGGCCGCGGCGACGAGCCCGAGCCCGATGAGCTGCGACGTCGAGAGCCCGATCGCGCCGCCGCGGTCGTCGCGGCGGAGGATCTCCACGGCGAAGCGCGCGAGCGCGTAGAGCACCAGGGAGGCCGCGAAGACCTGGCCGTCGTAGCGCTTGCGCGGGAGGACGACGTAGAGGCAGACGAAGGCGATCGCGAGCGACGCCGCCGACTCGTAGACCTGCGTGGGGTGCACCGGCTGGCTCCACATCCGTGCAGAATGCAACAGATGCTCCTTCGCCTGCGCGTCGCTCGCCGGGCTCCGCGGCGGGAACGACAGGCCCCACGGCAGCGAGGTCACCGACCCGAAGCAGCAGCCGGCCAAGAGGCACCCCATGCGACCGAACGCGAGCCCCATCGGGATCGCGAAGCCGGCCATGTCGGCGGCCTTCCAGAACGGGAAGCGATCGCGCCGGAGGAGGAAGACCGCCGCGGCGGTCGCCCCCATGAAGCCGCCGTAGTAGGTGAGCCCGCCGGCCCAGAACTTCGCCCAGGCGAAGCAGTCGGAGGTCTTCGGGTGGCACACGCCTCGGGCGGAGTCCCACACGCCGTCGTAGGCCGCCGAGACGCACTCCGCGCGGTCGAACGGCCAGTCGACCCGCGACGGATCGGTGCACATGTGCACGTATTCCCAGAAGTGTCCGTCCGCGATCACGTGGAGGATGCGCGAGCCCGCGACCCCGGCGAGCAGCATCGCGAGCCCGAGATCGACGATCACGTCGGGGTTCAGCCCGATGCGCCGGGCCCACAGCACGCCGAGCGCGGTCGCGAAGAGGAACCCCGACAGGAGGAGGACGAAGTAGGAGGGGAACCCCACGTCGAAAAGGCGAAAGAGCTCCGGACGCATCTCGGTCGCCGTCGACTTTACCAGCTCGACGGCCCGGGGACGGCTCGGTAATCTCGATCGGCGAGCGTCCCGGCCTCCTCGCGCCTGGGCTCGGACGCCGAGCGCGCATGAACGACACAACGCAACGAACCTTCACGGCCGGCGAGCTCCTCGCGGGCAAGTACCGCGTCGAGCGCGTCATCGGTGAAGGTGGGATGGGGGTCGTGCTCGCCGCGCGGCACGAAGCGCTCGCGACCAACGTCGCCATCAAGCTCCTGCGCGCGAGCGCGCTCGAGCACACCGACGTCGTCGGTCGCTTCATGCGCGAGGCCCGCGCCGCCGTGAGCCTGCGGAGCGAGCACGTCGCGCGCGTGTTCGACGTCGGCAACCTCGACGACGGGCGCCCGTACATCGTGATGGAGCGCCTCGAGGGGCAGGACCTCGGCGACGTCATCGACCACGGCCCGCCGCTGCCCATCCCCGACGCGATCGACTACGTGATGCAGGCGTGCGAGGCGATCGCCGAGGCCCACGCGGCGGGGATCGTCCACCGCGACCTCAAGCCGAAGAACCTGTTTCTCACGAGGGCGGTCCACGGCCGCCCCCTCGTCAAGGTCCTCGATTTCGGCATCTCGAAGATCGAGGCCCACGCCGGCCCGCAGGAGATGCAGCTCACGCGCACCACCGAGGTCATCGGCTCGCCGAGCTACATGTCCCCGGAGCAGCTCCGCTCGTCGCGCAACGTCGACGCGCGGACGGACATCTGGGCGCTCGGCGTCATCCTGTACGAGCTCTTGACCAAGCGCCTCCCCTTCTACGCGGAGACCGTGACGGAGCTCGTCCTCGTGGTCGTCACCGACAAGGAGCCGCCGGTGCGCGCGCTCCGACCGGACTGCCCCGAGGGCCTCGAGGCGATCGTCGCGCGCTGCCTCCAGAAGCAGCCGGAGCATCGCTTCCAGAGCGTCGTCGAGCTCGTGCAGGCGCTCGAGCCCTTCGCCCAGGGCGTGCAGGCGACCATCACCGAGCGCGTGCGCGCCGTCGCCTCGAACCGCGGGCTGCCCCCCGCGCCGAGCTCGAGCGCGTTGCCGCCCGCCGCGACGGCGCCGATCCCGTCGCCGTCGTCGCGGGTGAACGTCCACGGCGGGACGTCGGTGGCGTGGGGGGAGACGCACTCGGTCGT
Source organism: Labilithrix sp. (assembly GCA_019637105.1). GTDB lineage: Bacteria > Myxococcota_A > Polyangia > Polyangiales > Polyangiaceae > Labilithrix. The sequence goes on from JAHBWF010000066.1 coordinate 23,050, forward strand.
CGGCCCCGCGCCCCACCTCGCTCCGCCGGCGCCGCCCTCGCGCGCGGGCCTCGTCGCGGGCCTCGTCGTCGGCGGGCTCTTGCTCGCCTCGACCACCGCGGGCGGCGCGATCTACTTCGCCAAGCGGACGCCGAAGGACGCGCCGCCGTCGGTCGCCGCGACCGGCGACGAGAGCCTGCCCCTCCCGCCCGGACGGAAGGACCTCCCGCCCGTCCCCTCGGCCTCGGTCGCGGCGGCGCCCGCCGCCCCGGAGCCGCCCGAGCCGCCCGCGCCGAGCGCGCTGCCGACGGAGCGAAAGCCGCCGGCCCCGGCGACCGCGCGCCCCCAGGGCGCGAAGCCGGCGAGCCCCGCCAAGGCCGACGATCTGAGCAACATCGGGCGCCGCTGACCGGGCTCGGGTTAGGATGGGCTCCATGGGACGGACCTTGGTCGCGGGAGCGATCGCGTGCGTGGTGGTGGCCGCCGCCGGGCACGCGCGCGCGGGTGGAGACGAGGCAGCCGCGGAGGCGCTCTTCGTGGAGGCGAAGAAGCTCGCCGCGCAGAAGAAGTACGCCGAGGCGTGCCCGAAGTTCGCGGAGTCGAACCGGCTCGATCGCGGCGCGGGCACCTTGATTCATCTCGGCGACTGCTACGAGAAGAACAAGCAGACCGCGAGCGCCTGGGCGACGTACAAAGAAGCCGCGAGCGCCGCGCAGGCGCTCGGCCGCAAGGACTGGGAGAAGCTCGCCTCGCAGCGCGCGAGCGCGCTCGAGCCGAAGCTCGCGCGCCTCACCATCAAGGTCGACAAGGACAACCCCGCCAAGCTCGAGGTCTCGCGCGGCGGGACGAGCGTCGCGGAGGCGTCGTTCGGCGTGCCGATCCCGGTGGACGTCGGGACGCACGCCGTCGAGGCGACCGCGCCCGGGCACAAGCCGTTCTCGACGTCGGCGACGGTCTCGAAGGACGGCGAGAGCGTCGAGGTCACCGTCCCCAAGCTGGAGGCCGAGCCCGCGGCGGTCGCCGCCGAGCCGGTCGAGCCGCCGAAGCCGGTCGCCCCCCCGCCGGAGAAGACCGAAGACGACGGCAGCGGGCAGCGCACGCTCGGCTTCGTCCTCGGGGGCGTCGGCGTCGCCGGCCTCGCCGCCGGCGCCGTGACCGGGCTCATGGCGATGGGCAAGAGCAGCGACGCGAAGGCGACGTGCCCGAACGACGGACCGTGCGCGAGCCGCGACGCCGTCGACGCCAGCGAGAGCGCGAGGACGCTCGGGCTCGTCTCCACGATCGCGTTCGTCGCGGGCGGCGTGGGCCTCGCCGCCGGCGCCGCGCTCGTCTTCACCGCGAAGGGCGAGGGCGACCGCGCCGCGAAGGCCGGGCGCGTTCGCGTCGCTCCGAACGCCGGGCCGACGGGCGCCGGCTTCACCGTGCTGGGGGTGTTCTGATGAAGCGCGCACACGTCGTCTTGCTCTCGCTCGGGATCCTCACGGGCTGCGCGGGGCTCATCGGGGTGCCCGACCTGACCTTCGACGAGGGCGACGGCGTCGGAGCCCCGGACGGATCGACGAGCGACGGCGCCGCCGACGACGCGAGCCCGCCCGGCGACGGCGGCCCCACGACCTGCGACGAGTCGAAGCTCCAGACGGACCCGAAGAACTGCGGCCGCTGCGGGCACGACTGCCTCGGCGGCGCCTGCAACGCGGGCGTCTGCGAGAGCGTCCTCCTCTCGGGCGGGCTCGAGAACCCGGTCGACCTCGCCCTCGACGGCGCGAACGTCTACGTCACGGCGCGCGGCAACGGCGCGGTGCTGCGCGTCGCGAAGGACGGGAGCAAGACCGACGTGCTCGTGAGCGGCCACGACGAGGCGCGCGGCGTCACGCTCGACGGCCAGAACCTCTACTGGTCGAACCTCGAGTTCGCGGGCGACGGCGGAGACGACTACTGGGGCGGCGTCTGGGGCTGCACGCTGCCGGCCTGCGCGGACGTCCACCTCGTCACGCTGGCCGACTGGGCGGCGAACGTGCGGTACTCGAACGGCTTCCTCTACTTCGCCGAGAACAACAACGGCGCCGTCGTCCGGGTGAAGCCCGACGGCTCGATGCGGGCCGACGTCGGTTCGGGCAACAAGCCGTTCAGCGTCGCCGTCGACGGCACGCACGTCTATTTCCAGGCCAACGCCGACGATCTCCGGCGCGTTCAGCTCGACGGCGGCTCGCAAGAGACCGTGGGCCCGCTCAGCTACGGGGGCGCGCTCGGCTTCGTCGCCGTCGACGACGAGCGAGTCTACTGGGCGTACGGCGAGTACGAGAGCCCCAAGGGGTTCGTCTACAGCGCGCTCAAGTCGAACCCCGCCGCGCCGAAGGTGAGCTACGGGACGGACAACGTGGGATCGCTCGGCGTCGCCGTCGACGCGACCACGCTCTACTGGACGAACGAGGGCACGTTCGACGAGGAGAACTCCAGCGCGAAGGACGGCGAGGTCCTCGCGTGCCCGAAGGCCGGGTGCGACGGCGCGCCCGTGGTCCTCGCGAAGGGCCTCACGGCGCCCGGAGCGATCGCGGTCGACGACGCGGCGGTCTACTACCTGGTGTTCGGCACGAGGAGAGGCTCCGCGGACGGCGAGCTCCGCAAGATCGCGAAGCCCTGACGCGCGCTCGCCCGACCTCGGCGCTTGGCGTGGTCGGCGATCCCCGCTATGGCGTTGGCCATGAGCTACACCCTCGGCGTGCTCGGAGGCAGCGGTCTCTACGAGATGGAAGGTCTCTCCGGCGTCACGGAGGTCGACGTCGACACGCCGTTCGGCCGGCCGAGCGACGTCCTCGTGAAGGGCACGCTCGACGACGGCACCACCCTCCTCTTCCTGCCGCGCCACGGGCGGGGCCACCGCGTCCCGCCGCACGCCATCAACTACCGCGCGAACGTGTGCGCGCTGAAGAAGGCCGGGGCGACGCACCTCGTCAGCGTCAGCGCGGTCGGGTCGATGAAGGAGGAGATCGCGCCCGGGCACCTCGTGGTCCCGGATCAGTTCATCGACCTCACGAAGAGGCGCGTCACGACGTACTTCGAGGACGGCGTCGCCGCCCACGTGCCGTTCGCCGACCCGACGTGCGCGCTGCTCGCCGGCGCGCTCGCCGCCGCGGCCGATCGCGCGGGCGCCCGCGTCCACCGCGGCGGCACGTACGTCTGCATGGAGGGCCCGCAGTTCTCGACGCGCGCCGAGAGCCGCGTCTACCGCACCTGGGGCGTGTCGGTCATCGGCATGACGTCGATGCCGGAGGCGAAGCTCGCCCGCGAGGCCGAGCTCCCGTTCGCCACGCTCGCGCTCGCGACCGACTACGACTGCTGGCACGACGGGCACGACGCCGTGACGGTCGATCAGGTGGTCGCGACGATGAAGCAGAACGTCTCGTTCGCCAAGAGGGCGCTCGTCGAGCTGTCGGGGCGCCTGCCCGACCCGACGAAGAGCGTCGCGCACCGGGCGCTCAAGGGCGCGGTCATGACCAGCCCGGGCGCCGTGACCCCCGACGCGCGCGCCCGACTCGCCTGGCTGCTCGATCTCCCCCGGTAGCCCGCCGCAGCGCGCCGACGCCCGCCTCCGCCGGGCGGCTCATGCGATTCGCATGGCGTCATCGGCGGCGCTTTGGGCTAGGCTGCGCTCGCCATGCAGAAGAGCCCCGCCCTCATCGTCGGATCCCTCGCGTTCGACGACCTCGAGATGCCCTCCGGTACGTTCCTCGACGTCCTCGGGGGCGCCGCGACCTACTCGTCCATCACCGCGTCGCTGCTCACGCCGGTGCGCCTCGTCGGCGTCGTCGGCGACGACTTCCCCGCCGCGGTCCTGGACGACCTGAAGAAGCGCGGCGTCGACACCGCGGGCGTCGAGCACGCCGAGGGCAAGACGTTTCGCTGGCGCGGGCGCTACTCGCCCGACCTCGCCAGCCGGACCACGCTCGACACCCAGCTCAACGTGTTCGCCGACTTCCGCCCGAAGATCCCGGCGGAGTTCCGCGCGACGCCGTTCGTGCTCCTCGGCAACATCCACCCGGCGCTCCAGCTCGAGGTCCTCGCCCAGGTCGAGAAGCCGAAGCTCGTGATCGCGGACACCATGAACTTCTGGATCACCGGCGAGCCGAAGCTCCTCGGCGACGTCTTGAAGCAGGTCGACCTGCTCGTCATCAACGACGAGGAGGCGCGCGACCTCACCGGGATCCACAACCTCGTGAAGGCCGCGGCCGACATCCGCAAGCGCGGCCCGTCGCGCCTCATCATCAAGCGCGGCGAGCACGGCGCGCTCTACTTCGACGACGCCGGCGTGTTCTTCGCGCCCGGCTACCCGCTCGAGGAGGTCGTCGATCCGACCGGCGCGGGCGACTCCTTCGCCGGCGGGCTCGTCGGCTACATCGCGCGCGCGGGCTCGGTCGACCACCAGACGATCCGCAAGGCGATCTACTTCGGCTCGGCGCTCGGCTCGTTCTGCGTCGAGGGCATCGGCCCGAAGCGCCTGCTCGACGTCGGCGCGAAGGATCTCGACAAGCGGATGCGGCAGTTCATGGCGCTCGTGGAGACGGGCGGTCCGGTGACGCTGCCCGAGTGAGGGAGGTCGACGCATGACGAGGCGGCGCGCGTTCGGTCCGGCGAGAGCCCTGTCACGGCTCGGCGCCGGGTCGCGGAGGGCGGGTGGCACGGTGGCCCTGCTGGCGGGGCTCGGCGCCGTCGGCGCGACGGTCGTGCTCGCGTGCGAGGACGACCCCCACCGGCGCACGGCGCCCGGTCAGGTGCTCGGCGGCGGCGGCGCGTGCGAGGCGCTGCCGGGCGAGCTCCCGCGGGCCGACTGCGACGACTCCGAGAAGATCTGCACGCCCGCGCCGGGGTGCGCGATCGACGAGGCGCTCTGCGGCTCGAAATCGACCTGCCTGCCGATCGGCGACAACACGGGCAAGGAGGTCCTCGACCTCCGGATCCGCCGCCTCAACATCGCCGCCCCGGCCGCGCTCGCCAGCCCGTTCATCCAGAACACGGTCGTCAACAGCGGCATCGACCTCGCGCAGCCGGCGTGCGCCGAGGGCGGCCAGGGCCTGTTCACGTGGATCCTGCGCGTCGACAAGACGGCCAACACCCTCGTCACCGGCGGCGCGCCGCCCGCGGCGGACCCGCTGGGCCAGGGCTTCTGCTTCGCGAGCTTCGAGATCGGCGGCACCAAGGTCACCCCGATCACCGCGAAGATCGAGCTCACGGGCGACACGTTCAAGACCGTCGAGCGGCAGGACGTGAACATCCCCATCTTCCTCTCGGAGCAGCTCTCGAGCGCGATCATCCTGCCGATCCGCGACGCGCGCATCGAGGACGTCACGCTCTCCCCGGACGGCAACTGCATCGGCGCGTTCAACGCCGCCGCGCTCGATCCCGCGTGCGTCGAGGACCGGACGCTGTGCTCGAAGTGGTCCACGGCGGGCGCGCTCGGCGGCTTCATCACGCTCGAAGAGGCCGACGCGGTGAAGATCCGCGATCTGAACAACAAGTCGCTCTGCGCCTTCTTGGCGTCCGACGCCGGTCTCGTCTGCGGGCGCGACGCGGCGGGCAAGATCGTCTTCAAGGGCGACTACTGCTCGACGGACAAGTCGCCGGGCAGCTGCCAGGACAGCGTCTGGCTCGCCGCGACGTTCGCCGCGAGCGCGGCGAAGATCTTCGACGGCCAGGGCGTGGTCGAGGGCTGCTCGGGCGCGACGACCGAGCCCGCCGACGCCGGCGCGGACGCCGACGTGAGCGACGCGGCGGCCAACGCCGACGCGCAGTGACGCGGCGACCGTCCTCGACGGGCCGAAGGACGTCGACGCAGAGCGTCACGCACGACGCCGTGCGCCATGCCTGCCGTGCGGTGCATGTGTGCCTGTCGTGATGCTCGCCCGAACGGCTTTGAGACGGGCTTCTCTTCTCATTTCCGGCATTCTGCGCCGGCCCACGTGATAAGGCACACGCGTCGCGTTGGGGTGGTGACCAATCGTCTTCCTGTCACAATGAGGATGGGCGACGAGCCGGCTCGCAGCGGCCCACATGAGGGTTCCGTGCACGCCGGACGCTAGACTTCCACGAAGCTGGCTGCGGTCACGAGGAGGAGAGGTCCATGCTTTCACGTTTCCGCCACGTCTTCGGCGTCGTGTTCTTTCTCTTGATCGCGTCCTGCAGCGGCGGCGGCTGCGGCGGGTGCGGTGGCTGCGCGGGGATGACGCCGCTGCCCGGAGGCTTCCCGGCGGACAAGGCCGTCGAGAACGCCGCCTCCGTGCGCGTGTCGCGCCCCGGCCTCGACTTCCCGAGAAGGAGCTGCCACGATCGCGACCGCTGACCAACGCGCCGAACGGCGTGCATCGGCGTCACGGTCGGCGGCACGTGCATCGGCGTCCGTCCGGACGTGAAGGGCTCGTTCTGCCCCGGCGGCCCCGACCCGAACGCGACGCCCCCGCGCTGCACGGCCGCCGCGGGCGTCGCCAACGCCCAGTTCCAGATCGACTCCGTCACGCCGAACAACATCACCGTCCGCGCGATCGTGCCGATCAAGCTCGACGACACGCCGGTGAGGATCACCGACCCGATCAGCGCGACGATCCACGTCGGCTACGGCTCGAACGGCACCTGCAGCAACGAGAAGCCGGTCGTCCAGCTCAAGCAGCTCCCGGTCACGGTGTCGATCCCGATCGTCGCGGAGACCACCGCGCCGCGCATCGGGTACTCGAAGATCGACGTCGACGGCGCGGTCATCGACCTCAACGCGATCCAGCCCGGAGACATCAAGCTGTGCGCCACGTGCGGCGCGCTCCCGGACAACTGGTGCGACACGCTCCTCAACTGGAGCTTCATCAAGGACCGGATCGTCAACTCGCTCAAGGGCTCGCTCGAGGGTCAGGTCAAGGACATGCTCCGCGACCAGCTCTGCACCAAGCCGAACCCGACGCTCAACCCGTCGTGCCCGACGGAGACGAGCCCGGACGCGAACAACCGGTACTGCGTCTACGACTCGGCGAAGGACAAGTGCGTCCCGATGCTCCTCGGCACCGACGCCCACGTCGAGCTCGGCGGCTTCCTCCGCAGCATCTCGCCGAGCACCGCCGGCGGCGTCGACTTCGGGCTCGCCTCGTTCGGCGCGATGAAGCCGGCGCCCGGCCTCGCCACGACGGCGCAGGGCGACAGCCCGAACGGGATCACGCTCGGCATGGTCGGCGGCGTCCTCCCGCAGCCGCCGTCGAAGTGCGTCGTCCAGAAGGCGGTCACGCCGCCGACCGGCATCCCGATCCCCGACGAGCTGAACCCGTCGGCGGCGGATCCGGCGACGGCGCCGCACGTCGGCATCGCGCTCGCGGGGCGCTTCCTCGATTACTCGTTCACCAGCGTCTACAACAGCGGTCTGCTCTGCCTCGGCGTCTCGACCGAGCAGTTCGACATGCTGAAGAGCGGCCTCTTGTCGTTCCTCATCCCGTCGCTGAAGACGCTCACGTTCGACCAGGCCGACGCCGCCGCCGCGATCTCGACGCGCCCGCAGGCGCCGCCGGAGGTGAAGCTCGGCGGCGGGACGGATCCGAACAAGGATCCGCTCCTCCTCGTCACGCTCCCGAAGTTCTCGCTCGACTTCTACATCTGGAGCTTCGACCGCTTCGCCCGCGTCTTCACGTACACCGGCGACCTGACGATCCCGGTGAACCTCCAGACGGGCAAGGGTCCGAACAACCCGAACGGCGGCATCGTCCCCGCGCTCGGCGAGATCAAGGTCGCCAACGGTGCCATCACCAACGCCGACGTCCTGCTCCTCGACGATCCGAACGTCGTCGTCGGCGCGGTCAGCGGCATCTTCGGCACGGTCTCGAAGCAGCTCGTCGGCTCCGGCTTCTCGCCCATCGACCTGTCGAGCGCCGTCTCGAGCCTCGGCCTGAACCTCGAGATCAACGACATCAAGAGGCTCACGAAGGGCCAGGACGACTTCGTCGGCATCTTCGCGACGATGAGCAAGGCGGCCGGCACGGCGCTCGTCGAGTCGGACACGCAGGCGAAGCTCCTCGCCAAGCGCGTGTGGAAGGACCACATGCAGGCGGCGACCTACGACCCCGCGATGCTCCCCGAGCTCGAGATCGAGCTCTCGTCGTCGCTCGACGACGGCCAGCGCGCGGTCGAGTACTCGTGGTGGATCGACGGCGGCACGCGCTCGCCGTGGTCGCCCGACAAACGCGTCCTCATCAAGGACGACCAGCTCTTCCTCCAGGGCCGCCACGTCCTCCACGTCACCTCGCGCGTCGTGGGAGCGCCGGAGACCGAGGACGCGACGCCCGCCGACGTGCCGTACGTCATCGACGCGCTCGCCCCGTTCGTGAAGGTCCAGCGCGACGGCTCGTCCGCCACGGTCGATGCGTGGGACCTCGTCAGCAAGAGCGACGCGCTCTTGGCGCGCTTCCGGGTCGACGAGGGTGAGTTCGGCGCGTGGCTCCCGCTCGGCGAGCTCGAGCGCATCGACGTCGGCGCCGCCGAGTCGATCGACGTCGAGGTCAAGGACGAGGAGGGCAACGTCGGGACCGTCCGCCAGGCGCTCCGCGGGCGGACCGATCCGACGCTCGGCACGGCCTCCGGCTGCGGCTGCTCGACGCCCGGCACCCAGACCCCCGGCGGCGCCCTCGCGCTCGCCCTCGGCGTCGGCGCGCTCGCCCTGGTCGTCCTCCGTCGTCGCGGCGGCGACGCCGCGCGGCGCGCGATGACCCGCGGCGGCATGGCCCTCGGCGCGATCGGTCTCGTGGCCGCCACGAGCCAGGGCTGCGCGTGCGGGAGCGAGGCCGATCCGCAGACGGGCTGCGGCTCGGACTGCAACCAGCCTTGCCTGACCGACCTCGCGAAGGGCCAGCCGGGCGCGTACCTCTCGGTCGCGAAGGCGAAGGACGGCTCGATCTGGGCGGCGGGCTACAACGACTCGCTCCTGTCGGAGGCCGACGCGCTCTTGTGGGGCGACCTCGTCGTCGGCAAGTACGACCTCGGCAAGCAGGAGGTCGAGTGGGAGACGGTCGACGGCGTCCCGGCGCGCACCGACGGCACCTGCCCGGCGTTCGAGCCGTACGGCTGGCGCGGCGGCGAGACCGACTCCGGCGACAACGTCGGCCGCTACACGTCGATCCAGATCTCGACCAACGACCAGCCGATGGTCAGCTACTACGACGACACGAACAAGCGCCTGAAGTTCGCGATCAACGACGGCGGCTGGAAGGTGTCGGTGCTCAAGGAGCAGGCCGGCGCCGACATCGGCAAGTACAGCAAGATGCTGCTCGTCGACGGAAAGCCCGTCATCGCGTACATGCACCTCGAGCCGGGCAACGGCGGGCGCACGCGCACGAAGATCTCGCTCGCCCGCGCCAAGAACGAGAGCCCGTCGGGGCCCGGGGACTTCGACTTCGAGGACATCGCCGTCGACGAGGACGGGCCGTGCCGCGCGGACGCGTGCGCGGCGGGCGAGGCCTGCGTGAAGGACACGGGCTCGTGCACCAAGACGGTCGGCGGCTGCCAGCCGGCGTGCGGCGACGCGAACGCCTGCGTGACGGTCGACGGCAAGGCCTCGTGCGTCGCCAAGATGGGCGCGATCGAGACCTACCCGCGCGGGCTCGGCCCGTACATCAGCCTCGCGTCGGGGCCCGAGGGGCTCGGCCTCGTCGCCTACGACGGCTACCACGGCAACCTCGTCGGATTCATGGACCGCGGCGCGGTCCCGTGGGAGCGCGTCATCCTCGACGGCGAGACCGGCAAGCGCGCCGACAAGACGGCGATCGACACCGGCGACGTCGGCATCGCCGCGTCGCTCGCGATCGCCCCGAGCGGGACCTGGCACGTCAGCTACGTGAACGGCCTCGACGAGAGCCTCCGCTACATCTCGGTGGTGAACGGCAAGCCGGGCCGCTCGCAGCTCGTCGACGACGGCACCTCCGTCGACGGCAAGGCGCACGCGGACGGCAAGCACATCGTCGGCGACGACTCGACCCTCCGCGTCGAGGGCGACGTCGTGACGATCTACTACGCCGACTCGTCGTCGCTCGGCCTCCGCCGCGCCGTGGGCACCGGCTCGGGCAGCTCGTACAAGTGGGATCTGCGCTCGGTGAAGCAGGACAACCGGTGGGTCGCCTTCCCGCAGTTCGTCCCCGGCGAGGACAAGGTGGCCGTGTGGTGGCGCCAGAGCACGCGCGCGACCAAGACGGTCGAGGGCAACGTCATCGTCCTGTCGCCGTGACGCCCGGACGCGCCGTGAATGGACCGCGTCGTGGTCGCGACGCGGCGGGGCGGCGGGGGGCTCGTCGCCGGTGAGGGCGCGGCGCGCCGTGTGTGACGGACGACGCCGGCGAGGGCTCGTCGCCGGCGGGGCGCGGCGCGCCGTGAGGCTCAGGGCGACGACGCCGGCGCGGTGAGCGCCTCGCCGCGGAGGAGCAGCGCGCGGAGGTGCGCGGCCTGGAGGACCACGGCCTCGAGCGCGCGCACCTCCTCGTCGCCCTCCACGAGGCGGTCGTACTCCTCCGGACGAACGCCGCAGCGTCCGCAGGCGAGCTCGAGCGCGCGGCGCTGGTTCTCCGCGGTGTCGCCGGGCGGGTTGTTCTCCGCCATGAGCTCGTCCGCCTTGCGCAAGACCGCCACACACTTGGCGCGTTCCGGCACGCCGTGGCCCTCGCGGAAGTGCTCCGGAGCGCGACCGTAGAGTCCCTCTTCGGGGTCTCCGCCGTGCGACCCGGCTCGCTCGATGAGATCCTCGCCGAGCGGACGCCGCGGATCGCTGAACGATCGACCGGGCGGGCGCTCGAGGATCTCTCGCGGGACGACGGGCAAATCGCGTTCGGGGCTCTTCATGCTTCACCTTCTGTCGGAGGGGCCAATCCCTTCGACCGGAAGCAGGAGCAAGCGGCGTGCGCGGCGGCGGCGGCGTTGCTGCAGAGCTGACTACGCGGCGACTTCGACGATGTCGCCGATCGGGCGCATCGCGGGGCCGCTCGAGCGCTCGCGCTCGGCGTTCACGACCTCGAGCAGCTCGTCCTTGGTGACGACGCCGAGCTCGAGCAACGCCCGCATGTAGCCGTCGACGTAGCCGTGCGCGCGCGCGAGCCGGCCGTAGGCCTCTCCGCGCTCCTTCGCCATGAAGACGTCCGCGAGCATGCTCCGCAGCTCCGAGATCACCTCCGCCTTGTCCTTCATGTCGCGCGCCTCCCGCGGTCGTCGAGGCACCGGAGCCTCCGTCCGCCCGAGCGTGGGTATCGGATCGGCCGCGGACGGGCCAAGTTTCCGCCCTCTCTGGAGCGCGCGGACCGGACGGAGATCGCTGCTCTGCCTGGAAATTGCGGCAAGAATAGTGGTCGCGCGGCAGGCGTTCGGCTAGACGAGCTTCGTGGGTCCGCGCCGTGTGATACGCACGGCTTAGACGGGTGGAGCGCACGAGTTCGCATGGCAGAGCCGGACAGCAGCACCGACACGACGGCGGACGCACCGCCGGCCGGCGACGCGGGCGTCGCCGCGGGACCGAGGCCCTCGTCCGCGAAGACGGCCGCCGTGGAGCCCGCGCCGAGCGCCGAGGAGACCGATCCGAACGGGCCGATCGCCATCGGGCCCGACGCCGTCGTCGAGCTCGCCCGCGACGCGGCGCCCGCGGCGGACGCCGACGCGCTCGGCGACGCGCCGGCAGGAGCCGCCCGCGCGCGGAGCGCTCCGTCGATCTCGACGAAGGCGACGCGCGAGGGCGCGCAGGCGAAGGACGCGCTGCGACTCCCGAGCGGCGCCGGGCTCGCGCCGGCCTCCGCCGCGTCGGGCGACGCCCAGCCGCTGTCCGCCTACGAGCTGCTCGCCCGCTCCGCGCGGCTCGCCGACCTCGTCGCGCTCACGAGCCGCGTCGTCACGGACGCCGCCCGCGCGCGCGCGCACGACTGGGCGTTCACGTCGAAGGTCACCGCCGCCGCCGACGAGCTGAAGCTCACCCGGGACGACGCCGACACGCGCTTCGGCAACGCGCTCGACGTCCTCGCCAACGGCGGAGAAGGCGCCGCCGAGCGCTCGCTCGCGTCCGCGCTCTGGGCGCACGCCGTCGCGGAGTCGCCGCGCTCGCGCACCGAAGACGAGGACCGGCTCGCGGGCGACATCCTCTGGCTCGCCACCCACACCGCCTTCGACGCGACGCCGCTGCTCGATCGGGCCCTCGGCGACGAGGCGTCGGACCTCTGGACCGCCCTCGCCGACCGGGTGCGGCGGATCGAGCGCGGCAGAGGCGGCGCGCTCGGTCGCGGCGAGGCCGTCGTCGGGTGCGCGGCGCTCGCCGCGTCGGAGGCCGCCAAGGCGCGATCGCTCGCGCGCGATCTCGCGAACGACGTGAAGGATCCCGTCCTCCTCCGCGTGCTCGCGACGGGAGAGAGCGCCGCCCCCGACGAGGTGCGGCTCGAGGGCGAGCTGCTCGCCTCCCCGCGCGGCCTCGTCGCGACGACGATCCTCGCGTTCACGGGGATCCTCTTCGCGATCCACGCGGTGCGCGGGGTCGCGCGCCTCGCCCTCGCTTACCGCCGACCGGCGGAGGTCTCGCTGTCGGAGATGGGCGTCCGCGTGAAGACCCGGACCGAGATGCTCGGCCGGACGCTGCGCGAGCGGGAGCACGTCATCCTGCGGGCCGGGCTCGTGCGCGTCGTCCGCGAGGTGCGCTTCCCGCGCGCCGCGTTCTACGCCGGCCTGCTGGCCCTCGCCGTCGGCAGCTACGTCGGCGTGCGCGCGTTCACGGACGGCGTCCGCTCCGCGTCGCCCTCGCTCCTCGTCGTCGGCCTCGCCGTCGTCGCGGCCGGGATCGCCGCGGACTTCGTCCTCGGGACGCTTTTGCCGGGCTCGCGCGGGCGTTGCCGTCTCGCCTTCGTGCCGCGCGCCGGAGCGGTGCTCTGCGTCGGCGACGTCGACGCCCGCCGCGCCGACGCCGCCCTCGCGCGCTCGCTCGGGCGGCGCTGATCCGGGCGCGGCGACGTCGCGACCGCGCCGGCGCGCGCCCGTCCGGCGGATTCGCCGCGCCGTCACGGGTTGGACGGCGTCACGCACGGGGCCGCGTCACGCACGGGGCCGCGTCACGGGCCGATCAGCCGCTCGCCCAGGACGGCGTCCAGCTTTCCGGCCGTCGCGCGCGCCTCGACGCGGATCGAGCGCGCGGCCGGGCCGGCGCACGCGCGGACGGCGGCGGCGTCCTGACCGTGCGCCCGGTCGAGCTCGTCGCCCGTCACGGCGTCGAACGCGCGCAGCTCGAGGCCGGTCCCCTCGCCCTCGACGCCGACCGCGACGGCGACGCACTGGCCGGCGGGGATATTGGCATCATGCACGTAGCGCCTGGCCGGCTCCAGGACCGCGTGGCGCACGACGCCGGCCTTGCCCGCGTGGGCGCCCGACGCCGGGCCGCTCGATCGCGCGAGCATCCGGCTCGCGGCGAGCGGGTGCGCGGCGAACGCGGCGTCGCTCCACCTCTCCGGACGGACGAGCACGGAGAACGGCCCCGGACGGCCCCGCGTCCCGAGATCGATCCGCGCCTTGCCCTTGCGGCACGCGAACAGGACCGCGCCGTCCGCGCCGTCGCCGCTCGCCAGGAGCGCGCCCCCGTCGTCCCAGATCGCCGCCTCGACGAGCGCGAGCGGCGCTCCGGCCACGACGTCGACGCGCGCGCAGGGCGCTCCCGCCAGCGTGACGGGGACCGTCGCGCGACGGCCGAGCTGCAGCTGTCCGGCGTGGGTCGTCGTCGCGGCGCCGTAGCCGGCCTTGCCGAGGACACGCTCGCGCGCCGCGCGCGCCGCGTCGAGCGGCTGCCCCGAAGCGACCCACGCGACGTCCGGCCGCGTGAGCATCTCGCGGGCGCTGTCCCCCTTGGCCTTCGCGATCACCACCGCCACGAGCCCTCGCCCGACGTGCGGGCGCACCTGCAGCGAGCCCGCGACGGCGGCTTGCGAGCAGACCGTGATCGAGCGGACGGCGACGGAGTCGCGGGCGCGCGCGACGAGCCGGCCGTCGGCGTCGAACGCGTCGACGTCGACGACCGCCACGTCGTCGTCGGGCACGACGACGACGTCGGCGCAGCCCCCCTCGTCGATCGACAGCGCCACCGACGACGGGGCCCGCGCGTCGACCGCGACGGCGACGCGGCGCTGCTCCTCCCACGTGCCGCCGATCGCGGCGCGGTGCGCGCGGACGTGGTCGTCGAGGCCGGGCCAACTCTCCGGAGACTTCGGCGTCGCGCCGTGCGCGTTGACGGCCCGGCCGACGGCGTCGGCGCGCTCGCGCGGCACGAGCTGGGCGGCGATCACGCACAGGCCCTCGCCGGCGGCCGCGTGGGCCGCGACGTAGACGCGTTCGGGGTGCGGCGGGCAGACGAGGATCGTCGGCTTCGGGTCGGGCCCCTCGTCGACGGCGATCGGGTTGCCCTCCTCGGCGAACGCCGCGAGGTCGATGTCCTCGAGCGACGCGGACGAGCGCGCGTAGGCGAGGAGGCACACGTCCTTCGGCACCTCGACGAAGGCGCCGACGCGCTCGCCCTCGGCCATCGGCCCGGACGCGACGATCGCCAGCGGCCCGGCGCCGTAGCGCGACGCGCGCGCGGGGAGGTCCCCGAGCAGCGGACGCGCCTCGAGCGGACCGGCGACGACGCGCGGCGGGGCGGCCGCGGGGCTCGGCGCCGACGCGGGCGGCGCGCTCGGGCGGGCGCTGCAGCCCACGAGCGCGGCGAGCAGGAGCGCGGCGGGCGCGCGCGGTGTCATCGTCCGGCCTCCCAGACGCCGCTCTTCACGCGGAAGAGCGCGAGCCCCCAGCTCACGCCCGTGCCGCGCGCGAGCACCTCGAGCCGCGCCGACTCGTGCGCGCGCACGCAGAACGCGGTCAGCGCCGCCTCCTCGGCCGCGCCGCGCTCGTCCGTCGACTCGCGGGCGCCGACGCGCGCCCGGAGCTGGAGCTGACGAGCGTGGCCACGCGTGACGCCCACGACCGCGACGTAGCACGCGCCCGTCTCGACGGAGAGCGGCAGCGGCGTGGCCCCCGTCGCGCCCTGCGCGAGGTACACCGGATCGTCCGCGGGCACCGCGACGTGGCGGAGGAACATCACGCGCGCCATCTTGCTGCGCGCGACCGGCCCCCAGATCGGCGGCAGGCGCGCCGGCAGCGGCCAGCTCCCGCGCGTCACGAGGACGTCGGAGTGCGGCGGCGACCCCGCGTAGACGAGCGACACGCGGGTCGTCGCGCCCACGCAGGTCTCGAGCCGAGCGTCCGGCGCCTCGGTGCGGTCCCGCGCGAGGAGCTGGTCGCCGTCGCGCAGCTCGGCGTCGACGTCGAGGCGGAAGCGCCGGCCGGGGCGCTCCCGCGACAGCTCGCGGCCGAACACCTCGATCCGGTGGCAGCCCGCGTCGAGCTCGAGCTCCTCGTCGCCCGAGCCGTCGTCGCCGGCGCGCGCCCGGACGCGATCGCGGACGGAGGCGCCGTCGCGGCGCGCCCGGACCTCGGCGGCCTCGGCGCGCTTGTCCTGCGGGACGAGCGGCGGGAGCGCGCCGGCCTCGGGCGGCGGCGGGAGGACGCCGCCCGTCCGCTCCGGGATGAGCGACGCCAGCGGCGGCAGGGGTCGCTCGGAGCGGCCGACCACGACGTCGACCGCGCCTCGGCCCGCCTCGGCGGTCACGACGACGTGACGCACGGCCGGACGTCCGCGCTCGCAGCGCCGGAGCTCGAGGACGCCCGCCGCGCTCGACGCGCGCGCCGTCGGCTCGGGCGCGAGGAGCGGATCCATCGGCGCGTCGGAGAGGCGCGCGCGGAAGCTGAGGCCGCGCGCGCCGATCACGGCGACCTGCGTGCACCCGTCGCCGTCGTCGTCGCCCTCGGGGTCCGGCGGGATCGGGACGAGGATCGTCTCGTCGTCGAAGACGAACCGCGGGGGGACCGCGCTCGTCCGGGCGCCGGCCACCCTCCACTGCTCGAGGACGCGCGCGGCGACCTCGCGGGCGTCGGCGCGCGCGTCCGGCGCGGCCGAGGACGCCGCCGCCAGCGCGGCGCCGGCGATCCACATGGCTCGAGCTCGCTGCTTCGGGTGACGCATACGCGAGCCGAAGACGCTACCACGCCGGGGCGCCGCCGCCCGAACGGACCGCGCGCGACGCGCCCCCGCGCGGGGCGCGCGCGACCGGCGACACG
>JAHBWF010000067.1 GCA_019637105.1 Labilithrix sp.
GCCGCGAGGCCGGCGAGCGCGCTCATCGCGACGAGCACGGCCGCGGCGGCGGCGCGCCGGCGGAGCAGGGGACGAAGCGTCTCGCGCTCGGAGCCGCCGACCAGGGCGAGCGGCTCGGCGGCGGCGGCGCGGTACGAGCGCGGGTCCTGCCGCACCCGGACCAGCATCGAGGCCGCGCCGGCGTTCGCGACCAGGGGCGCGAGCGACGGGTCGCGCGCGAAGCGCTCGGCGGGGACGACGTCGACGCCCGCGCACCGGCCCGCGTAGACCCGACGGAGGAAGCGGAGACGCGCGCCGTCGACGAGGAGCGCCACGCCGAGCGCGACCGCCGAGGCGATCGCCACGAACAAGAGCGGCGGCAGCGAGATCCCGTCCACGAGGACGAGGCCGGCCGCCGCGGCGAGCCCCGCGAAGCCCGTGAACGCCACGCCGAAGCCCTCCGCCGCGTCGTGGGCCGTCCGCGCGCGGATCGACCGGCTCGCCGCGACGAGGAACGCCGAGACGAGGAGCGCCGGGACGCCGCCGAGGACGATCCCGCTCGCGATCCACGGCACCGGGTCGGTCGTGTCCACGAGGCCGCCGAGATCCCTCAAGGCGGACGACGAGGAAGGGCCGACGTCCCCGAGGACGAGCGCCTGGACGACCGCCCCGATCACCGCCCCGGACGCCGTGGGCACGATCAGCGTCGCGACGAGGCGGAGCGACGGCGCGGCGATCGCGCCGATCGTCTTGCCCGCGACGACCGCGAGGACGACGGTGAGGAAGAGGCCGGCGAAGAAGGCGTCGTGGCTGTACCTCGGCACGGCGTCCAGCGACATCGACAGGACCGAGACCGTCACCGCCGTCAGCGTGAGCGGGAAGGTGACGGTGGGGCCCGAGCCCGACCGGGTGAACGCCTCGAGCGCGTCCCCGGAGGAGGGCGACGGGCTCGTGGCCGGCGCGTGGAGCGGGGAGAGCGGCGTCACGATCTCCTCGGACGGATGACCGAGCCGGAGGATTTGCTCGCGCGCGCTTCTTCACCCCCGCCTTCGCGCCGAGGCGAAGACCGTTCGTCGGATCGCCCGATTCCGTAGCGAAATCGCCGAGATCAGGGCCCCTTCTTGCCCGTGAAGAGGCGCACGATCGCGTCCCACATCCGCTTCAACCCACCCATCTTGAGGTTGCCCTTGCGGGTCGTGGTCCGGTGGACGAGGTGCGTCGGTCGCGCGCCGGGCGAGAAGCCGTAGAGCGAGTACAGGTTGATGAGGTCGGTGACGAGGTCGGAGACGCCGCGCGTGTCGAGGTCGTGCGCCTGGCAGTAGCTGTCCGGCTTGTTGCGGATCATGCACTTGCCGATGATCAGCATCACGTTCGGATCGATGAGCTCGCCGTTGCCGTCGAGGTAGTGCTTGTACGAAAAGAACCGATCGGCCGGCGCGACCTCGGGCTGGCCGTCCTGCGTCTTCGGCGCGCGCAGCGAGTTGATGACGCTGTACTCGTGCCGGAGGTACGCCTCGATTGTGTTGTTCTCGTCGGCGCGCTCGTACTCGATGAACTTGTGGAACGCGTCGTAGAGCGTCTTCGGGTTCGCGTACGCGCCGCTGATCAAGTAGTAGAACGTCGCGCCGAGCGAGTAGATGTCCGCCGGACGGCCGACGGACTTCTGGATGCGGGCGCGGACGTTCGTCTCGCTCGCCTCGCGGAAGGGCCGGGCGAGGACGAGGCGCTTGCGCGCGCGATCGGCGTAGAGGATCGGGTACTGCTCCGAGCGGTTGAAGAGCGAGAAGGAGTCGTTCTTCGCGATCTGGATATAGAAGTCCTCGAAGTACTCGACCTCGGGGAGCCCCTGCTGGACGTTCACGAGCAGCTCGAGGATGTTCGTCTCCTGCTCGGGGCTCTGGAAGAACAGCGTGCCGGGGACCGCCGCCTTCATCTGCGTCATCCCGAACGAGACCTCTTCGTCCGAGAGCTTCGCGACGTTGAAGTCGGCGAGGCGGACCTGCAGCGTCGAGCCGCGGAGGTTCGGATCGGGCAGCCCGACGAGCACGTTGGCCGGCTTGATGTCGCGGTGGCAGATGTTCCGGACGAGGTGCGCGTACTCGATCGCGCTGGCGATCGGGATCATGTAGTCGAGCACGCGGAACAGCCGCTCGCGCATGTCGCACGCGAGCAGGTCCTCCTTCGCGCCGCGGTTGCGCGACCCCTTGAGGCGCTCCTCGAGGCTCATGTCGAGCTTCTCGAGGATCATGAACTCGGGCTCGCACTTGTCGCGGATGAGCGGCGGCAAGAAGCTCAGATCCTCGCCCTCGCCCGAGGCGAAGAGCTCGACGATGCTCGGGTGACCCTGCACGCGCTCGAGGAGCTCCATCTCCATCTGGAAGCGCATGTGGTCCTCGTCGTTCACGCCCTTCTGCAGGATCTTGATGACGATCGGCCTGCGGAAGTCGGTCTTCGACTCGAGCCAGCGCTCCTCGCCGAGGAACACCTTCGCGAAGCGGCCGGAGCCGAGCTCGATCGGCTGACCGCGCGCGTCGAGCGTGAACGAGTACGCGCGCGAGCGCACGACCGCGAACGGAGCGCTCCGCCCCTCGCGCGGCGCGGAGTCGGCGCGGAAGCCCAGCGACTGCCCGGACGTCATCCCGCCGCCCATCGTCGGCGGCTGCTGCATGCCCTGTCCGTTGTGCGCCGGCGGCGGCCCGGCGAACGACATGTCGCGCTGCGGCTGCTGCGGAGGCGGCGGCGTTCCGAACATCAGGCTGTTCGGGTTCGGCGCCGGCGGACCGCCCAGCCCGTGGGGGACGACCGGCGGCGCCGCGGGGCCGGGCCCCATGCTCGGCTTGTGCGTGAGCGGCTGCGGGCCGGAGGAGCCGCGCTCGGCGACGGGGGGCACCGGCGTGCCCATCCCGAGCGTCGGCGGACGCGGCATGGACTGCGACTTCGGCGGCTGGGGCTCCGAGCTCGGGTGATGACCCGACGAGCGATCCTGCGAGGAGATCGGCGCCGGCTGCTGCGACGGCGCCGCCTGGGGCTGCTGCGACGGCGGCGCCTGGGGAGGAGGCGGCTGCTGCGCCTGCGGGGTGAACGCCGTCGGCGTGTTGTTCTTGCCGAAGTGCACGCGCGGCGGCGACGGCTTCGGAGCGAGCGGCTCGGGGGCGGTCCCGACCGTCGTCTTCTCCTCTTCCTCGTCCTCGAGCCCCTGCGGGAGGGGCGGCGCGTCCCTTTGCGTCACGGCAGCTCTCTCGCCTCAGCTTCGGCACATCACGACGATGTCGTTGCCGCGACTCAACATGAGCACGACGACCTGCTGGGCTTCTCCGTAGGTTACCAGAAGCTGCCGGCCGTCCACGAGAAAGACGCGGCCGTTCGCGGTCGGTTGACCGAACGAGACGATCACCTCGCCGAGCGCCTGACGCGCGCTCGAGACGAGGTCGATGATGCTGTCCTGGTTGGCCGTGAGCGCGGGCGTGGGGCGACCGCCGCGCTTCGCGACGAAGCACGAGAGGCCCTTCACGTTCAGCGAGGTGCTCTGACCCGGCAACATCGTCACGCGGAAGCGGACCTGGCCGCCGCTCGGGTCGAAGAAGGAGAGGTCGAGCTTCTCGTGGACCTGCACGTAGCGGATGCGCCGCTCTCCCTGCGCGACGACGCGCTCGGGCGGCGCGTGCGCGACCGGTCGTCCTCCCGCGGCGCTCCCGGAGCCGTCGACCTCGAGCGCGAGCTGTCCGGGCCCGGCGATGATCGGCATCTGCGCCGGTCGCGCCACGACCTCGACCGGGGACGGCGCGAGGCCGTCCGAGCTCGGCGTCCGGAGCGCCTCGCGGAGGCGTTGCAGGAACTCCGGCGCGGTCGCGATGCGGTCGTCCGGCCGCGCGACCAGCGCGTGCGTGAGCGCGCGCGCCACCTCGCCCGCCAGCCCGAGCTTCGCGAGGCGCGCGTTGACCAGCGTGTCGCTGCGCACGCGGTCGTTGAACGTGACGCGCACGTCGTCGTCGCCGAAGAAGACGGTGCCCGTGAGCATGAAGATGGTCACGAGGCCGAGCGCGTAGACGTCGGTGCGCGGCCCCTCGGGGGAGCCGCAGAGCTGCTCGGGGGCGGCCCAGCGCGGCGAGAAGAGCGCCACGGTGCTGACCGACTCGCCGAGGTCGTCGTCGGCCGCCGCTTGCGGGTTCTTCTTCACGTCGCTGTGCGCGATGCCGAAGTCGGCGAGCTTCGAGACGAGCTCGCCGCGGACGCGCGCGAACAGGATGTTCGACGGCTTGATGTCGCGATGGATGATCCCGTGCTCGTGGGCCTCGGCGACGGCGCCGCAGATCGCCTCGAGGATGCCGAGCACCTCGTGCGTCGGGAGCGGCCCCTTGAGGCGCACGTGCGACTCCAGGTTTCCGCCGTCGAGGTACTCGGACACGTGGAACGGCGCGCCCTGCGCGCTGCCGCCTTCGCCCTCCTTCAGGTAGCCGAAGTCGTAGATGCGGAGCGTGTTCGGGTGCGAGAGCTTCGAGAGGGCGAGCGCCTCCTTCAAGAAGTGCGTGTACGTCGCCTGGTAGACGGCGCGGCTGCCGCTCGTCGAGCCCGAGCCCTCGACCAACGTCGTGCGCAGGAGCTTCACGCAGACGACGCGATCGAGCCGGTCGTCCGTGGCTCGATAGATGGTTGCCATCCCCCCGCTCCCGATCCGATCGAGGATCGAATACCGGTCGAGGAGGCGCATCCCTTCGGAGAGCTCGGGCTCTCCTGGTCGGCGATACGGCCGCGCCATACGCGAAGAGCGTACCTCGGATCGCAGGCTGAGGTCGACAACGGACGCCGACAAATGGCGCGCGCCGTGAGGCCGAAAGCCCTCATTTTGGCCCGATCCGAGACGTCCAGCCCTCACTCGCGAATCGCGCGCGCGCGTGCGCGATCCGCGCATCGCTCACGCGTCGGCGGCGCGCCAGAGGTACCAGCTCGCGGCGGAGCGGAACGGGCGCCACCGCTCGCCGCGACGGGCGAGCTCGGCGTCGGTCGGCAGCTCGGCCTTCCGCGCGCCGCGATGGAAGACGCGCGCGAAGCCCTTCTTGACGCCGTAGTCGGCGAGCGGGAGGACGTCGGGGCGGCCGAGGCGGAAGATGAGCAGCATCTCCACGGTCCACCGCCCGACGCCGCGCACCTGGGTCAACGCGTCGACGATCGCGTCGTCCTCCATGCGCCGGAGCTGGGCGAACGTCGGGATCGTCCCGGCCGCCGCGCGCGTCGCGAGGTCCCGGATCGAGGCGAGCTTGTTGCGCGAGAGGCCGGCGGCGCGGAGGTCGTCGTCGGAGATCGCGAGCAGCGACGCGGGCTCGAGCGCCCGCGGCACGAGCGCGCGGACGCGCCCGAAGATGGTCGCCGCCGCCTTGCCGTTGAGCTGCTGGTAGACGATCGACTCGGCGAGCGCCGCGAACGTGCCTTCGGTGGCCTTGAGCGAGAGCGAGAGGTCGCCGATCCGGTCGATGTGCGCGCGGAGCACGGGATCGGCGGCGGAGAGGTGACGTCGCGCCTCGGCGGCGTCGAAGGGGAGGCGTCCGCGCCGCTTCGGCGCGGGCGCCCGGAGTGACGTGTCGGGGAGCGTCGTCGGCATACGGTGGACGATAGCCCAAGCCGCCGGGCTCAGCGGCGCGGAGGCAGGAGCGGGCGCGCGCCGGCGCCCGCGTCGGACCCCTCGCGCATCCCCTTGTGGATGACGATCTTCCTGCCGGCCTCCCGCCCGTGCGCGTAGGCCTCGCTCCGCCGCTGCCCGGCGTAGCGCACGTGACGGACGTGCGGGTGACGCTTGCGGAAGTAGCGGGAGAGATCGCCGTCGGCGATCCACACGAGGCCGGCCTCTTCGCTCTTCTTCGCCTCGCGCGCGAGCTTGTCGGTCATGCCGGTCATGACGCCGGCGAGGAACGTGCGGCGATCGCGATCGCCGCGGATGCCGAGCCTCGCCTTGTGCTCGCGCCACAGGCGCTCGGCCGTGGCGAGGAGGTAGCCGTGGACGTACTCGGCGATCTCGACGTTCTCGAGGCGGCCGCAGATCTCGAGCACGCTCCCGCGCTTCCCCTCGCGCGCGCGGTAGACCGGGATCCAGATCGCCTCGACGAAGAAGTGCTTGCCGAGCAGGAGCGACAGCACGCGCTCCGCCTCCGTCGTCCGGCCCGTCGGCGCGCCGAGGTGCCGCCAGACGTAGCCCTGCGCGACGCGGGCGTCGCGGAGCTCGAGGTTGTGCTTGAGGAGCAGCTTCTGCGCCGCCGCCATCGCCGCCTCGGCCTCGTGGACGTTCGGGCTCTCGGCGAGCGCCAAGAGCCGCGCGATGCGGTCGCCGATCTTGCGCGCGGCTTCGCTCTTCTCGGGAGGCGGCGCCTCCGGCACGCCGGCGGCGGACCCGTCGATGCCGAGGCGGTCGCAGACGGCGCGGAAGCGCGGGCCGTGCGCGGTCTCCTCGCGCTCGCCGAGGACCTCGGTGACGTACTGGTGCGCCATCTCGTGCTTGAGCACCTCGACGACGACGCCCCACGGGCGCTCGAGGACGAGCGGGCGCGACAGCTCGATGGTGCGCGTCGCCTCGACCCAACGGCCGAGGCGCGAGCGCGACGGCACGAGCTCGATCTGCGGGAGCCTCAGCGCTCCCTTGAAGTACGCGAGGGCGAGGAGCCGGTACTGCTCGCGGAGCTCGTGGAGCAGCGCGGCCTCGAGCGCGGCCGACAGGCGCGAGGCGCCGTCGGTGGCGGCGTCCGGCGCGCCGCCTGCGCGGCGCTCGGGAGGATCGACGTTCACGTTCCCGCTTCGTCTAGCGCGGGAGCTCGAAGGAGTACACCCAGTCGGAGTAGCTCTGCCGTTTGTCGTGGCAGCCGACGCACACCTTCGGCTCGCCGGAGAAGAGCGTGTCGCCGTCGCCGTCGTACTCGGCCCAGTACCAGCGGCCGGCGCGCTTCTCCATGACGGCGACGATCGCCCGCGTGTCGCCGCGGAAGCCCTCCTTCACGACGATCGAGCCGTCGGGCCAGCGCGTGATCGGCGTGGGACCGCCGAGCGCGTCGGCGATCTCCGGGCTCACGAACACCTCCACGGCGTCGGCGTGGGCGGTGAAGCTCGGCTGGCGCGTCGCGTAGCCGGGCGCGCGCTCCCAGGCCCGGAACCCGGCGCCGGCGGTGATCTTCGCGTAGAGCTGCCTCGCGCCCTCGGGATCGTCGTTCTGCGTGCACGCGGCGGGCGCGAGCAGCGCGACCGCGAGGCCGAAGGAGGGGACGCGCCGCGGCATCCGGCGAGTGTCGCCAACAACCGCCCCCGCGCAAAGCCGAGAATGAGCGCGCGCTCGATCCGCGACGGCCGTACGGGATCAGGCGTCGCTCGCGGGGGGAGGCGGCGAGCCGTTCATCCCTCGGCGCACCTCCTCTTCCTGCCGCTTGCCCTCCTCCTCGGCGGCGGCCTTGGCGTCGGCGAAGGCGCGCCGGGCGTCGTCGATCGAGCCGCCGCGGAGGAAATACTGCCGCGCGGCGGCGCCGACCGCCATCGTCCCGGCGAAGGCGATGGCGCCGGAGATCATCGAGCCGAGCCCGGGCGCGACCACCTTCATGAGCGCGCGGAAGCCCTCGCGCAGGACGACCGCCGCGCCGACGTTGGCGCCCATCGCGCCGAGGAACTCGGCGGCCGCCTTCTTGTCGAGCGGCCGCCCCGAGAGCCACGCGATCCCCGCGACGAGCGCCATCTGCATCGCGGTGATCGGGAAGACGTCGGCGACGGGGATGGGCACCGCCGCGACGCCGGTGCAGATCACCGCCGTCGCCCGCGTGAGGTCGGTCGCGAGCTGCTCCTGCAGCCCGCGGACGCGCGCGATGCGCACGAAGGTGCCGCGGCCCGCGTCCGGCATGTGCTTGAAGAGCGTCCCGACCAGCTCGTCGACGCGCCAGCGCTCGTCGCCGCGGAGCTCGCCGCCCTCGCGGAAGGACATGTACGAGCTGAGCCCGCGGGTCCAGACGAGGTGCGGCGCCAGCTTCGGCCGCGCCTTGATCTTCGTCTCGAGGTGGTGCTCGACCTCGGACACGCGCGCCAGCTTCTCGTCGACCTCCTCGCGCGGCTCCGCGCTCGCGAGGTGGAGCCGCGTGCCCTTCGGCTCGAGCACGTCGCAGTGCGTCGCGATCGCGACGAGCGGCGGGCGGAACCGGTGCTCGCGCTCGATCTCCGCGTAGATGCGCTCGAGCACGGCGAGGTCCGCGTCGACGCCGCTGTCGGCCTCCGTCGCCTTCACCAGGAACAGGATGACGTCGGGCACCTTGCGCCGGAGCGGCGCGAGGATCGACGCGACGGCGTCCTTGGCCGGATCGTCCTCGGTCGGCCGCGATCCCTCCTGGATCCCGCGCGTGTCGAGCACCGAGATGGCGCCGCGCTCGGAGCGGTAGTCGAACCACTTGCCCTGACCGGTCTGCGACTTGACGTGGCCGACCTCGGCGACCTTGGCGCCGAAGAGGGCGTTGACGAGCGACGACTTGCCCGCGCCGCGCCGCCCCACCAGCGCGAACGCCGGAGCTCGCTGCTCGAGGAGGATGGTGCGGAGGAGCCCGACCTTGGCGCGGACGTCTTTCACGGTTTCGGGGTGGAGCGGGAGGAACTGGAGCATCTCCTCGACACGACGAATGTTCTCGGCGATGACCCTGCGCATCTTCGCCTCGTCCTCGGTCTCGCGATCGGGCATGTCCACCGAAGCATAAGGCGCGATCGGCGCGCGCGCGAACGACCTCGACGGCGATCGAGCGGGGCCGTGGCGCCCGGCCCGAGCAGGGCGGCGCGGCGCGGGCGCGGCCCGCGGCGCCTCCGTCGGTCCGGGGCGCGGGCGCCGTCAGAGCGGGACGACCGAGACGTCGAGGATGTCCGGCGTGCACGCGCGGAGCGCCTCCTCCGCCGCCGCGTCCGGGCCGCGGTCGACGTGGATGCGCGCGACCGCCGCCTTGCCGCCGTCGAAGACGATGTTCTCCGTCTCCTGGACGTTGATCCCGGCCTGCTTCAAGCGGTCGAAGACCGCCGCGAGGACGCCGACGCGGTCGTAGTGGCGCACGGCGACGAGGTGGGTCGCGAGCGTCTTCTTCGCGAGGTTGACGACGTTCGCGGGCCGGCCGGTCTGTTTGTAGAGGCGGACGACGCGGACGGTCTCGGCGGCGATCGCCTCCTGCGCCTGATCGGTCGAGGCGCCGATGTGGTGGCTCCCGATGACGCCGGGGAGGGCGAAGATCGGCGCGTCGACCGCGCCGCTGCCGCCCGGCGGCTCCTCGGCGAAGACGTCGAGGCCCGCGCGGAGGCCGCGCTCCTTGACGGCGCGCTCGAGCGCCGGCTGGTCGACGACCTCCGCGCGCGAGGTGTTGAGGAAGAAGGCGCCGTGCTTCATCGACGCGAAGACGCCGTCGCCGACGAGGCCGCGCGTCGCCGGCGTGAGCGCGAGGTGCACCGAGAGCACGTCGGCCGCGGCGGCGACCTCGGTGATCGTCGGCTTCGCCGCGACGCCGAGCGCGTCGGCGAGGGCGGGGTCGAGCGACCGGCTCCACGCGACCACGTTCATCCCGAACGCGCGCGCCCGCGCGACGACCTCGCGCCCGATCGTCCCGGTGCCGAGCACGCCGAGCGTGCGGCCGTAGAGGCCGCGCGCCTTGCTGTAGTCCTTCTTGTTCCAGCGGCCCGCCCGGAGGTCCACCGACGCGTCGACGACGTGCCGATCCAGCGCGAGCATGAGCGCGAACGTCAGCTCGGCCACGGCGACGGCGTTCTTGCCCGGGCAGTTGGCGACCCAGATGCCGCGCTCGCTCGCGGCCTCCACGTCGATCGTGTTGGTGCCGGCGCCGGCGCGGACGACCAGCGAGAGCTTGCTCGCCTCGAGCATCGGGCGAGTCACCTTCGTCGATCGCACGACGAGGACGTCGGCGCCCGACCGGGCGATCGACGCGAGCAGCTCGTCGCCGCTCGCGTCCGGCTCGTAGACGACCTCGCAGCCGATCTCCGCGAGCCCACGCCGCCCCGAGTCCTCGAATTTGTCCGCGACGAGCACCTTCATGGCGCGCAGCATAGAGCAGCGATCCGCGCCGTTCTACGACGCGCCGCGCGCGCCGCGCGATGGCTCGGTGCGTCAGCGGCGCGGACGCGCTCGCGCGCCATTCGATGTCGACCTCCGGTCACGCGCGGGTATCATCGACCGTCACATGACGCGCACGCTCATCAAGGGAGGGACCGTGGTCACCGCGGTCGACACGTTCCAGGCCGACGTCGCCATCGTGGGCGAGAAGATCGCCGCGATCTTCGGCCCCGACGCCGCGCCGCCGGGGCCGTGGGATCTGACGATCGACGCCGCCGGCAAGTACGTCCTGCCCGGCGGGATCGACGCGCACACGCACATGGACATGCCGTTCGGCGGCACGACGTCGTCCGACGACTTCGAGACGGGCACGCGCGCCGGCGCGTACGGCGGCACGACGTGCATCGTCGACTTCGCGATCCAGGCCAAGGGCGAGCCGCTCCGCCGCGGGCTCGACGCGTGGCACGCCAAGGCGGAGGGGAAGGCGGCGTGCGACTACGCCTTCCACATGATCATGACCGACGTGAACGACCAGACGGTCCCGGAGATGGGGCAGGTCGTCAGCGAGGGCGTCACGTCGTTCAAGATGTTCATGGCGTACCCGGGCGTGCTCCACGTCGACGACGGGCAGATCTTCCGCGGGATGCAGCGCGCGAGCGAGCTCGGCGCGCTCATCTGCATGCACGCGGAGAACGGGATCCCGATCGACATCCTCGTCGCGCAGGCCCTCGCCAAGGGGCACACCGCGCCGATCCACCACGCGCTCACGCGCCCGCAGATCGCCGAGGCCGAGGGCACGTTCCGGGCGATCTGCCTCGCGGAGATGGCGAACGCGCCGGTCTACTTCGTCCACCTCTCGGCGGAGCGCGCGCTCAAGCAGGTCGTCGAGGCGCGCGACCGCGGTCTGCCGGCGTACGCGGAGACGTGCCCGCAGTACCTCTTCCTCTCGCAGGACGATCTCGCGCGCCCCGACTTCGAGGGCGCGAAGTACGTCTGCACGCCGCCGCTCCGGCCGGCGAGCATGCAGGAGGACCTCTGGCGCGGGCTCCAGACGCACGACCTCCAGGTCGTCTCCACCGATCACTGCCCGTTCTGCCAGAAGGGCCAGAAGGAGCTCGGCAAGGACAACTTCGCCAAGATCCCGAACGGCATGCCGGGCGTCGAGACGCGGCTCTACCTGCTCTGGGACGGCGGCGTGCGCGCCGGGCGGATCTCGATGAACCGTTTCGTCGAGATCACGTCGACGGCGCCGGCGAAGATCTTCGGCCTCTACCCGAAGAAGGGGACGATCGCGGTCGGGGCCGACGCCGACGTCCTCGTCTGGGACGGCGAGAAGCGGCACGAGCTCAGCGAGCGGACGCTGCACATGCGCGTCGACTACTCGCCGTACGAGGGCCGCGAGGTCGTCGGGGCGCCCACGCACGTCCTGTCGCGCGGGAAGGTCGTCGTCGAGAACGGCACCTACGTCGGCAGGAAGGGCGACGGGCGCTTCGTCAAGCGCGGCACCTTCAACCTGATGTGACGTGCGGCGCGCCCCCGGCGAGGGCCGGCGCTCCGGACGGGGTCGCGCGGCCGGCCGCGTGACCTCGTCGCACCTCGGTCGACGTGTCGCATGGGCGCGACCTTTTTCGTGCCAGCGCAACGCTCAAAATCAAGCCAATTCAAGAGCTTTCGCTTCCTTCGGTCGCGCTCCCGTCCGGTGCGAAATCGAGCCCGGCCCTTGTCGAAGCGGCTCGGAGGAAACAAAATAGGGGCGTTGGGCGTCTTTCGAGGCGTTCATCCGTAACCACGGAGCGGACGGCGAGGCGCCGGCGAGGAGACTTCGATGAGCGAGCGTTATGTCAGGCCCACGGTCGCAGGCTGGCTCACCCCGACGCTGATCGCCCCGTGGATTTCGGTCTACGGCGCCGTGACCGCGTTCGCCGCGCTCGGCGTCGACTGGGGGCTCTTCGGCAAGATCGCCGGATGGGCCGTCGGGATGCTGATCGGGAGCGTGTGGGCGTTCGCGTTCTGCCTCATGCTCATCGTCGTGGACGTCGCCCTCTTGGCGGTGCGCGTCCGCACGTTGCCCGCGGGCAAGCGCGGGTGGGGCACGGCGCTCGCCGCGCCGCTCATGGTGTTCGGCATCTACGGCGTCGCGCCGCCGCACACGTTCTGGCACTACGGCGGATGGGGGATCGCGGCGGCGATCCTCGCGCCGATGGCGCTCGTGGCGCTCGTCGTCCGCGTGTTCGCCGGCCAGAAGCCGCTCCGCTGACTCTCCCGCGCGCGGGTCGGCGGATCTCCCGCTCGTCGCGGCTCGGCGGTCGCCCGCCCGACGCCGCTCCGCCGTCGTCCGCCGGCGCGTGACGCTTCCGCGGATCCGCGCCGCGCGGATCGGGGTATCCTGCCGCGCGTGACGCGGTCGGTTCGTGAGGGGGGAGCTCGCGACGGAGCTGCCTCCTCGAGGGCTCGCGCGCTCTTCGCCGCGGGCCTCGTCCTCTTGTGCGGCGGAGAGGCGAGGGCGGGAGGGCCGCTCGGGCCGCAGGGATCGCGCATCCAGACGAGCCAGTACACCGTCGACCTCTTCCAGGGGCCCGTCCTGGCGACGACGCGCATCACGGCGCTCGGCGGCGCCTACACGGCGATCGCCGAGGGGACCGAAGGGATCCCGTTCAACCCGGCGAGCGCGTCGCTCCGGCCTCCGTACTCGACGACGCGCGACGACTTCGATCTGACCGCGGGCCTCACGCTCCCGGCGTCGGTCACGGGCACCGACTTCGACAACAACGGCAAGGTCGGCTTCACCTACGACAAGTTCTTCTGGCTGACGTTCGGCGGGCTGCTGCAGCACGACAAGCTCGGCTTCGGCGTGATCGCCGCGTTCCAGCAGTACGAGCTCGGTGTCCCCGGCACGCCGGTGCCGCTGCCGAACTCGAACGAGGTCATCGCCAGCGTGACGGCGCGCCTCGTCCGGCTCGATCCGGTGGTGTCGTACGGGTTCCTCGACGATCAGCTCCACCTCGGCGGCGGGCTCCGCTTCACGGGCTTCTACGGGATCGGCAACACGGGCGTCGTCGGCGGCACGGTCGACAACGAGCGCCTCCTCATCAACTCGAACACCGCGGGGCTGCAAGCGGGCGCGCTCTGGGTGCCGCACGATCTGCCGCTGCGCGTCGGCGGCGCCGCGCGCTCGCCGCAGGTGCCCTTCGTGAACGACGAGGGACGCATCTCCGCGAACGCCGAGGGCGATCGCGTGGTCGGCAACGTGTTCCTCCCGCAGCGCGTCGAGCTCCCGTGGGAGATCGAGGCCGGCGTCGCCGTGCAGCTCTGGAAGCGCCCGTTCAACATCCCCTGGCACGACGAGGAGCGCGTCCCGAAGGAGGACACGGAGCGCTGGCGCCGCGACAAGAACGGTCAGCCCGAGCCGCACTACCTCGGAGCGCGTCGGCGCCTCAAGGCGGAGTACGCCGCGATCCCGCGGCAGCGCGTGCTGCTCGCGGCGTCCGCGCTCGTGAGCGGGCCGGTGAAGAACGCCGTCGGCGTCGAGTCGATGCTCTCGCAGACGGTCGATCGGTCGGGGGAGAGCACGGTCGTGACGCTGCGCGCCGGCGCCGAGGCCGAGGTGATCCCCAACTGGCTCGTGCTCCGCGCCGGCTCGTACCTCGAGCCGACGCGATACCGCGGGGGCGAGTCGCGCCTGCACGGGACCGGCGGCGTCGCGGTGCGCGTCCTTCGCTGGTCGATGTTCGGCCTCTTCGACGACGACACGCTCTTCCGCCTCAGCCTCGCGGTCGACGGCGCGCGCGACTACTTCGGCTGGAGCATCGGCGCGGGCCTGTTTCGCTGAGCGCGCGTCCTCCCGCCGGCCGGCCGCGCCGGCGTTCGGGGTGAGGCTGCGTCCGGCGTTCGGGGTGGGGCTGCGTCCGGCGTTCGGGGTGGGGCTGCGTCCGGCGTTCGGGGTGGGCTGCGTCCGGCGTTCGGGGTGCGTCTCGGCCGTTCTCGTGCTCCGCCTCGCGGGGGCATGATCTGGATCCCGCGGGCGACGCTCGGCGGATCCCGCTGGCAGGGCGTCGCGGCTGTTGACTTGCAAGCAACCGCTGGATCCAGCGTGGGAGGGGCGTTCGACGCGGCATCCGCCTTGCTCGTCAGGGACCTCATGCACCGTACGGCCATCGTCACCCGGGCGGACACCGACGAGACCCTGGATCTTCCGCTCGTGTCGGCCGCGGTCCTGCCGCGGACGTCGTTCACGCTGCGGATCGTCGCGGGACCCGACGCGGGCAACGTGCTGGTGCTCGATCCCGCGAGCCCCCCGCACGCCGTCCTCGGTCAAGCGAGCTCGTGCGCGATTCAGCTGCGCGACCCCCACGTGTCGCGGAGGCACGTCGCGCTCACCGCGACGGCGACGCACATCCTCCTCGTCGATCTCGGCTCGACGAACGGCACGCGCGTCAACGGCGTGCTCGTCCGTGAGGCGCGCCTCTACGGAGGCGAGACGGTCTCGCTCGGGCGCACCATGCTCGGGGTGGAGACCGATCAGGTGAGCGCCGCCAACGTCCCCGCGACGTTGCCGCCGCCGGCCGACGACTTCGTCGGCAACGTGATCGGCGAGCAGCTCCCGTTCACCGAGGCGCGCCAGCGTGTCCTCGCGGAGTTCGAGCGGCGCTACGTCGACGAGCTCCTCGCGCGCCACAACGGCAACGTCACGCACGCCGCGCGCGCGAGCGGCATCGCGCACCGCTACTTCCAGCTCGTCCGCGCGCGCTCACGCTGAGAAGCGCGCGCTGACGTCGAGGCCCCCCGCGCGCTGGCGGCGGGCGGCGTGCTTCACGCCGAGGAAGCACGCGCGCTCGTCACGTGATCGTGAGCCGTGCGCGTTCGGCGCTCAGCTCGCTTCGCTCTCGAGATCGAGCGCGGAGCCGTCCTCCGGCCAGTGCGGCAGGGTCAGCGCGCTCGTCGGGACGATCGACCCTCCGCAGAGCTGCTCGAGTGCGTCGGCGCGCACCGGGGCCGGCGGGTACGAGCGGGGGCGGCGATGGCGCCGGGCGAGGTCGCGCGTGAAGCTCGAGAAGCGGACATCGTCGTGGTCGATCATCGAACGGCGGCGCGCAGCACAGGTCGTGCCGTCTGGACGTGCGCCGCGATCGCGCGGCGCCGGGTAGGGGGAGCCCCTCGTCGGGCGACGAAAGGTGCATGATTCTGGGGAGGGACCGACCGTGGGCCGCCATGATCGGGCACGTCGTATCGGGTCGCGGCGCCCCGCGAGAGGCCGCCGGAGCGCACCGTCGTCTCGCGAAGGCTCGCGGATTCTGAATTCCCTCCACGAGTTCTGAAATCGGCTCCCGCCGCCCGTCGCGTCGTGGCCAGAGCGGCCGGCGTGCGTCGATCGCTCGGCGGGGCGTGACGTTGAGGCGAGCGTCGGCGTGCGCCCGAGCGCGCCGCGTGGGCGTGAAGCGCGGTCGGCGCGCGTCCGACGCTCAGCGCGGCGTGAAGCGGAGCGAGTAGCTGACGCCGGTGCGTCCGCGGCCGACGAGCTTCGGGAAATCGACGCTCTCGAAGACGCCCACGACGCACGCGGTGAAGCCCTGCGTCTCGCCCTTGTCGAGCGTGGAGCGGGGGTTCGACACCTTGGGCTTGCCGCCCGCCGCCTCGATGAGCAGATCGACGCCGAAATCCGCCTGCTTCGGCGGCTTCGTCACGTGCGCGGCCCAGCACTGCGCGATCTCGGGGAAGCGCGGCTCGACGGCCTTCTTGAAGGGTACCTTCGTGGGCTCGTCGTAGGGGCCTCCCGCGACGTGCATCCCGATCGTGACGATCTTGACGTGGGCCTCGGCGCCCGCGGTCGAGGCGCCCGCGCCCGCGTCGGCGATCGCAACGCGCGCGGCGTCGACGCCGGCGCCGGCGTCCGCGGGCGTCGCGACGCTCGCCGCGGGGACCGCCGCGACGTCGTCCGCGCGTGCGTCGGCGGCGCGCTCGTCGGCCGGTGGCGCCTCGCGAGCCGGAGCGGCCGAGCTGCCCTCGTGAGGCGCGTCTGCCGGCGGCGCGGGCTCCGGGCGTGACGACGGCGCACACGCCGAGGTGCCGACGGCGACGAGCACCGCGGCGACGCCATGCAGGAAGAACGCGCCGCGGGAGACGGCCGCCTCCCGGAGATCGCCGTCCGTCGCGCGGGGATCAACGTCCGTCGCAAGGACGTCACCGAAGGCGCCGCGCGGGACGTTCGCGTCGCGGAGGTCGCCGAAGGCGCCGCGCGGGACGTTCGCGTCGCGGAGGTCGCCGAAGGCGCCGCGCGAGGCGGTCGCCGCGTGAGCGTCGCCGGAGGCCGCGGGCGCGCGGAGGGAGTCCGCCTCGGTGTCCATCCGCGTCGCGTCGCTCGCGCTCAGAGCTCGACGTCCGTGGCGAGCGGCTCGTGGCTCTTGCTCACCTCGGCGAGGTGGAGCGAGAGCGCGCGGCTGTCGAGGACGCTGATCGACTGCATCTCGAGCGCGCCGATGCGGTCTTCGGGCGTGAACGCCGACTCGGTCCGCTCCATCGAGAGCTTGTGCGCGTCGTAGGTCGCCGCGACGGCCTTCGTGTCGACGAGCGAGTAGTCGTCGCCGCGCCGGAGCTCGATCTCGACGGAGCCGGTGACGTGCATCGCGACGCCGCGGACGAGCGCCTGCTTGAGGACGTACGCCTCGGGATCGTACCAGCGCCCCTCGTAGAGGAGGCGGCCGAGCCGCCGCCCGAGGTTCGCGTACTGCTCGATCGTGTTCTCGTTGTGGATCGCGCTGAGGATGCGCTCGTACGCGACGTGGAGGAGCGCCATCCCGGGCGCCTCGTAGATCCCGCGGCTCTTCGCCTCGATGACGCGGTTCTCGATCTGGTCGCTCACGCCGAGCCCGTGGCGGCCGCCGATGGCGTTCGCCTGGAGGATCGCGTCGGCGAGCGACGTGAACTTGGTGTCGTTCACGCCGACCGGGACGCCGCGCTCGAAGTGCAGGCGGACGCGCTCGGGCGCGATCGCGACGTCGCTCCGCCACGACGCGACGCCCATGATCGGATCGACGATGTCGACGCCGACGTCGAGGCGCTCGAGGTCCTTCGCCTCGTGCGTCGCGCCGAGCATGTTGCTGTCCGTGCTGTAGGCCTTCTCGGCCTTCATCGAGTAGGGGAGGCCCTCCTTCTCGAGGTAGGCGCTCATCTCCGCGCGCCCGCCGAGCTCGCCGACGAACTCGGCGTCCAGCCACGGCTTGTAGACGCGGAGCTCGGGCTGGACGAGCACGCCGTACCGGTAGAACCGGTGGATGTCGTTGCCCTTGTGCGTGCTGCCGTCGCCGAAGATGTTGACCTTGTCCTCGCGCATCGCGCGGACGATGGCGGTCGCGGTCACGGCCCGGCCGAGCGGCGTCGTGTTGTAGTACTTGCGGCCGGCCGTCGTCAGGTGGAACGCGCCGCACTGCAGCGCGATCACGCCCTCCTTCGCGAGCGCCTCGCGACAGTCGAGCAGGCGCGCGCCGATCGCGCCGTGGCGGAGCGCCTCCTTCGGGATGTCGCGGACGTCGCGCTCGTCGGGCTGCGCGAGGTCGGCGGTGTACGCGTGGACCTTCAGGCCCTTGTTCTTGAGCCAGGCGACGGCGCAGCGGGTGTCGAGGCCGCCGGAGAACGCGATGGCGACGGACTCGCCGGCGCTGGGGAGCTTGCGGAAGATGCGGGCCATGGATGGGTGCGCTCGACATAACGCAGGAGGCCAAAGAAGCAAACGGCCTTCCCCCGAGAAATGTCGCCGCGGCGCGCCGGGGAGGGGTCGGTCTCGCTTCGCACGAGGTCCCGCCCGGACTAGGCTCCCGTCGTGATGCTCGATCTGCCCACGCCGAAGCCGCTCCCCCCGAACGAGCCCGTCCTCTCCTACGCGCCGAACAGCCCGGAGCGCGCGGCGCTCAAGGCCGAGCTCGCCGCGATGGCGAAGGAGCGTCCGGACATCCCGCACGTCGTCGGCGGCGAGGAGCTGCGCGACGGCGCGGCGTTCGAGGTCAAGGCCCCGCACGACCACGCGCTCGTGCTCGCGACGGCGCACGACGGCGGGCACGCCGTGACGGAGAAGGCGATCGGCGCCGCGCTCGCGGCGGCGCCGGCGTGGGGCGCGGCCTCGTTCGAGGAGCGCTCGCGCGTCTTCCTCCGCGCCGCCGAGATGCTCGCCGGACCGTGGCGGCAGACGCTCAACGCGGCGACGATGCTCGGGCAGAGCAAGACCGCGTTCCAGGCGGAGATCGACGCGGCCTGCGAGCTCGTCGATTTCCTCCGCTTCAACGTCGCGTTCGCGTCGCGGCTGCTCGAGCAGCCGATCTCGCCGCCGGGGACGCTCAACACGCTCGAGCTTCGCCCGCTCGAGGGCTTCGTCCTGGCGGTCACGCCGTTCAACTTCACCGCCATCGCCGGCAACCTCCCGGCCGTGTGCGCGCTCATGGGCAACGTCGTCGTCTGGAAGCCCGCCGAGAACCAGGCCCTCGCCGCGTACCACACGATGCGCCTCTTCGAGGCCGCGGGCCTGCCGCCGGGCGTCCTCAACGTCGTCCACGGCGACGGCGCGAAGGTCTCCGAGGTCTGCCTCCGTCACCGCGATCTCGCGGGCATCCACTTCACGGGCTCGACGAAGGTCTTCCAGTCGCTCTGGCGCGGCGTCGGCGAGAACATCGCGGGCTACCGGAGCTACCCGCGCGTCGTCGGCGAGACGGGCGGAAAGGACTTCGTCTTCGCGCACCCGTCGGCGGAGATCGAGGCGCTCGCGGTCGCGCTCGTGCGCGGCGCCTACGAGTACCAGGGGCAGAAGTGCTCGGCGGCCTCGCGCGCGTACGTCCCGCGCTCGATCTGGCCGAAGGTCCGCGACCTCGTCGTCGACCACATCAAGGCGATCCGGATGGGCGACGTCGCCGATTTTCGCAACTTCATGGGCGCGGTCATCAACGAGCGCGCGTGGACGCGCCTCGACGGCTGGCGCCAGCGTCTGGTCGGCGATCCGAAGGCGAAGGTCCTCGCCGGCGACGGCTGGTCGCGCGAGCGCGGCTGGTTCTGCGGCCCCACGCTCGTCGAGATCGACGACGGCGCGCACCCCGTGTTCGCCGAGGAGCTCTTCGGGCCCGTCCTGGCGGTGAACGTCTACGACGACGCGGCGCCGACGGGCGTGTCCGACGCGCTCGACCTCGTCGATCGCACGAGCCCGTACGGGCTCACGGGCGCCGTCTTCGCGCGCGACCGCGCCGCCGTCGCGCAGGCGGTGACGCGCCTCCGCCAAGCGGCCGGCAACATCTACGTCAACGACAAGCCGACGGGCGCCGTCGTCGGGCAGCAGCCGTTCGGCGGCGCGCGCGCCTCGGGCACGAACGACAAGGCCGGCAGCGCGTACAACCTCCTCCGCTGGGCGAGCCCGCGCGTCCTCAAGGAGACGCTCGTCCCGCCGGTCGCGGTCGGCTACCCGTTCATGCAAGCGGAGTAGCCGCGCGGGGGACGCGACGGCCGGAGCCGTCGCGCTCCGAGCAGGCTAGGCCGCGTACTCCTCGAGCTCGCGGGCCAGCTCGTTCCAGAGATCGTCGCCGGTCAGGTAGAACGCCCAGAGGCGCTCGACGGGTCGAATCCCGCGCCGCTCTTGCCACTGCACGAGGTCGTCGAGCTCCCCGTTGAACCAGCCCCAGAGGAATCGGGCGCGGAACACGTCGAGGCCGCGGGAGCGAAGCTCGGCGATCGCCTCCTCGGTCTCGAGATCGTCGAGGTCGTCGACCAGGTCGGAGGCTTCGTCGATCACCTGCCCGAGGTACGCGATGCCGCGCTCGGTCAGATCGTAGCGGCCCGTCTTCCGGTTGATCCGGACCAGGCCGTCGACCGCGAGCTGCTGCAGCGGCTCGTCGAGGGGCGACAGCTCCGCGGGCAGCGACACGGGGAAGCTCATGCCGCCGTCCTCGGCCGACAGATCGAGCTTCTTGAGGAGCCAGAGCGCGATGTACCTCTGCTTCGAATCGTCGTCGATGGCGGTGCCGGGTCGGCGCTCGAACGTGCTGCTCACGGTGAACCTCTCTCCTCGGTCGGCATCGTCTACGGGGTCCGGCGCCAGCTCGGGGCGCGGAGCTCGATCCGACCGTCGTCGCGGGACTGCCAGCTCTCCACCTCGCCGAGCGCGTAGTGCAGCGGCGCGCGCGCGCTCGGCGGCGTCGCGAGCCGAGCCTCGTGCGGGTTGCACAGGGCGAGCACGATCGCGGACACGTCCGTCGGCAGCCGCGGCAGCCAGACCGCGAAGAACCTCGACGCGAGCACCGTGACGGGCGGCGGCTCGGGCAGCTCGAAGTAGAGCTCGACGTCGGCCGTCAGCGCCTCGCCGTCGTCGGGACAATGGAGGGCGAGGAGCAGCGCGTCGTCGACGGAGCGGGCGGGCGAGCCGCGCTCGGCGAGCCACAGACGCGGGACGCGGGCCCAGCCGTACCCCGCGTATTCTTCGTCCGGCTCGGGGCGCTCGCCGACGAGGTTGAGCAGCTCGAGCGCTGGGCGCTCGCGAAACGGCAGCTCGGAGATGGTCGCGACCACGCTGCGGGCCGCTACGCGTCCAGGCGGACGGCGCGGCCCTTCGTGGCCACGCCGAACTTCCCGCCGCCGCGGAAGCCGCGCGAGCCACCGCCGGGCGCCGTACGTGACTTCGCCGCCGGGCGATCGTACGTGCGTCCGCTCTGGGAGCGCTGGAACTGTCCCGGGTTCGCGGCGCGGTAGCTCGAGCGCGTCTGCCGCAGATCGGCGACGCGCGACCCCGAGGTCGTGTAGGGCTGCTGGTACATCGGCGCGTAGCCGGGCGTGAACATCCGCGACATCATCGAGCCCATCAGCATGCCCGAGGCGATGCTGAGGAACGGTGAGTGGTAGCCGTAGTAAGGGCCGTACCCGACCGTCTGGTACTGGGCGGAGGTCGCGCTGGTGAGCTCGCGCCGGATGGTGAAGATCTTCTCGCCCTCGTCGACGGCGCCGTTCGTGTTCTTGTCGAAGAACCCGGTGACGAGCTGGGTCTTGTCGTCGAGATCGGCGACCGAGACCGAGATGATCTCGCGTCCGCCGTAGATCTCGTTGACGCGCCGCTCGAAGTCTTCGGGCCCCTCGGCGAGCTTGTAGGCCTCGTTGATCTTGTCCCAGTCGATCGCGACGTTGGTGTTCTCGGTCGTGGCCCAGCGCTCGTTGCGCTCGGACGTGGAGCCCGACGGGTTGCAGCCGGCAGAAATCACCCCGAGCGGAAGAACGGCGAGCAGCACAGCCGTGATCGACTTGAGTTCAGGACGCACAGGGGAACCCTAGGTGCTCGTCCCCTCGCGCGCAACCTCGGTAGGGATCGTTTTGCCGCGTGAGGTGTCGGTCGCACGCGACGGTCGCCCGGCGCGCGCCAGGGGATCGTCGTGACCGCGCGCGAACGGGCGCGGTCGGCGTCGACGGCCGGCCGGCTGCGCTCCGTGCGACGCGAGGCGCATGGCGATTTGCCACGTGTCGAACCCCACCGCCCGCACGCCAGCGCTCGCCGAACGGCGATCGCGTCGGGCGTCGGGGCGTCGTCGTCTGGCGTCGGGGGGGCGTCGTCGGACGTCGTCGTCGGGCGTCTGCGTCGGGCGTCGGGGTGTCGTCGTCAGGCGCCTGGCGTCGGGGCGTCGTCGTCGGCTGTCTGGCGTCGGGGCGTCGTCGTCGGGCGTCGGCGTTGGCGTCGGGCGTCGTGGCGTGACCGTGACGTGAGGGGCCGTCACGTCCTCGGCCCGCGCGGCGCGAGCGATCTCCGAGGACGCGGGCGGAGGAGCCGGCGGCTGCCCGCGCGGCGCGTCGATCGCGTCGTCGACAGACGGTGGCGTGCGGGTGCGTAGCGCGATAGCGTGGACGCGCGATGTCGGACGACCGCACGCGTTCGGTGGCGCCACGGGCCCTCGATCCCTCGGCCCGGCTGCGGCTCATCGTGTTCTGCGGCGGCGAGGTGAGCTCGCACGCGGTCCCCCGCGCGGGCGAGCTCGTGCTCGGGCGTGGCGAGGAGGCGCACGTCCGCATCGACCACGTGACGGTGTCGCGCAAGCACGCGACGATCACGCTCGGGGACGAGCCGTTCATCGTCGACCACGGGAGCTTCAACGGGACGAGCATCGGAGGGCGGAAGATCGCGCCGAACGCGCCGGTGCCCCTCGGGATCGCCACGATCGCCGAGCTCGGCGACACGATGGTCGTCCTGCAGGTCGAGGGGCCGAGCGCGGTCACCGGCTCGCGCGGGCTCGCGTCGGCGCCGCCGCGCCCCGACGTGTCCGCGGCGATGCAGCACCTCTACCGCCTCGTCGACAACGTCGCGCAGAGCAACATCACGGTCATCGTCCGCGGCGAGACCGGCGCCGGCAAGGAGGTCGTCGCGGAGGAGATCCACCGGCGGTCGCCGCGGGCGTCGAAGTCGCTCGTGAAGCTCAACTGCGCCGCCCTGCCGGAGCACCTCCTCGAGGGCGAGCTCTTCGGCTACGAGCGCGGCGCGTTCACCGGCGCGACGGCGGCGAAGCCCGGCCTCATCGAGGTCGCGGACGGCGGTACGCTCTTCCTCGACGAGGTCGGCGAGCTGCCGCTCGCCACGCAGGCGAAGCTCCTCCGCGTCGTCGAGAGCCGCGAGGTGCTCCGCCTCGGGAGCCTCCGCCCGAAGTCCGTCGACGTGCGCTTCGTCGCCGCGACGCATCGGGACCTCGAGGAGATGGTCGCGCGCGGGAGCTTCCGCCAGGACCTCTACTACCGCCTCAACGGGGTCAGCCTCGCGATCCCGCCGCTCCGCGAGCGCGTCGACGAGATCCCGCGGCTCGCGAGCGAGTTCGTCGCGCGCTTCTGCGGCGAGTCGAAGCGTCCGGCGCTGGCGATCTCGGGCGCGGCGATGGCGGCCCTCCAAGGCTACGGCTGGCCGGGCAACGTGCGCGAGCTCAGGAACGTCATCGAGCGCGCCGTCGTCTTCTGCCGGTCGGTCGCGATCGCGCCGGAGCACCTCGGGCTCCCGCTCGACCCCACGTCGCGTCCGCCGCGACCCTTCGGCGCGCCGGGGAACGACGCGCCGCTCGGGGCAGGGCTCGCGCCGGCGGGGCTCGCGCCGGGCGGCCATCCCGCGCCGCCGTTCGCGGCGCATCACGGCGCGCCGCCCCCGGCGCATTACCCTTCGCATTCCCCGTTCGTCGCCGCGGCGCCGCATCGCCCGTCGCAGCCGCCCGTCCACCACGCGTCGCCGCCCCCGGCGCCTCTCGTCCCGCCGGCGGCGTCGCTCCACGGGTCGGAGCCGCCCGCGCGTCACGGCTCGCAGCCGCCTTCGCCATACGCTCCGCCGGGCGCGAGCACGATCGCGTTCGGGTCCTCGCTCCCGGCGGAGGTCGACGCGCTCGAGCGCGAGCGTATCCTCTCGGTCCTCGCTCGGTGCGGCGGCAACCAAACCCAGGCCGCCGAGATGCTCGGCATCTCGCGACGGACGCTCCTCCGTCGCCTCGACGAGTACGCCGTGCCGCGCCCGCGAAAGACCTGACGTCCTCTGCTAAAGTGCGCCGCGCTCATGGCTCACGAAGCTCGCCGTCCCCTCACGCTCCTCGTTCTCTCCTCGCTCGCGCTCGGCAGCCCGCTCGGCCTCGGCTGCAAGAAGACCCAGCCGACGCCCGACGCGACGGTGACCACCTCGACCCCGGGTCAGGCGAGCGCGACGCCGCCGCCGGTCCCGCCGCTCTCCCCGGGCGCGCGCACCGAGGACGAGCGCAACACGATCGGC
The DNA here is from genome assembly GCA_019637105.1 of Labilithrix sp. Lineage (GTDB taxonomy): Bacteria > Myxococcota_A > Polyangia > Polyangiales > Polyangiaceae > Labilithrix. Next base: position 23,766 of record JAHBWF010000067.1, read on the forward strand.
GTCTTCAAGGCGTGCGCGCCGTCGACCGTCTTCGTCACGCAGCGGCGGGTCATGGTCGACTACTTCGCCGGCGTCGCGCAGGAGGTGCCCGCCGGCTCGGGCTCGGGCTTCGTCTGGGACGAAGCCGGCCACATCGTCACGAACTATCACGTGGTCGACGGCGCGCGATCGCTCACCGTCACGTTCCACGATCAGCAGGAGCTCGACGCGAAGGTCGTCGGGCTCGAGCCGCGCAAGGACATCGCGGTCCTCAAGGTCGAGGCGCCGTCGAAGCTCCTCGTCCCGATCAAGGTAGCCAAGACGACGCAGCTCGAGGTGGGCCAGAAGGTCGTCGCGATCGGCAACCCGTTCGGCCTCGACCACACCTTGACCACGGGCGTGATCAGCGCGCTCGGACGTCAGGTCCAGGGCGCGGGCGGCGTCAGCATCCGCGACATGATCCAGACCGACGCGGCCATCAACCCGGGCAACTCGGGCGGGCCGCTCCTCGACTCGACCGGGCAGCTCATCGGCATGAACACGATGATCTACAGCAAGTCGGGCTCGTCGGCGGGCATCGGCTTCGCGGTGCCGGTCGCGACGATCCAGCGCATCGTCCCGCAGATCATCAAGACGGGGCGCGCCGAGCAGCTCGGCCTCGGGATCGGCATCGACCCGATGCAGAAGCTCGAGCGCCGGCTCGGCCTGCGCGGCGTCGTCGTGCTCGCGGTGCCGCCGGACAGCCCGGCCGCGAAGGCCGGCATGCGCGGGATCACCCAGACCGGTCGCGGCATCACGCTCGGCGACATCATCGTCGGCATCGACGACGCGCGCATCGAGACGTTCGACGACCTCTACACCGTGCTCGACGCGCACAAGCCGGACGACGTCGTCAAGGTCACCGTCGTGCGCGGCGAGGAGACGACGACGCTCGACGTGAAGGTCATCGTCCTGAACCCGTCCGGCGGCAACTGACCGTCGGCGCGACGGCCGCGCCCCGCGCCGGAGGCCGCGCCCCGCGTCGGCGAGGCCTCCTCCGCGGGGGCGACGGCGGTTCGCCCTGACGCCGGGCGGGGCCGCGCGTGCTACGCCAGAGGCATGAGCCTCCCGCGCGACGAGACCGCGTTCTTCGGGCGCGCGCGCGAGCTCGCCGAGATCGACCGGCGCTTCGCGACCGGCGCGCGCCTCGTCACGATCGTCGGCGCCGGCGGCGTGGGCAAGACGCGCCTCGCGGTCGCGTCGGCGGCGAGCGCCGGCGCCGTCGTCCACGCGCCGCTCGGCGAGGCGCGATCGCTCGAGGCCGCGGTGCGCGCGGTCGCGGCGGCCGCTCGGGTCCCGTTGAAGGCCGAGTCGCAGGCCCGCCCCGCGCTCGACGCGCTCGCGGCCGCGCTGTCGGAGAGAGGCCCGCTCCTCGTCGTCCTCGACAACACCGAGCAGCTCGGGCTCGCCGCGCGCGAGCTCGCGGTCGGGCTGCTCGACGGCGCGCGGGAGCTCCGGATCCTCGCGACCGCCCGCGAGCCGCTCGGCGCGCGCGCCGAGGAGAAGCTCGTCCTCGCCCCGCTCGACGAGCCCGAGGCGATCGCGCTCCTCCGCGACCGCGCGCGGGCGGCCGCGGGGGGCCCCGTCGAGATGACGGACGCCGACGCGCGGGCGATCGTCCGGCGCGTCGATCGCCTGCCGCTCGCGATCGAGCTCGCGGCGTCGCGCCTCGAGGTGCTCTCGCCGGCGGCCCTCGCCGCGCGCCTCGCGGAGCGGCTCGACGTCCTCACGGACAGGGCGGGCGCCGCGCCGCCCGCGCATCGGACGATGCGCGCGACGCTCGACTGGTCGTGGGAGCTCCTGTCGGAGGTCGAACGGAGCGCCCTCGCGCAGGCGAGCGTCTTCGCGGCGCCGTTCGGCGTCGAGGCGGCCGAGGAGGTGCTCGCGCTCGACGGCGTGGAGGTCCTCGACGCGCTCGAGAGCCTGGTACGGCGCTCGTTGCTCGTGCGGAGCGCCGGCGCGGACGGGCGCGTGCGGCTCGCGTCGTTCGAGACCGTGCGCGCCTGGGCGCGCGAGAAGCTCGACGACGCGGCCGCCGAGGCGGCGCGGGCGCGTCACGCGCGCCATCACCTCGCCGAGGCCGAGCGCGCGGCCGCGCGCACCTACGGCGACGGGGCGCCGCGCGCCCTCGACGCGCTCGCCGAGCTCCTGCCCGAGCTCCTCGCCGCGTTCGAGGCGACGCGCGCGGGACCCGCGCCCGAGATCGCGGCGCGCATCGTGCTCGCGCTCTCGGACCTCCTGCTGTTCCGGAGCCTGTTCGAGCTCCGGTCGGAGCTCTTCGCCGCCGGCGCCGCCGCCGCGGAGCGCTCGGGGGACGCGCGCCTCCTCGCGCGCGCCCTCGTCGCGAAGGCGCGCGTCACCCTCGAGGAGGGCCGCGTCCAGGACGCGGAGGTGGAGCTGTCGCGCGCGCTCGAGCTCGCGGCGCGCGGCGGGGACGCCGTGACGCGCGCGGAGGCGACGCGGAGCCTCGGCTGGGCGCTCACCGCGCTCGGGCGCACCGACGAGGCCGCGGCCGCGCTCGCCGCGGCGTCCGCGGCGCACCGCGAGCAGGGGAGCCCGCGCGGGCTCGCGGACAGCCTCGTGGCGACCGGCATCCTGCGGGCGCTCCAGGGCGAGCCCGCCGAGGCGCTCGCGGCGCTCCGCGACGCGCTCGCGATCCACGTCGAGCACGGCGACGTCCTCCGGCAGGAGAAGGTGCTCGGCTTCGGCGCGCTCGTCGGTCTCGACGCCCGCGAGATCGCGCGCGGCCTCCCTCGCGAGGTGCTGGCGCGCGCGCCGCGCTCGTCGCTCGACGTCCTCCCCGCGCACGTCGCCGAGCTCGTGCGCGGCGAGCGCGAGGCGGGCGAGCGCTGGCAGGACGCGATCGAGCTCCATCGTCAGGGCGCCGCGGCGCTCGAGCGCGAAGATCCCCACGCGGCCGTCGCGCTCTTCGATCGAGCCGCGAGCGCGCTCGACCGCGCCGGCGTCAGGAAGGGCCTCGCCGCGGTCCACGCGCACGCCGCCGCCGCGCTCGCCACCGCGAGGGCAGCGATCCGGAGAAGCGCGCGCGCGTCTCGAGCGCGCGCGCGGCAGTGCGACGATCCCGACGCCGAGGCTCGTCGTCGCGGTCTTCACGCCGCGGCGGCCGCGCTGCTCGCCGGCGAGGCCGACAGCCGAGGCGGCGCGGACGCTCCTCGAACGCGCGGCCCCGCGCCGAGATCGGCTCTCCGCGCTCACCGTCGCCGCGCGCGTCACTCGAGGCCGCCTCTCCGGAACGCGACGCCCGCTGCGCGTCGACGCGGCCCGGACGAGCGCCGCCGGTCCCGCGTTCGTGGTCGGGCCCGCGTCGCGCTGGATCGTCCCGCCGCGGGGGGAGCGCGTGGACCTCGCGCGCTACGGTCCCGTCCGCCGGCTGCTCGAGCGCCTGGTCGTCGCGCGGCTCGCCGAGCCCGGCGTCGCGCTCGGCGCCGAGGCGCTCATCGAGGCCGGATGGCCGGGAGAGCGGATGCGGCACACCGCCGGTCTCCTCCGGGTCTACAGCGCCGTGCGCCGCCTCCGCCGGCTCGGGCTCGAGCCCATCCTGATCACGCGCGACGACGGCTACCTGCTCGACGCCGCCGCGCTCGTCCGGCGCGACGAGAGCGCCTGACGCTCCGTCCGGTGTTAGGATCCCGCCCGATGAAGAAGCCGGCCGTCCTCCGTCGCCGGGCGCTCCTCGTCGGGATCGCCGCGCTGGTCCTTGTATCTTGCAAGGATTCGTCGAAGGCGGGCCCCGCGGGCGGCGGCTCGGCCGCGGCGGGCGACAAACGGCTCAAGATCGCCGTCGTCCCCAAGGGCACGACGCACGAGTTCTGGAAGAGCGTCCACGCCGGCGCGGTGAAGGCGTCGAGGGAGCTCGACGTCGACGTCGTCTGGAAGGGCCCGCTCAAGGAGGACGACCTCAAGGCGCAGATCGACGTCGTGAACACGTTCGTCGCGCAGGGGGTCTCCGGCATCGTCCTCGCGCCGCTGAACGACAGCGCGCTGCGCGCTCCGGTGAAGGCCGCCGCGCAGGCGAAGATCCCCGTCGTCGTCTTCGACTCGGACCTCCAGGGCGAGGATCACGTGAGCTTCGTCGCGACCGACAACCAGGCGGCCGGCAAGCTCGCCGCCGAGGGCATGGCGGCGAAGCTCGACGGCAAGGGCAAGGTCATCGTCCTCCGCTACCAGGAGGGCTCGGCGAGCACGCAGAACCGGGAGAAGGGCTTCCTCGACGGCATCAAGGGCAAGCCGGGGCTCGAGCTGTTGAGCGACAACCAGTACGGCGGCGCGACGACCGAGAGCGCGTTCCAGAAGGCCGAGAGCCTCCTCGTCGCGCACAAGGCAGGGGCCGGCGCCGTGAACGGCATCTTCACGCCGAACGAGTCGACGACCTTCGGCATGCTCCAGGCCCTGAAGAAGTCGGGCGTGAACAAGAAGGTGAGGTTCTACGGCTTCGACACGTCGGACAAGCTCGTCGCGGCGCTGCGGGACGGCGACATCGACGGCCTCGTCGTGCAGGACCCGTTCAACATGGGCTACCTCGCCGTCAAGACGATGACCGAGCACCTGCGCGGCAAGCCGGTCGACAAGCGCATCGACACGGGCGCGCGCCTCGTCGACAAGGAGAGCCTCGACGATCCCGCGGTGAAGGCGATCATGTCGCCCGATCTCAAGCCGTGGCTCGGGGAGTGACGAGCCCGCCCGTCGCCTCGTCGTCCTCGGAGGCGACGGCGTCCGCGCCGCCCGCGCTCGAGATCGCCGGCGCGGAGAAGTCGTTCGGCGCCGTCGCCGTGCTCCGAGGGGTGAGCCTGAGCGTGCGCCGCGGCGAGATCCACGCGCTGCTCGGCGAGAACGGCGCCGGCAAGAGCACGCTGATGCGGATCCTGCTCGGCGCGGAGTCGGCCGATCGCTGCCGGATGAAGCTCGCCGGGGCGCCGTACGCGCCGTCCGGGCCCGGCGCGGCGCGCAGGGCCGGCGTCGTGATGGTGCCGCAGGAGCGCACGCTGTGCCTCCACCTGACCGTCCTCGAGAACGTCGTCCTCGGGCTCGAGCCCGCGCGCGCCGGCTTCGTCCGCCGCGGCGCGGCGCGCGAGCTCGCCGAGCGCGCGCTCGGCCTCGTCACGGGCGTCGGGCGCCGGATCCCGCTCGACGTCCGCGCCGGGAGCCTCGGCGTCGCGGACCAGCAGCTCGTCGAGATCGCCCGGGCGCTCGCTCAGGGGGGCGCCGCGACGCACGCGAGCTCGGAGGACGGGCTCTCCGCCAAGGTCCTCGTCCTCGACGAGCCGACCGCCAGCCTCGGTCAGGACGACGCCGCGCGGCTCTTCACGCGCGTCCACGCGCTCAAGGCGGCGGGCCTCGCGGTCGTCCTGGTGACGCACTTCCTCGGCGACGTGCGCGCGCACGCCGACCGCTACACGGTGCTCCGCGACGGCAAGGTCCAGGGCGAGGGCGATCCGAAGGTCACGCCGCCCGAGCAGATCGTCCGCGAGATGCTCGGGCGGGAGCTCGAGGCGTCGCGCGGCGAGCCGCGGGCCGGCGTCGCCCCCGGCGAGCGCCCGGGCGAGGGCGTCCTGCTCGACGTCGACGCGCTCGGCGGGCTCGAGCGGCCGCGCTCGGCCACGTTCGCCCTCCGCCGCGGCGAGGTGCTCGGGATCGCCGGGCTCGTCGGCTCGGGGCGGACGGAGCTGCTCCGCCTGATCGCCGGCCTCGACGCCCGCGTCCGGGGCGCCGTCCGCGTCCGCGCCGACAAGGGCGTCGGCCTGCTCAGCGAGGACCGCGGCGGCGAGGGGCTCATGCTCTCGCGCTCGATCGCGGAGAACGTCACGCTCTCGAAGCGCGGCGCGTTCGTCTCGCTCCCGAGCGCGCTCCTCGTCGAGGGCGCGCGGTGGATCGCCGAGCTCGCGATCAAGGCGAGCGGCCCCGCGCAGGCGGCGGGGGAGCTCTCCGGCGGCAACCAGCAGAAGGTGCAGCTCGCGCGCCTCCTGCGCGAGGACTACGACGTCCTCCTGATCGACGAGCCGACGCGCGGCATCGACATCGCCAGCAAGACGCAGGTGCTCGCGCTCGTGCGCCAGCTCGCGCAGAAGGGGAAGGGGATCGTCCTCGTGTCCAGCCAGCTCGACGAGCTCGTCTCGACGTGCGATCGCATCGCGGTGCTCCGGCGGGGCGAGCTCGGCGCGCCCCGGCCCGCGTCGGAGTGGACCGAAGAGGAGCTGCTCCTGGAGGCCTCGTCGTGAACCTTCGCTCGCTGCTCGGCGCCCGTCGCCCCGCGTGGCTCGGCCCGCTCGTCGCGGTCGTCGTCGTCTACGCCGTCTTCGCGGTCCTGACGCCCGACACCTTCCTCCGGACGCAGAACCTCCTGACGATGGCGCGGCAGACCGTCGTGGTCGCGATCTGCGCGCTCGGGATGACGATGGTGATCGTCACCGGCGGCATCGATCTCTCGGCCGGATCGCTCGTCGCGCTGACCACGGTCCTCGTCGCGCGCCTGCTCCGGAGCGGCTACAGCCCCGCCGTCGCCGTCCTCGGCGCGATCCTCGTGGCCGCGCTGGTCGGCGCGTCGATCGGCGCGCTCGTCGGGCGCCTCAAGATGATGCCGTTCGTCGTCACGCTCGGCGCGATGACCGTCCTCCGCGGCGCCGCGAAGGGGCTGGCGGACGAGCAGAAGATCGACTGCGACACCAAGGGGCTCGAGCGGCTCCTCTCCGCCGATCTCTCCGCGCCCGGGCTCTGGCTCGCGCTCGCGCTCGCGCTCGCCGTCGCGCTGCTGCTCAACTACACGCGCTTCGGCCGCCACGTCTTCGCCGTCGGCAGCAACGAGGCCGCGGCGCGTCTCTGCGGGATCGACCCGGCGCGGGTGAAGATCCTCGTCTACGTGCTCTCGAGCACGCTGTTCGCCGTGGCGGGCGTGATGGAGCTGTCGACGCTCACCGTCGGAGACCCCACCGACTCGATCGGCCTCGAGCTCGACGTCATCGCGGCGGTCGTCATCGGCGGCGCCTCGCTCGCCGGCGGGGAGGGCAGCGTGATCGGGTCGGTGCTGGGGGCGCTCCTCATGACGGTCATCAAGACCGGCGCCGTGCACCGCGGGATGCCGAGCTGGACGCAGGAGATCGCGACCGGCGCGATCATCGTGCTGGCCGTCGCCGTCGACCGCCTCCGGCACGCGCGGTCGCGGCGCTGACCTACCGCGTCGCAGCTCGAGGCCCGTGGCCGCTCGTCCGGCCGCGCCGATCGTGTAGGCTGCCTGCCTCTCGACAAGGAGCTCACGATGCGCCTGAAGGACAAGATCGCCCTCGTCACTGGAGCCAGCCGCGGCATCGGCTACGCGAGCTGCCTCGCGCTCGCCGCCGAGGGCGCGACCATCGTCGGTACGGCCCGCAACACGAAGGACCTCGCGGCGCTCGAGGAAACGATCGCCGCCGCGGGCGGCAAGGCGAAGACCTTCGCCGGCGACGTCACGAAGGCGTCCGACGTCGCGGGCGTCGTGAAGGGCACGATCGACGCCTTCGGGCGGATCGACATCCTCGTGAACAACGCCGGCGTCGGCGGCTACCGGCCGTTCCTCGACTGGACCGAAGAGGACTACGACCGGATCATGACGACGAACGCGAAGTCGACGTGGCTCTTCTGCAAGGAGGCGATCCCGCACATGCTGAAGCAGGGCGGCGGGAACATCGTCAACGTGTCGAGCGTCGCCGGCCTCCAGGGCTACCCGAACGAGGGCATCTACTGCATGTCCAAGTTCGCGCAGGTGGCGCTCTCGCAGTCGCTCGATCGCGAGTTTTACGACAAGAACATCAAGGTGAGCCTGGTGTGCCCGGGCGGCGTCGAGACGCACTTCGCGATCGGCGACGGCCGCACCTACGACGGCGCCAACATGAAGGGCTTCTCCACGGCCGAGGACGTCGCCGAGGCCGTCGTCCTCGCCGTCCTGCCGCGCGGCCGCTCGCGCGTGGTGAACGTGATCCTGCGGCCGATGAACGAGATGACGTGACGGGCGGGCGCCCGCCCGGCTCAGCCCCGCTTCGCGAGGCGCTGCTTGGCGGCGAGGAGCGTGTTCTCGAGGAGACACGCGATCGTCATCGGGCCCACGCCGCCCGGCACGGGCGTGATCGCGCCGGCGACCCGGGCGGCCTCCTCGAAGGCGACGTCGCCCACGAGCTTCGACGTCTTGCCGCCCGGCGCGCCCTCCGGCAGCGCGACGCGGTTCATCCCGACGTCGATCACCGTGGCGCCCGGCTTGACCCAGTCGCCCCGCACGAGCTCGGCGCGGCCGACGGCGACGACCAGCACGTCCGCCTCGCGGCAGCGCGCGGCGAGGTCCTTCGTCCGCGAGTGGGCCATGGTGACGGTCGCGTTGGCGCCGAGGAGCAGCTGCGCCATCGGCTTGCCGACGATGTTCGAGCGGCCGACGACGACGGCGCGCGCGCCTTCGAGCTTCGTCCCGGCGAGCGCGATGAGCTTCATGCAGCCGCGCGGCGTGCAGGGCACGAGCCCCGAGCGCCCCGACGCGAGCAGGCCCGCGTTGACGGGGTGGAACCCGTCGACGTCCTTGTCCGCGCGGATCGCGTCGAGGACCTTCTGCTCCTGGATCTGCGAGGGGAGGGGGAGCTGGACGAGGATCCCGTCCACGGCGTCGTCTTCGTTGAGGCGCTCGAGCAGCGCGAGCAGCTCCGCCTCCGTGGTCGAGGCCGGCAGCGTGTGGAGCTCGCCGCGGATGCCGACCTCCATGGACGCCTTCTGCTTGTTGCGCGTGTAGACCTGGCTCGCGGGATCCTCGCCGACGAGGACGACCTCGAGGCCGGGCGGCCTGCCGTGCTCGGCGACGAAGCGGGCCACGCCCGCGGCGACCTCCGCGCGCACGGACTCCGCTAGCTTCTTCCCGTCGAGGATCGTGGCGCTCATCGGCGGCAGCCTACTCGAGAACGGGCCGCGCCTCGATCCCGATGCGCGGCCGCGCTCGCCGCCCGCGCCCGGCGCGGGCCGGTCAGCTGAAGCGGAAGACGCGCGCGAGGATGCGGTCGAGGTGGTCGAGGTCCTCGTACGGGATCGCGATCTCGCCCTTCTTGTCGTTGCGGGCGTCCTGCTTCAAGAGGACCTTCGTCCCCGCGGTGCGCGTGAGCCGCGCCTCGAGGTCGCGGACCGATGCCGATTTCCCGGGCGCGGTCTTGCCCCGCTCGGCCTCGCCGCCCTTCTGCCCCTTCGCCTTCGCCTGGCGGACGAGCGCCTCGGCCGCCCGGACGCTGAGCCGCCCGCGCACGACCTTCTCGGCGAGCTCCTCGATCTTCGACGCCGTCGGCGCGCCGAGCAGCGCCCGCGCGTGCCCCTCGGTGAGCTCGCCCGAGATGACGCGCGCGCGGACCGCCGCCGGGAGCTTCAAGAGGCGCAGCGAGTTCGCGATCGTGGTGCGGTCCTTCCCGAGCCGCTCGGCGAGCGTGTCCTGCGTGTAGCCGTGCTCTCTCGTGAGGCGGTCGAGCGCCTCGGCGAGCTCCACGGGGTTCAGGTCCTCGCGCTGGACGTTCTCGATGAGCGCCAGCTCGAACGCCGCCTTCGGCGAGACGTCCTTGACGACGACGAGGACCTCCCGGAGCCCGGCCTTCTGCGACGCGCGCCAGCGGCGCTCGCCCGCGATGATCTCGAGCTTGTCCTGGCCCGAGACGCGGCGCACGACGATCGGCTCGAGGAGGCCGTGCTCGCGGATCGACGCCGAGAGCTCCTCGATCTTGTCCTTGGCGAAGTGCTGGCGCGGCTGCCCCTTCTGCGGCGCGAGCTTCTCGATCGGGCACGAGAAGACGCTCTTGTCGCCGTAGGCCTGCGCCGACTTCCCGGGCGCCGACGGGAGCAGGGCGTCGAGCCCGCGGCCGAGCGCGCGACGCTTGCTCGCGTCCATCAGCGAGCGCCTCCGGCGCGCTTCGCCGGCTTCGCGCGGCCGGCGCGGGCGTGGCGCGTGAGCAGCTCCTTCGCGAGCGCGAGGTAGCCCTGCGCTCCCTTCGAGGAGATGTCGTAGAGGATGACCGGCTTGCCGTGGGACGGCGCCTCCGAGAGGCGGATGTTGCGCGGGATCACGCTCTCGAAGACGAAGAAGTGCTTCTTCACCTCGTCGGCGACCTGGTGCGCGAGGTTGTTGCGCGGATCGAACATCGTGAGGACGACGCCCTCGACCTCGAGGCCGTCGTTCATGCCGTTCTTCACGCGGTCGATCGTCGCCATCAGGTGCGTGAGGCCCTCGAGCGCGAAGTACTCGCACTGGAGCGGGACGAGCACGGAGGTCGTCGCCGCGAGCGCGTTGAGCGTGAGCAGGCCGAGCGACGGCGGGCAGTCGATGAAGACGTAGTCGAACCGCGAGAGCACCGGGGCGAGCGCGGCCTTCAGCTTGAGCGCGCGCTTCGGATCGTCGACGAGCTCGATCTCCGCCGCGACCAGGTCCTGGGTGGCGGGGGCGACGGCGAGCGTCGCGACCTCGGTCTCGACGATCACGTCGGAGATCGGCACCTCGCCGATGAGGACGTCGTAGATCGTCCGCTCGCGCGAGCCGGGGCGCACGCCCACGCCGGAGCTCGCGTTCCCTTGCGGGTCCATGTCGACGAGCAGCGTGCGCTTCTCTGCCGCGGCGACGCTCGCGGCGAGGTTCACCGCGGTCGTCGTCTTGCCGACGCCGCCCTTCTGATTGACGACGCAGATGACGCGACAGGGTCCGGCGGGCTCGTTCGCTCTTGCCATGAAGGAATGGCGCGCGCGTCCCCCAGAGGACGCGCGTCGCTCGCCGACCTTCTTAGACCCTAGCGACCGACGACCGCAACGCCTCGCGTGCGCCCGGCGGCGCGGCCGCGGCCCGCGTGGCGCGGCCCGCGTCGCTCGCCTCCGCGCCGTCCCGCCGTCCCGCCCGTCCCACCCGCGCGCTAGGCGCTCGAAATCGGGGGAGCTTTTTTGACGCTCCACCCGGACGTAGTATGGTGTGTCCAGATGTAGGCAAACGTAGGCTACGTCGAAGGACGCGCCGCCGCAAGGACCTTCTTGCGCGGCCGTCGACCGAGGAGACCATGCGCGACGCTCTCTCGAACGTGCTCGGGGATCAGGAGGAGGAGGCGGGTGTCGACCGCATCCTCGCGGCGGCCTTCTTCCGGAAGCGGCCGCTTCAAGCGGGCTCCTCGGCCCATGTGGTGCTCCTCGCGGAACGCCGCGCGCCGCTCCGAGCGGCGACGGCTCCACGGGGGATGGCGATGACGACCGACGGCTTTCTTGTGCGCGGAGGACGACGATGAGCGGTGTTCCGAAGAGCTACCGGACCATGGAAGAGTTCGAGCGTGAGGCCATCCGGCCGGACCTCAAGTACGGCTTCTCCCTCGACGACTTGATGCAGGACACGACCTTCGAGGGGTCGGACCTCCTCTTCGACGACACCGTCGACGAGTACGACCCCGATCAGGAAGACGACGACGACGACTACTGAGCGCGCCGGCGCTCGCGCCTCGGGCCTCGCGCTCGAGCGCCTTGCCTTCCTTGCTCCCTCTGGGAGATCGCCTCCGGACGCCGGCCGTCCGGGGGCTTCCGTCTTTCGTGGGCCGTCGCCCCGCCGGTCCTCGATCGCGGGCCGCGGTCGCGGCGCGCGGTGGGCTCGCGTCGCGATCAGGCGGCCTCGCGCCAGCGCCCGCCGGTCGGCGAGGGCGCGTCGGTGACGGCGCGCGCGAGCTCCGCGCGGATCGTCCCGAAGGCGGCCGCCAGGGCGCGCGTCGTCGGGTTCGACTCCGAGCGCGGCGTGGCGAGCTCGGCGCCGACGTCGTCGAGCGCGGTGATGGCGCGCGGCGCCAGCTCTCCGAGGCGCGACCACTCCTCGTCGGGATCGAGCGCGAGCCGCTCGGTGATCTCGAGCTCGCGCGCGAGGAACGCGCAGTAGGCGAGGAGGTCGTGGCGCAGGGCGACGGGCGCCGTGGAGACCTCCCAGAGCAGCGTCGCCGCGCGCTCGACCTGGAGCTCGAGGCCGTCCCACGCCCCGCTCGGCGGGGTGACGCGCGCGTCGCGGTACGCCCGCCGCTCGCCGAGCGCGCGCAGGATGCTCGCGTCGAGGCGCTCGCGCTGGAGCGCGCGCTCGTAGTCGTCGGGCGGCGGGAGCGTGGCGGAGGCGGCGGCGTCGGTCATGCCTCCCGCTCGTGCAGCCGGCGTGCCGCCGCGCTCGTCCCGCGTGAGCTCGCGGAGTCGCTCGCGCGCGGCTCGAGCGGGAGAGGGGGAGCCGAGGGCGAGCGTCATCGCGCCGTCGCTCCGCGGCCGCTCGGCGCGGAGCGACGCGGAGCGCGGCGTCACGACCTCGTCGCATGAGGCGCCGAGCGTCATCCCTGCGACGGTCGCCGCCGGCGGGCGCGCGCTCGCGACGCGAGGCCAGCGGGCCGCGTCGAGGAAGGCGGGCGGGGCGATCGGTCCGAGTCGCGCCCCTTGACCCCTAACGCTCAGAAAGTATTGTGGCCGCCCTCAACTTGGGGACCTCCCCAACCACCTCTATTGGAGGTCGACCTTCGGTCGACGCGACTCACGTGGAAGTCACCGTCCAGCGAATCTCGCCTGTCGTCATGGAGCTCTCGGTGGAGATCCCCGCCGATTCCGTGAAGGCTCAAGTCGACAAGGCTTACCTCAACCTCGGCAAGAAGGCGCACGTCAAGGGGTTCCGGCCCGGCAAGGCGCCGCGTGACGTGCTCTCGCGCCTGTTCGGACCGCAGGTCGCGAACGACGTCGCGAACGCCATCGTCAACGACACGTTGCCGAAGGTGCTCAGCGAGAAGAACCTGACGCCGGTGAACCAGCCGTCCGTCGAGGCCGGCCAGGGCGTCGATCCGAAGAAGGCGTTCTCCTACAAGGCGCGCTTCGAGGTTCAGCCCGAGATCGAGGACGTCAAGTACGAGGGCTTCGAGCTCTACAAGCCGAAGGCCGAGGTGCCGGACGCGTCGATCGACGAGCAGCTCGAGCAGCTCCGCCAGCGCAACGCCGCGCTGAAGGCGCCGGACCCGGCGCGCCCGGCAAAGGCCGGCGACGTCGTCACGATCGACTTCACGCTCTCGGTCGACGGCAAGGAGGTGAAGGACGGCGGCGGGCAGGGGGTCCAGCTCGAGCTCGGGGCGGGGCAGGCGCTCCCGGAGATCGACGCGGCGCTCGTCGGCAAGAACAACGGCGACAAGGTCACCGCGGAGCACACGTTCCCCGCCGAGCACCCGCGCGAGGACTTCCGCGGGAAGAAGGGCGTCTTCGACATCGGGATCGTCGACCTCAAGGAGCGCGTCCCGCCGGCCCTGGACGACGAGTTCGCCAAGGACATCGGCTTCGACACGCTCGTCGCCCTCCGCGCGGACGTGCACACCAAGCTCGAGAAGGCCTTCAAGGACCGCGCGGAGACGGTGCTCGCCGAGCAGATCGTCGCGAAGCTGAACGAGCTGAACCCCTGCGACGTCCCGCCGTCGCTCGTGGAGCAGCAGTGCCGGATCATGGAGCAGGAGGTCGTGATGCAGGCCCGCCGCGCGGGTCAGCGCTTCTCGAAGGAGCAAGCCGAGGCGCTCCACCACGCCATCCACGCGGACGCCGAGCGCAAGGTGCGCGCGGGGCTCCTCATGGCGGCGATCGCGCGGAAGAACGAGTTCAAGGTCACCGACGAGGACCTCGAGAAGGGCATGCAAGAGCTCGCGGCCGAGACGGGGAAGAACGTCGCGAAGCTGCGTGTGGAGTACCGCGAGAAGTCGAAGCGTGACATCTTGATCGGCATGATCCTCGAGGACAAGATCCTCGACTTCATCGAGTCGAAGTCCAAGATCACCGAGGGCGAGCCGCCCAAGCCCGAAGCCGAGCCCGCCGCGGCGGCATCGAAGCCCGAAGAGACGAAGTCCGAAGAGAAGAAGGAAGGCTGACCCATGAAAAGGCCGGAGACGCGAGCTCAGGCGCTCGAGGTGCTCGAGCGCCACAAGGACGTCTTGATCCCCAACGTCGTCGAGACGACGCACAGGGGCGAGCGCGGGTGGAGCATCTTCGACCGCCTGCTCAAGGACCGCATCGTGTTTCTCTATGACGAGATCCACGACATGCTGGCGAACGTGATCATCGCTCAGTTTCTCTTCCTGGAGAGCGAGGATCCCGACAAGGAGATCATGGTCTACATCAACAGCCCCGGCGGCGTGGTGACCAGCGGTCTCGCCATCCACGACACGATGCAGTACGTGCGGTGCGACGTCTCGACCACCTGCCTCGGCATGGCGGCGTCGATGGCGGCGGTGCTGCTCGCCGCGGGCGCCAAGGGCCGGCGCAACGCCCTGCCGAACGCGCGGATCATGATCCACCAGCCGATGGGCGGTGCGCGTGGTCAGGCCTCCGACATCGAGATCCAGGCGCGCGAGATCCGGCACCTCAAGGAGGTGCTGACCGACATCCTCACGAACGCCACCGGCAAGAACAAGGATCAGATCCTCAAGGACATCGATCGAGACTTCTACCTGGGAGCCGCAGCGGCGAAGGAGTACGGTCTCATCGACAACGTCATGCTGCCCCCGAAGAAGAAGAGCGACGGGAGCAAGGACAAGTAGAGCGGTTGGGGTGGGGTCGGCCCTTCAGCGAGTCGGCCCCGCTTCGGTGCGCGTCTCCACGACGGTGTGGAGCCGACACCATCCGAAGGATGAAGCGGAGGTCCCGTTCGTCGCGCAGGCCCACAAGCTTGCGGTGACGCTTGGACGGGAATAAGCTTCCCAGAAGACGAGGCGGGTCTTGGAGCGGCGGCGAGACGATCACACCAGTGGCAATCTGAGCTGCTCCTTCTGCGGTAAGTCGCAGAAGGAGGTGAAGAAGCTCATCGCAGGACCTACGGTCTACATCTGCGACGAGTGCATCGGTCTCTGCAACGACATCATCGCGGAGGAGGTCGAGA
>JAHBWF010000068.1 GCA_019637105.1 Labilithrix sp.
CCCCGGCCGCCGGAAGCGCGGCGCGCCGGCGCCCGCGGACCGCGAGGCGCGCAGCGGGCACGGGCGTTGCTGCCCGCTCCGCCGAGGGACATGGTCATGACCGAAACGGACATCGCCTGGGCCGTCGTCGGCGCGCTGGTGTTGGTCGCGCTCGCCGCCTTCGTGTCGATGACGCTCGCCCGGCGGGCTCGGCAGCGCGCCGCCGCCCTGCGCGAGCGGTTCGGCCCGGAGTACGAGCGCGCCGTCGAGCGCTACGGCCCGCGGGAAGGTCAGCGCGTCCTCGCCGCTCGGGCTCGACACGTCGAGGAGATCGAGCTCCACGAGCTCAGCGAAGGCGACCGCGCGCGCTTCACGTCCGCCTGGACCGGCATCCAGGGGCAGTTCGTCGACGATCCGCGCAGCGCGGTCGGGCACGCCAACGAGCTGATCAAGGAGGTCATGCGCGCGCGCGGCTACTCCGCCGACAGCGGCTTCGAGCAGCGCGCCGCGGACCTCTCCGTCGACCACCCCGACGTCGTCCAGCACTACCGCGCGGCGCGCGAGCTCGCGCAGGCCAGCACCGCCGCGCGGTTGAACACCGAGGAGCTTCGGCAGGCGCTCGTGCACTACCGGGCGCTGTTCGCCGATCTGCTCCAGCCCGGTCCCGGCGCCCCGACGACGCCCGCGCCCGCCCACGCCTGACGCGATTCGATGATCGCGGGTATATTCCGAAGTTCATGCGCTTCGTTCTCAGGGGCTCGACAGGCTCGAGTCGCTCCTCGACCTCCACGCTCGATCCGCGATGATGCCCTCGATGCCCGCGTGGGATCGTGCGCGACGACGTCTCCGCGGAGCCGCGCCCTCTCGAAGGACGGTGGCGGCGACGGCAGCGTACGGGCTCGTGGGCGCGCTCGTGATCGCCTGCGCCGTGAGCGAGCCGGAGCCGCCGAGAGTGCCGCTGAGCCGGCGCGCTTCCATCGACTTCGGCTGTCCCGCCGCGGAGCTGCACCTCACGAGCGACGACGACGTTCTGTGGATCGTGCGTGGCTGCAACAAGTACGGCTACTACGTGAAGACGTGCGATCAGTGCATGGACATGCTCGTCTCGGGCGCGGCGGGCTTCCCGGTCACCAGCAGCTGCGACTGCCGATGGGTCCTCACGACCGGACGCCGTGCTCCGAAGCGGTGACGGCGGCCGCCCCGCGCGGGGCGTCTTCGGCGTGGATCCGCAGGCCGGCGGCCCCTAACCTCTGGCGATGCCCCCCTCACGCACGGCCATCGATCTCGCCCGCGCCTCACTCGCCGCCGCGAACGACAAGGTCGCCCGTCTGGCGACGGTCGAGCCGTACCTGATCGACCTCTCGCTGCGGGAGAACCCCGTCGGCGCGCGCGTCGGGCAGACGCTCGCGGACAAGCTGAGCATCCTGCCTCGCGTCCGCGAGTTCGGCTTCAAGAACGTCCTCCTCGGGACGCTCGACTACGCGATGCCCGAGGAGCTCGAGGTCGACGACGACTTCATGATGTACCTCCGCGACCACGGCGTCGACATGACCGGCGGCTTCGCGTTCACCGACATCGGCATCGCGAGCCCCGACGGCGTCTTCACGCCGTCCCCATCCCAGCAGAAGCTGAAGGCGTACGGCGTCCCCAACACGCTCCACGAGATCTACCTGAGCCCGGCGGGGATGAAGGGGCTCTACGACTTCGAGACGCTCCGCCGGAGCCTCCCGCCGACGATCGCCTGGCTCAACGAGAACATCCGAGGCGACGGCGGCGGCCGGCCTCGCGTCCTGATCAACATCGTCGACGGCTGCGACGCCTTCGCCGAGAACGCGGACGAGACGTTCGAGATCCTGAGCCTGCTCGCCAGCCAACCGATCGAGGGCGTGAGCATCGAGGACGATCGCGGCACGTACATGCCGTTCCAGGTCGGCGCCTACGTCGCGGCGGCGCGGAGCCTCTTGCCGCCTCCGCTCAAGATCCTGGTCCACATGCACGCCGGCGGCGGCTTCGAGAACGCGTCGCTGATCGAGTCGCTCCTGAACGGCGCCGACGGCGTCTGGGGCGGGCTCCCGAAGCGGGCCGCGATCATCGGTCACGCCTCGCTCGGGGAGCTGATCGCGAACCTCGTTCGTGTCGGCAACCCACACATGAGCTCCTACCGCCTCGACCAGCTCCTGCCCCTCGCGACGTCGCTCCAGGTCCTCGACGACGAGGCGCCGGTCCCGGAGGACCTGCCGATCCTCGGGGCGAACGCCTACCGCCTCACGCTCGATTTCTTCCGCCAGCGGCCGGGGCGCTTCATGGACCTCGTCCCCGAGGCGATCGGCGGGAAATACGGCTACCGGATCTGCCCCCTGGTCAGCGACACGACCATCCTCGCCGGCCGGCTGGCGGAGGTCACGGGTCGCCCGGTTGAGACGTTTGTCCAGGAAGTCCTCCTTCAGATGATCCGCCTGATGCGCCGCGACCTTCGGGCAGGCGAGCGGATCGTGTACGATGATCCCGCGGAGCTGATGAAGCTCTACGTTCGAGCGGGCGGAGCCGATGTCAAGCAATGACGTGCCCAGGGGCAGCGGGCGACAGGAGATCGATCCGGCGGTGTACAAGACGCTGCTCGAGTCGACCAAGGCGATCCCGTGGAAGATCGACTGGAGCACGATGCGGTTCGCGTACATCGGACCGCAGATCGAGGAGCTCCTCGGCTGGACGCCCGAGAGCTGGGCGACGGTGCAGGACTGGGCCGATCGAATGCACCCCGACGACCGGCAGCGGGTCGTCGACTTCTGCGTCGCGCAGTCGAAGGCCGGCGTCGATCACGAGGCCGACTACCGCGCGCTGACGAAGGAGGGCAGCTACGTCTGGCTCCGCGACGTCGTCCACGTCGTGCGGAACCCGGACGGGAGCGTCGACTCGCTGATCGGCTTCATGTTCGACATCAGCGAGCGGAAGCGGACCGAGGAGCGCCTGATGGGCCTCCAGCGCGAGCTCGAGGACCTCTCGTTCAAGGACGGCCTCACCGGGGTCGGCAACCGGCGCCGGTTCGACGCGGTCCTCGAGTCCGAGTGGATCGCGGCCCGGGACGCGAAGCGTCCGCTCTCCCTCGTGATGATCGACATCGACTGCTTCAAGCAATACAACGACCGGTACGGCCACGTCCGCGGCGACGAGTGTCTCCAGCGCGTGGCGCAGACGCTCCGCACCAACGCGACGCGCCCGCGCGATTTCCTCGCCCGCTACGGCGGCGAGGAGTTCGTCCTCGTCCTCCCCGACACCGACGCCAACGGCGCCGAGCGCGTCGCGGCGCGCTGCCGCGACGCGATCGCGGCCGAGGCGATCGCGCACGAGACGTCGACGGTCGCGCCGAACGTCACCGTCAGCATCGGCGTCGGCACGATCGTCCCGGCGGACGAAGACGCGGTGAAGCGCTTCGTCGACGAGGTCGACCGGCGCCTCTATTCGGCCAAGGAGCGCGGGCGGAACATGGTGGTCGGGCGCGCGCTGTAGGCGCGCGTCGCGATCGCCGCGCCGCTCTCCCCGCGGCGCGGACGAGAATCGACGCGCCGGGCGGATCGGCGCGAGGGCCGCGTCGTACCTCTCGCGCGTACGCGGCGACTCCCTTACGGGTCGACGCGCTCGAAGCCGCGTCGACGGGCAGGCGGCCTGCGTTCACCGTCGGCCGCTCCGGCGACGGCGCATCGTCACGAAGACGGCGGCGCCGATCGCCGTGAGAAGACCGCCGCCGCCGAGGGGAGAGCCCGTCGTCGAGCAGCCGCTCTCGCCGTCCGCGGCCTTCGGTTCGGCGTGTCCACACGCCGGCTCCGAGAGCGGCCCGACGTTCTCGAAGGCGTCCACGGCCGCCAGAGCGATCGCATACGTCGCCGCCGGATCCGCGGGCGTACGCGGCACGAGCGGCTCGCCGCGCGCCTCCCGTAGCAGCGCCGCCGTCGCGTCCTCCGAGACCGCCCCACACTCGTGCTCGGGGATGAACGCGCCGTCCGGCGTCGTCACGGCGTCGAAGGCGGGGCTGGAGCACGCGCCCGCCGCGCCGCCGTCCGGGCTCTCGAGGCGATCGCAGAAGACCTTGATCGACGACGCCTCCGGAGGAGCGTCCCAGCTCACGTGGATCTGTCCTGTCCCCGCAGCGGTGGTCACTCCTTGCGGCGGCCGCGGACCCACGGTGTCGGCGGCGACGACGACGTCACTCGCCAGCGCAGGCGTCGCCGGCTGGCCGGGGCCGAAGTAGAGGAACTGCACGGAGATGTTCGTGAGGTCGACCTTCCCGCACACGCGCTCATCGGCGACGGGCTCGAGCGACCCCGAGGCCGCGCCGGAGAGAAGCGCGCGCACCGGGATGTCGACCGTCGCGGTGGACTGGAGCGGCGCGCCCGTCACGAGAGGCCAGCACGCCGCGGGCGATCCCGCGCGATTCGTCTGGACCTTGCAATCGGTCCCGCTCGGCGCGGCCCATACCTGCAGCGAAGCGTTCGCCTCGAACCCGTCGAGCTGGACGACGAAGCGGATCCTCTGGTCGTCGACGCAGTCCCGGTAGCTCACGCCGTCGGGCATCGACGTCGGCGGCCGCTTCGGGATCTCGACGCCGCGCGCGTCGAGGCGCGGCATCGACTCGAGGACCCGGAGGCTCTGGGCCCGGGCCTCCCCCGACGATGCGAGGAGGACGAGCGCAGCGAGCCCGATTCTGAAACGCCATGCGGACGGGCAGGTTCGAAGTTTCATCGCCGGCGCCCCCACGCAAGGAGAAGACCAGCGCGAGCTCGCGACCGCGACGTCGCGATCGCGCGCGGACCGCGCGGCGTTTCGTCACGAGCGCGGCGCAACCCCCTCCTGCGAGCGCCAATCTGACAACGCGAGCCGCGACGTACCGCCGAGAAATGCAGCAGCGCGACGTGACCAGAGCTCCACGGTGGGGCCCGACGTCGAGACCGGCGCGGAGGAGTCCCGCGCTCTCCCGAGCGAGGACGGATCGGGGCTGGTCCAGCCTGCTCGAGGTCCTCCCGGCTCGACGCGCGCTCGCGATCCGTCGACGCGCGACGCCCGCGCGTCCGGGGAGCGGAGGCGCGGGCGTGGGCTCGGCCGGAGCCGGGGCGCGCTACTGGTTCTTGCGCTGGAAGGCGGGGACGTCCCAGTCGGTGTCGAACGCGGGGAAGTTCGAGCCGCGCTCGCGGACCGGGATGCGCCCGCTCGCGGGGGCCACGCGCTGCTCGAGGCCGGCGTCGCGGCTGACCGGCGCGGCCTGCTGGACGCGGCGGTTCGAGAACGCAGGCGCGTGGACGTCGTGGCGCATCGACGGCTGGCTCGAGAAGACGGGCTGGACGTGCTGGCGCGAGACGCTCTCCGACGGCGCGCGGAACATCTGCTGCGGGGCCTGCATCGACGGCACCGTCGCCGGGCCGGCCGTCGGGATCTGGAGGCGCGCCGCCTGATCGAGGCCCGCCATCCGCTCCGCGACGTCGAAGCCGGTCGCGATGACGGTGACCTTCACGTTCTCGCCCAGCTGCTCGTCGATGCTCGCGCCGAAGATGATGTTCGCGTCCTCGTGCGCCTGCTCCTGGACGAGGCTCGCGGCCTCCTGGATCTCGCGCATCTTGAGGTCGGCGCCGCCGACGATGTTGATGAGCACGCCGGTCGCCCCGTCCACCGAGATGTCGTCGAGCAGCGGCGACGAGACGGCCATCTCGGCGGCGAGGCGCGCGCGGTTCTGGCCCTTGGCGATGCCGGTGCCCATGAGCGCGCGGCCCATGCTGTTCATGACCGTCTTCACGTCGGCGAAGTCGACGTTGACGATGCCGTTCTGCGTGATGAGGTCGCTGATGCCCTTCACCGCCTGGTAGAGCACCTCGTCCGCCTTGCGGAAGGCGTCGACGAACGACAGGTCGTCCTCGCCGAGCATCAGGAGCTTCTGGTTCGGGATCGTGATCAGCGTGTCGACCGTCTCGGCGAGCTGCTGGAGGCCGAGCTCCGCGCGGCGCGAGCGCTGGCGGCCCTCGAAGAGGAAGGGCTTGGTGACCACGCCGACCGTCAGCGCGCCCTCTTCACGCGCGAGCTGCGCGATGACGGGCGCCGCGCCGGTGCCGGTGCCGCCGCCCATGCCGGCGGTGATGAAGACCATGTCGGCGCCGCCGATGAGCTCCTTGATGCGCGCGTGGTCCTCCATCGCCGCCTTGCGGCCGCGCTCCGGATCCGCGCCGGCGCCGAGGCCGCGCGTGACCGCGTTGCCGATGTTCAGGCGCGTGGGGGCGGCGTTGTTGTTCAGCGCCTGCGCGTCGGTGTTCACGACGATGAACTCCACGCCCTCGAGGCCGAAGTTGATCATCGTGTTGACCGCGTTGCCGCCGGAGCCGCCGCAGCCGATCACCTTGATGCGCGCCTGGTACTCCTGCTGCTCGTCCGCGAACTCGATGGAAAACGTCATGACGCATGCCTCCCGGGCCGGACTCCCCTGTCGTTCGGGGGTTACCGCCTTGGTTTCGTCGAGCGATCCTCCGGGGCCTCTTCCTCGGGATCGCGCTGAGCACTCGCTTCAGCCCCACGCGTACGTGGGGCGCGTGAACCGGGCTTCGGCGACCGAAGCCATCGTGCTCACGCTTCGACGGTTCGCATGCTTCGAGGGCGAGGGCCAAATAAGTGACGCGCGCGCGAACGAAATTTCTTTCGCCGCGCGCGGGGCCGCGTCGCGAGTCGAGCTGACGAAGGGGTAAGCGTGAAGAAGCGAAGCCGACTGGACCGTGACGAACGCCCTCGCTCCCGACGCGGGGAGCGCGCCGCCGTCACGGCCCGCCGTAAGGTGTCGCGCTAGATTGCCAATGTAGGTCAATGTGGCCAACATTTGTGGCCCCGGCGAGGGCGAACGCGCGCGGGCGAGCCCGGGCGAAGCAGAGCGACCGCGCTCACCCCGGACGGGAGGCGGAGCCGCCCCGGGATGTGTCGAACGGGCCGAGCGTGACGGGATCGCGCTCGGCCGCTCCGAAATGCCCGACACGCGGGACGACGCCCGCGGACGAGGCGCGGCGGGCTACGCGGCCATGCCTCGGCCGCTCAGAAGTGTCCCGACACGCGGTACGACGGGTTGTCTCGCTGCGCGGCCTTGCAGCCGGCGACGTCACGCTTCGACACGATGAAGGTGATGGTCGAGTTGTCGCTGTACTTGCTCGAGCCGCTCGGGTTGATCCGGCAGGTCCCGCTCGCGTTCGTATCGCAGTCGTAGGAGTCCTTGTCCGTCGCGATGTGCAGGTGGTAGCAGCTCGGGTACGCGCTGCCCGTCATCGTCAGCGTGTAGTCGATGTTGTTGACGCAGAGGATGCTGCCGGTCCCTCGGACCTTGTAGTAGTCGGCGGCCGAGCCGGTCGCGGAGTCGAAGCCGACGATCGAAGGGTTCGCGTGGACCTCGGAGTCGCTCGGCAGCCGCGCCGGCAGGCTCGCGGTCGACGGCATCGTCAAGATGTCGCTGTCGCTGCAGCCGTGGTCGCCGAGGTTGGTCGCGTTGTTCGTGTCGTGGTTGCCGACGTAGGGATCGGAGACCTCGCAGCCGTCGCTCTTGTCGTTGTCGACGTTGTACTTCTCGCCCTGACACGAGAAGGTGCACACGGGCTGGTTGCAGCCGACGTTGGCGTTCGGCTGCAGGTACCCGGGGCACACCGTCCCGCACGTCCCGCAGTTCGCCGGACCCGCCGTCGCCTCGGCGCAGTACGAGGTGGTGCAGCCCGCCGGATCGGTCGACGAGCACGTCGCCTTGCAGACCGGCGCCTGCGCCCCGCAGGCGTCGTAGCGCGTCGACGCGGCGAGGCACGTCCGCTGCCCGACGCAGCTGCCGGCGGCGTTGGAGCGCGCGCACGCCTGCGGGGTCGCGACGCGATCGCAGAAGCCGCCGAGGGCGTCGAGGCAGCTCAGGCCGCCGGACGGTCGACAGACCTTCGCGCCGGTGCCGTCGAGCGTGGTGTCCACGCACGCGTAGTCGGGCGGGCACGCGGCCTGACCCGCGATCGTGCAGTCGACGTGGCAGGCCTTGACGACGTCGCCGTCGGCGACGCCGCAGCGCTCGGAGAGCGAGCCGCACTCGTCGTCGTTGTTGCACGTCTTGCAGTGCGCGGGGCTGCGCGGGACGCAGAAGCCCGCGGTCGCGCCGGGCGTGGTCGGATCGCAGAAGAAGTTGTCGGCGCAGTCCGCCTGCGCCGCGCAGGGCGCCACGCAGACGGACGACGTGCCGCCGGCGAGCACGGGCCGGCACTCGCCCGACATGCAGTCGTCGGCCTTCGCGCAGGGGAACCCGACGGGGTTCCCGCCCGGCGCGACGTCGATCGGCGCGTCCGTCGACGCGTCGGGCGTCACGCCGGGGTCGCCCCCTGCGCCGCCGTCGTCGGTCGGAGTGTCGGGCCCTCCGCTGCTGCTGCTCGCGCCGGCGCCTCCGTCGTCGTCGAACTCGGGACGACCGCCGTCTCCCGAGGCCGTCGCGCACGCCGCAAGCACACAGACGCCCGCCATCGCGAGCGCGATGGAGTCTCTCCGCCTCATGAGCGAAGTGTGCTCTATCGGAGGCGCGTCGTCGACGTCTGCGTGTCGTCGGGGAGCCAGACGAAGCGGTCGACGAGGACGGTCGAGTCGAACTTGGGATCGCCGGTGTCCCAGATGAGCAGCTCCAAGCTCATCACCTCGCCCGGCGTGACGGCGGCCTGCGTCGTGAGCCACCCCGTCGCGCCGCCGCCGGTGCTGAGCTGCCCGTTGCAGTAGAGCCCCGGCGCGTAAAACCCCGTCTCTTCGAGCTCGCTCAGGTCCCCGCCGCAGGTCGACGTCTGGAAGATGGGCGGCTGGCCCTTGCAGCCGGTCTGCGTCCCGACGGTGCAGCGATCGAAGAAGGCGCTGTTCACGCTGAGCGGACGCTGCGCTGCGTCGAACGCGACGTTCTCCGGGACGCCGCCGTTGAACGCGGACGACGAGAGCCACATCACGAACGCGTCGTTGAACCGGGTGCAGACGTAGTCGGGCCACTCACCCGAGTAAAAGTCGAAGTCGAGCGAGAAGCCCCTGGCGTTCTTGGGGACCTCGATCGCCAGCTTGACGCTGATCGCGTCGAAGACCTGATCGCTCACCGCGCAGCTCCCGACCGCCTTCGGGTAGCCGGGGGGCGCCCCGCCCGGCGTCGGCGCGCCGTTCTGCATCTGGACGCCTTGTTTGAAGCAGTGCGTCAGCGTCGCAGGATCGCAGCTCGTCGCCTGGACGTCGTCGTAGGGGCGCGCCCACCCGGTGCTGAGCACGCCGAGCCTCGCGCCCTCGCGGGGACGGATCACCTTGCCGAACGCCGGCAGGATGCCGTGCTGCCCGTCGGCCGGCGGCGTCGTCGCGGCGTGACCGCGCGTGAACGTGGCCGACCGCAGGCCCTTGCAGACGCCGAGCGCCCGCGCGAACCCGGCGGCGTCCGAGAACACGGGCAGATCGGCGTCGCACGTGGGCGTGTTGTCGACCACGCCGTCGCCGTCGTCGTCGCACCCGTTGCCGGGGACGTCGAAGTTCGCGGGGTCCGGGACGCACGTGCTCGCGGCGTCGCCGAAGCTCGCCGGGGGAGCGCCCGCCTCCGCCTCGGGATCGAAGCTCGAGCGGGCGCCCTCGCCGCACGCCGCGGCGAGCACCAGAGCGAGTGCGATGGGTCGAGCGCCGCTCACGGGACAATCCTCGCACGTCCGCGGCGAAACGCATGCGCCTTCCACGAAGGGCCGCGGCCGGCGGCCGGCAGCGCGGGTCGCGGCGGATCAGAAGGCGGCCTTGAGCCACTCCCAGAGCTTCGACGACTTCGGCGGCTCGTCGCCCTTGACCAGCCCGGTCGCGTCCTCGCGCTTGGCGGCCGCGGCGCTCGTGAGGCGCATCATCGACTGCGCCGGCGTGACGGCGCGGGCGTGCGCGTCGGCGATCGCCTGCGCGCCGTAGCGGACGAGGCCGACGCCGGTGGCGTACTGCGGGCCGTGGACGAGCTGCGTGATCCCGCGGACGCCCGTGGGGAAGCCGATCCGCACCGGCATGCCGAGGATCTCCTCCGCGAGCTCGGTCGTCCCCTCGAGCAGGACGGCGCCGCCGGTGAGCACGACGCCCGCCGAGAGCTGCTCGAGCAGGCCCGTGTCCTCGATGCGCTTGCGGACCACGGCGAAGATCTCCTCGACGCGCGGCTCGATGATGTCGCTGAGCACGCGGCGCGGCGTCCGGCGCGGCTTCTGCCCGCCGACCCCCGGGACCTCGATCTCCTCGTCGTCCGCGACCATGCGCCCGAGCGAGCAGCCGAAGAGGCGCTTCAAGCGATCCGCCTCGGCCATCGGCGTGCGCAGGCCCGCGGCGATGTCGTTCGTGATGTTGTTGCCGCCGACGGGCACGACGCTCGCGTGGGCGATGCCGCCGTCGATGTAGAGCAGGATGTCGGTCGTGCCGCCGCCGATGTCGACGACCGCGGCGCCGATCTCGCGCTCGTCGTCGGAGAGCACGGCCTCGGCGCTCGCGAGCGGCTCGAGGACGACGTCGGCCACCACGAGGCCGCAGCGCTCGGCGCAGCGGATGACGTTCTGCACGCAGCTCGTGGCCGCGGTGACGAGGTTCACCTTGGCGCCCAGACGGACGCCGCTCATCCCGATCGGATCGCGGATGCCGTCCTGGGTGTCGACGATGTACTCGCGCGGCAAGACGTGGAGGATCTGCCGATCGGCGTCGACGGGGATCGCGCGCGCGCCCTCGAGGACCCGCTCGACGTCCGCCCGGGCCACCTCGCCCCCGGCGATCGCCGCGACGCCGTCCGACGCCTGCGACCGGATGTGGCTGCCGGCGACGCCGGCGTACACCGTCCGGATCTCGACGCCGGCCATCGTCTGGGCCGCCTCGATCGCGTCCTTGATCGACCGCACCGTCCAGTCGATGTTGCTGACGATGCCCTTGCGGAGACCGCGGCAGGGCACGGACCCGACGCCGAGGATCGTGATCCCGTCCTCTGCGATCTCGCCGACGACAGCGCAGACCTTGGTGGTCCCGATGTCGAGACCGACGACGATTTCCCCTTGCGAAGCCATCGTGCTCACGCTTCGACGGTTCTCATGGTTCCGCGGGCTGGGCCAAATATGTGACGACGGATCCCCGCGAGACCGGGCCCGGAGCGGCCTCGAGACCGCCCGACGCGATCCGGGGATGGACCGGGGCCGGGCATTCGGTGAAGATGAACGGCCATGAGCGCGGCGGGGAGCACGGGGTCGGGGGAGCGCTGCTCCGCGTGCGGGCGCGCGGCCGCGCAGGTGACGCGGCTGCTCGCCGGCCGCGCGCCCGACGCCGCGCCGATCCGCATCTGCGACCGGTGCGTCCGCGAGTGCGAGCAGGCGATCGCCGACGCGCCGACGCGCATCCCGGGCGGCGCGCACTCGTGCGCCTTCTGCGCGAAGCTGGAGGACCAGGTCGCGGTCATCGTCGGCGTCGGGGCGAAGAAGATCTGCGACGAGTGCGTCGACGCGTACCGCGCCGTGCTCGACTGACGCGCGCGGACCGGGTGGTATTCAGCGCATCCGGACGACGACGCGATCCGGGCGCGCCTCGTCGTCGAGCATGATCACCTCCGGCTTCGCGCCGCGGCGATCCAGCTCGCCGACGATCCGCGCCGCCTGGTCGAGCTTGCGGCGGTACGGCCCCGCGCCCATCCGGAGGACGACGCCGCTCTTGCCGACGACGAGCGTGAGATCGCCGTTCGGCTCGACGTGCACCTCCTGGATCGGAGAGCGCTGCGCGAGCGGGGAGCGATCGTAGTCGTAGGCGAGATCGAGGGCCTGCCGGATCGTGCGCGTCGCGCCCTCGCGATCCTCCACCAGCGTCTTCAGGACGAGGCCGGTGACGACGTGGAAGTCCAGCGGATCTCCGGCCTCGACGCGCTTGATGATCACGCCGTCGCGCGTGACGAGGTAGGTGCCCGCGGGCGTGGCCGGCGCCGACTCGGTCGCGGTCCCCTCCGCGACGGCGACGACGCCCGCCGCCTCGCGCTCGGTGACGCGGATCGAGATGGTGCCCGGCAGCTGGCGACCGACCTCGGCGCTCTCGATCCACGGATCGGACGCGAGGCGCGCGCGCGCGCGATCGAGGTCGAGGGCGAAGACGTTCTGCCCCTTGGCGATCCCGGCGATGCCCGCGAGGTCCTCGGGCCCGCGGAGCTTGCCGCCCGACGTGACGATCTCGCTCACGGCGAAGCGCGGGCTCGTCCGCACGTAGCGCCGCGCGCCCCAGACGACGCCCGAGCCGATGCCGACGACCATCGCGAGCCCGACGATCGCCCTGAGCGCGCGGAGGACGCGCGAGTCGCCGGCGGGCTTCGGACGCGACGCCGGACGCGGCGCGACGTCCCCCGAGACCGGCGGCGGGAGGCTGCCCGAGCTCCGATCACGGCGCCGGACGTTCTTCGCCGGCTCGAGGCCGTTCGAGCGCGGGGAGGCCGACGGCGGGCTCACGCTCGTCCTCCCCTCGCGGCGTCGAGCCGGACCGCGAGCTTCTTGGCGCTCGCGTTGATGTCGCCGGCGCCGAGCGCGATCACGAGATCGCCGGGCAGCACCTCCTCGAGGAGCGCGGCCTCGACGTCGTTCTTGTCGGGGACGTAGCGCACGGCGTGGTGGCCGTGCGCGCGGATCGCCTCGGCGAGCTCCTTGCCGGTGGCGCCCTCGATCGGCTTCTCGCCCGCCGGGTAGACCTCGGTCACGATGACGAGATCGGCCTTGTTGAACGAGCGCGTGAACTCGTCGAAGAGGTCCCGCGTCCGCGTGTAGCGGTGCGGCTGGAACGCGACGACGACGCGCCGGTCGAAGCCCGCCTGGGCGGCGTCGAGCGTGGCCTCGATCTCGGCCGGGTGGTGGCCGTAGTCGTCGACGATCATCACGTCGCCCTCCTTGCCGTCCTTCGCGAGCGCCGGCTGTCCGACGACCGTGAAGCGGCGCTGCACGCCGTGGAAGCCCGCGATCGCCTCGCGGACGACGTCGAGCGGGACCTCGAGCTCGTCGGCGACCGCGATCACCGAGAGCGCGTTGAGGACGTTGTGCGCGCCGGGCATGCGCACCGTGAACGCGCCGAGCGACTCGCCGCGCCGGTGGACCTCGAAATGCGTCTCGAGGCCGGCGAACGTCGGGTTCTTCGCGCGGTAGTCCGCCTGCCGCGAGACGCCGTAGGTGACGTGCCGGCGGCCGATCTTCGGGAGGATCGCCTGGACGTGCGGGTGGTCGATGCACAGCACCGCCAGCCCGTAGAACGGGATCTTGTTGGCGAACGCGACGAAGGCGTCCTTGACGTTCTCGTGGCTGCCGTAGTGGTCGAGGTGCTCGGCGTCGATGTTCGTGATCACGCCGATGGTGGGCGTGAGCTTGAGGAACGAGCCGTCGCTCTCGTCGGCCTCCGCCACGAAGAGGTCCCCCTCCCCGAGGCGGGCGTTCGAGCCGAGCGCGTTGACCTTGCCCCCGACGACCACGGTGGGGTCGAGGCCGGCGTGGCGGAGGACGGTCGCGACGAGCGACGTCGTCGTCGTCTTGCCGTGAGAGCCCGCGATGAGGACGCAGTACTTCACGCGCATCAGCTCGGCGAGCATCTCGGCGCGCGGGATGATCGGGATCTCGAGCTCCCTCGCGCGGACGATCTCCGGGTTGTCGGGCCTGATCGCGCTCGAGAAGACGACGACGTCGGCCCCCTCGACGTTCTCGGCCCGGTGCCCGACGTCGACGCGGACGCCCATCGACTCGAGGCGGCGCGTGATGTCGTTCGGCTTCATGTCGGAGCCGGAGACGTCGAACTCCATCGTGCGCAGGATCTCGGCGAGGCCGCTCATCCCGATCCCGCCGACGCCGACGAAATGAGCGTGGCGCATCCGTCCGCGGAACATCAGGAGACCTCCTTCTTCGCCGTGGCGGCGACGCGGAAGCGAGACGATCCGCCGTTGGTCGCGCCGTTCGTGGGCGGCGGCGGGGCCGATTTCTTCACCGAGATCCGGGCGAGCGCGAGGAGGTCCCTCGCGACGTCCTCGGCGGCGTGCGGCCGGCCGTGCTCGCGCGCGGCGTCGGCCATGCGCGTCCGCCGCGCGTCGTCGCCGAGGAGCGCCGCGATCTCGTCCGCGAGGCGCGCCTCGTCGGCGGCCTCCTGGCGGACGCAGACCGCGCCGCCGACGTCGGCGAGCGAGAGCGCGTTCTTCGCCTGGTGATCGTCCGCGGCGTGCGGGAACGGGACGAGGACCGCCGCGCGGCCGATCGCCGAGATCTCCGCGACGGTCACGGCGCCGGAGCGCGCGACGATCAGATCCGCCGCCGTCATGCGCGCGGCGACGTCGTCGAGGAACGGCACCACCTCGACGTCGCGGACGCCGCGCTCCGCGTAGGCGGCGCGCACGCTCGCCTCGCGGTCGCGACCCGCCTGATGGACCACGGTGAACGGCGCCGACCGGGCCTGCGCGAGCGCGACGGCGCGCGGGAGCGCCTCGTTGAGCGCCTGCGCGCCCTGGCTCCCGCCCAGCACGAGGAGGCGCCGCGGCCCGGCGGAGGGCGCGTAGGCGCGCGGCTCGAAGCCGGGGCGGAGCGGGACGCCGTAGAGGCGCGCCTTGTCTGCGCCGAAATGCGAGCCCGTCTTCGGCCAGGCGACGTACGCGCGCTTGGCGAACGGGGCGAGCAGCTTGTTGGCGAGGCCGAGCGTGCTGTTCGGCTCGAGGATCGCGAGCGGGACGCGCTGGGACACGCACGCCAGCGCCGCCGGGCCGGCCGCGTAGCCGCCCACGCTCAGCACCGCCGCGGGCGCGAGGCGCCGCACGATCGCGCGGGCCTTCCGCGTCGCCTTCGCGGCGACGAGCGCGCCGCGGATCGCGCGGCCCGGACCGCCGCCCTTCATCGGCTCGACGTCGAAGAGCTCGAGCGCGTAGCCGTGCTCGGGCACGACGCGCGCCTCGAGGCCGCGCGGCGAGCCGGCGAAGACGACGTCGACGTCGGCGAGCCGGCCGAGCGCGCGCGCCACCGCGAGGCCGGGGAAGACGTGACCGCCGGTTCCGCCGCCGGCGACGAGGATCCAGCGCATCGGTCAGGCCGTCTCCTTCACCGACGCGGCGTCTCCGAGCAGCGAGGGCTCGCCGAGCGCGCTGGCCACGCTCTCGTCGTCGCGCGCGCCCGCGTCGAAGAGCGGCTCGTCGAGGAGCGGGTCCTCCGCCACGCGGGGCGGCGCGGGCGTCTCGAGCTCCGGCGCCGGCGCGGCCATCCCCTGGCGCGACACGTTGAGGAGGATGCCGGCGGCCGCCGCGTTCACGAGGAGCGACGAGCCGCCGAAGCTGAGGAAGGGCAGCGTGAGGCCCTTCGTCGGGAAGATGGCGAGCGCGACGCAGAGGTTCACGAGCGCTTGCGCGCCGAACATCGTCGAGATCCCGAAGGCGAGGTACGAGCCGTAGTCGTCGGGCGCGCGGTACGCCGCGCGGACGCCGCGCGCCACGAGCGCGAGGAACACGACGCACAGCGAGAGGATGCCGACGAAGCCGAGCTCCTCGCCGATGATCGCGGCGATGAAGTCGTTGTGAGCCTCGGGCAGGTACAGCGTCTGCAGGCCCTTGCCGACGCCCGTCCCCCACGGCCCGCCCGATCCGAACGCCATGACGGACTGGAACGGCTGGTACGCGAGATCGGCGCGGTGCTGGTCCATGTTCTGCCACGCCAGCCACCGGTCGAGGCGGTACTGCTTCGACATGATGGAGACCGCGCCGAACACGCCGCCGAGCATCGACGCGCCGAGGATGTAGCCGACCTTCGCGCCCGCGACGAAGAGCATCGTGAACGTCAAAAGGAGGAGCACGACGCTCGATCCGAAGTCCGGCTGCTTCATGCACAGGAACATGAAGACGCCGGCGACGAGGAGGTGCGGGAGGAAGCCGACGGTGAACGTCTTGACCTTGTCGGCCTTCTTGGCGAGCGAGTACGAGAGCCAGCAGACGAGCGCGAGCTTCGACATCTCCGCGGGCTGCACGTGGACCGGGCCCACCGCGAGCCACCGCGTGGCGCCGCCGCCGCTGTGGCCGAGGCCGACGACGCACATGAGCAGCAGGATCCCGACGCCGCCGAGCACCGGATAGGTGAGCTTGTAGAGGCGGTGGTAGTCGACCGCGCCGACGAGGAAGAAGACGCACAGCGCCACGACGGCGTACGCGGCCTGTCGCTTGAGGAAGAACTGCGGATCGTGCATGTGCAGCGTGGCCTGCACCGCCGACGCGCTGTAGACCATCACGACGCCGAAGCCGATGAGCGCGATGACGATCGCCGCGAGCACGACGTCCACCGGCCGGTCCGAGGCGGCGCGGTTCGGCTTGGCGTCGAGCGGCAACGCGAGCTGCTGGACCACCGGCGCCAGGCGGCGATTTCGGATCGTCATCATGTCGAGAGCTCCGTCACCGCGCGGACGAACGCGTCGCCGCGGGCCTTGTAGTCCCGGAACATGTCGAAGCTCGAGCACGCGGGCGAGAGCAAGACGGCGTCGCCCGGGCGCGCGAGCTCGGCGGCGAGCGCCACGGCCTCGTCCATCGTCGCGGCGGCGCGGACCGGGAGCGCGTCGCCGATCGCGTCGCGGAGGAGCCCGGCGGCCTCGCCGATCAGCACGGCCGCGCGGCCGCGCGCGCGGAGCGCGTCGACGAGCGGGCCGTAGCTCCCTCCCTTGTCGCGGCCGCCGGCGATCAGGACGACCTTGTCCTCGCGGATCCCGCGCACCGCCGTGACCGCCGCGCCGACGTTCGTGCCCTTCGAGTCGTCGTAGAACCGGACGCGGCGCCGCTCGCGGACGAACGCCATGCGGTGCGGGAGGCCCTGGAACGTCGCGAGGACGTCGCGGACGACCTCCGGCGCGATGCCGAACGGGCGCACCGCCGCCAGCGCCGCGGCGACGTTGAGGGCGTTGTGCCCGCCCTGGAGCGCGAGCGCGGCGCGCGGGTAGGACGCCGCGCCGTCGACGATCGCGTCCGCGCCGACGGAGACGTCGCCGCCCTCGCCGAACGTGACGACGCGGGCCCGGCCGCGCTTCGCCTGACGGAGACAGACCGGGTCGTTCGCCGGGACGACCGCGACGTCGTCCTCGGTCTGCCGGAGGAACGCGTTGCCCTTCGCGTCCGCGTAGGCCGCCTCGCTCGCGTACCGGTCGAGGTGGTCGGGCGAGACGTTGAGCAGCACGCCGACCTTCGGGCGGAACGCCTCCACGCGCTCCATCTGGAAGCTCGACACCTCGAGGACGACGACGTCGAACGCCTCGTCGGCGTGGGCCGCGAGCGGCTCGCCGAGGTTCCCTCCGACGAAGACGCGCTCGCCGGCGCGCGAGAGCAGCTCACCGACCAGCGACGTCGTCGTGCTCTTGCCGTTGGTGCCGCCGACCGCGACGACCGGCGCCGGGCGCGAAAGCGCCTGCACCGCGAGCTCGACCTCGCCCCAGACTCGGACGCCGCGGCCCTCGGCGTCCGTCAGCTCCGGGAACGCGGGGACGCCGGGCGAGACGACGACGAGGTCGGCCTCGGCGAGGCGCGCGGCGCCGTGGCCGCCGAGCGCGAGCGAGACCCCGTTTTCCTCGAGCGCGCGCACCTCCGCGGGGACCGCGTCGGGCGGCTTCGCGTCCGTGCCGACGACGCGCGCGCCGCGCGCGGCGAGGAGGCGGCAGGCCGCGACGCCGCTCGCCCCGAGCCCCACCACGACGACGCGCCTGTCCTTCACGTCGAGCACGCGGTCACCGGAGCTTCAGGCTCGCGAGGCTCACGAGCGCGAGGAGGATGGATACGATCCAGAAGCGGACGATGATCTTCGGCTCCGGCCAGCCCTTCTTCTCGTAGTGGTGGTGGATCGGCGCCATCAAGAAGACGCGCTTTCCGGTGAGCTTGAAGCTCACGATCTGCGTGACGACGCTGAGGCCCTCGAGGAAGAAGACGCCGCCCAGGATGATCGAGAGCAGCTCGTTCTTGAGGAAGACGGCGCAGGTGCCGAGGCCGCCGCCGAGGGCGAGCGCGCCGACGTCGCCCATGAAGACCTGCGCGGGGTACGTGTTGTACCAGAGGAAGCCGATGCCGGCGCCGACCATGGCCCCGCAGAAGATCGACAGCTCGCCGGCGCTCGCGATCTGCGGGATGTCGAGGTAGCGCGCGACGACGAAGCGCTGGGCGACGTTCGCGATGCCGAAGGTCGCGCCGGAGAGGTACGCCCAGATGAGGTACGTGCCGGAGTTGAAGATGACCGGGCCGATCGCGAGGCCGTCGAGCCCGTCGGTGAAGTTGACCGCGTTCGACGTCGCCACGACGCAGAGGATCGCGAAGGCGATGTAGACGCCGAGCGGCAGCTCCACCGGGTGCTTCGCGAACGAGACGAACGGGATCCCGAGGCGGGTGCGGATCTCCCACCAGTCCGCCGGCACGTGCTCCTGCGCGTTGAACACGTAGACCATGACCGCCGCGGCCACGAGGAACTGGCCGAGCAGCTTGTAGCGCGCCGGCAGGCCCTTCGAGTTCTTCATCCGGATCTTGAGGTAGTCGTCGAGGTACCCGATGACGCCGTAGCCGGCGGTCACCGCGGTCGCCGCGAGGACGAACGTGTTCCGGAGATCGCACCAGAGGATGGTCGAGCCGAGCACCGCGAGGAGCAGGAGCGCCCCGCCCATCGTCGGCGTCCCTCGCTTCTTGATGTGGGCCTCGGGGATGAGCCCCTCGTCGCGGATGACCTGGCCGATCTGCTTCTTCTGCAGCTCGCGGATGAACCACGGCGAGAAGGCGAAGCAGATGAACATCGCCGTCATCGTCGCCATGATCACGCGGAACGGGACGTACCGAAGGACGTTGAGCCACCCCAACCAGCTCGCGCTGTGGCGCAAGGGATAGAGAAGCTCGTAGATCATCGCGTCCCTGAGGTCGCAGACTCTGAGAGATTCGGCAAAGTTTCCGGCATATTCGAGCTCGCTCCGGGCGTCCTCGCGGACGCCGTGGTGGGCCCTCCGTATGCCATGAGTCGTCGGCCCTTCGCGCTGTTTCCTCGGGGAAAACGCCACGCTGAGCTCGAGCTCCGCTCGAGATCGGCGGGCGCGCCGCCGTGGGCCCTCGACGCGGCGGCGACGCGCCCCGCCCGCGCCGCGCGGCTCCTCCCGGGCGTCGCTCGTCGTTGCAGGCGCCAAGCACGACCGCTAACGTTGTAAACGTGCGCTCCAGCTATCCGCGTCGCGGCCTCGGGGGGTTCGTCGTCTGGGTGTCCACGTGGCTCGTCGCGTCGAGCTGCAGCTCGACCGCGGCCGAGGCGATCCCCGACGGCGGGGACACCGAGACGCCGCTCGAGTGCTCGGCCACGCCGTGCGCCGACGGAGAGGCCTGCAGCGGGCCGGCGGACTGCGCGAGCGGGATCTGCGAGACCGGCATCTGCCGCGCCGCGCCCGACGCGCCCGACGGCGCGGCGCCCGACGGGGCCGCGCCCGACGCCGGTGAGACGAGCGACTGCGGCGGCGCGACGAAGCCGCCGTGCGACGACGGCAAGGCGTGCGCCGCGGGCGGCGACTGCAAGAGCGGCGCGTGCACGAACGGCGTCTGCGCGGCGCCG
Organism: Labilithrix sp.; assembly: GCA_019637105.1. Classification (GTDB taxonomy): domain Bacteria; phylum Myxococcota_A; class Polyangia; order Polyangiales; family Polyangiaceae; genus Labilithrix. The sequence goes on from JAHBWF010000068.1 coordinate 19,548, forward strand.
ACGAGCTCGGACGGCGTGAAGAACGGCAACGAGACCGACGTCGACTGCGGCAGCGGACCGACCGGGATCGACACGCAGGCCGATCCGTGCGCGGTCGGCAAGGCGTGCCTCGCGAAGTCGGACTGCTTCGAGGCCGACTGCGTCGAAGGCGTCTGCACGTGGACGAGCTCCGACGGCTTCAAGAACGGCACGGAGTCGGACGTCGACTGCGGCGGCGGCGCCCCGACGAACGCGCCGCCGTGCGCCGTCGGCTCCAAGTGCGCGGGACCGGCCGACTGCGCGTCCGACGCGTGCATGCGCGACGGGCCGAAGGCCGGCACGTGCACCGCAAACCGGAGCTGCGCCACGCACTACGGCGGGCAGACCTGCGGCGCGGGCGAGGTCGCGGGCGGCGGCGCGGCCCACGAGAGCTGCTGCACGTCGCTCCCGGTCGCCGCGACGTTCCAGGACCGCCTGCACCCCGGCAAGCGCGTCTACCTCGACAAGTACGAGATCACCGCGGGCCGCATGCGCGAGTTCATCACGCGCATGGAGGAGCTCTACGGAGGTCAGGCCAACATCCGCGCGTGGATCCAGGCGAACATGCCGCCGTTCTGGAACGACAGCGCCGACGCGGCGGTGAACTGGACGCGCTGGCTGCCGACCGGGAAGTCCACGGTCGTCTCGCTGCCGCGGTTCAACACGTACAAGCCGAGCGACTCCACGCCGGACGTCGCCAACCCGCAGGGCGACGTCGGCACCGATTGGATCCTCGGCCCCAACGGCTGGTACTTCTACACGCACGGGCACAACTGCGACGCCGAGTACGGCTACCCCACGTACTGGTACCCCCCCGCGGACTGGCTGGCGAACCACAGCGACGCGGATCCGGCGACCCCGCTCCGACCGCGCATGACGCGCGAGCAGCTCGACGTCCGCTCGCTCAACTGCGTGCCCAACGCGCTCCTCGCGGCGTTCTGCGCCTGGGACGGCGGACAGCTCGCGACGGTCAGCGTCCTGCAGGAGGTCACCAAGGTCCCCTACGGCAACCGGAACCTCGCCTCGTGCACGGCCGCGCGCGGCGGCACGAGCAGCCCGTCGTGCAGCGGAAGCTTCTTCTACGGCGTCCCGGAGGCGAGCGGTCGCTTCGGGCCGCTGACGGAGGGCGGCGTCCCGAGCTGGCGCCACTTCAACAACCCGCTCCCGTGCCCCGGCAACGACGCCTGCGCGTTCGCCAACTACAGCGACGACGCCGGGTGGATCCACTGGGGGCCGCAGGTGCCGTACTACTACAGCCCCGGCGTGGACGACTGGGCCGCGCGCATCGCCGCGCCGGGCCGCATGACCCGCGACGTCGTGCGAGTCAACGCGGCCGACGAGCCGTGGATGGACCTGCGCGGCAACCTGCAGGAGCTCTCGCTCGACGACCGCACCGCGAACACGTACGCGTTCGGCGGCGTCCACTACGACAGCATCGGGCGACGCGGCAAGGACGCGAACCGCGCGAGGCAGCCGGAGTTCAAGATCGGTCAGGCGGGCGGGCGCTGCATGCGCTTCCGCGATCCGTAGGATCGGCCTCCTCGTCGAGCCCGGCGGACGCGAGCGGGGTCGGACGCGGCGCTCTGCTCGGCGCGTCACGCCTTCGCGGGCTTGTCCCTCGGTCGCCTCGGCTTCGCGCGCGCCGGGGGCTCCGCCGGCGCGTCGGCGCCTCGCGCCTCGGCGTCCGGCGCCGGACCGGCGTCCACGTCCGCGTCGCTCGCCTCGAGCTCGGCGAGCTCCTCCGCGGTGGGCGCGTCGGGATCGGGCGGATCCTGCTCGAGGACGGCGTGCGTGTCCGGATCCGGCGCGCCGCGGCGGCGCGGCTTCGGCGTCAGGTCGTACTCCTCGAGCAGCTCCTTCGTGGAGAGCAGCGCGGCTTGCGCGAGCAGGCGGGCCTGCCGGCTCGGGAGGTCGAGGCGGTGCGCGACGATGACGAGCTCCTCGCTGAGCGCGCGCGCGGAGGCGTCGTCGATCGGCGGGTAGTCGAAGGCGGCGCGCCAGGCCCGGAACGCGTCGAGCACGAGCCGCACCGTGGGGAGGACGACGGCGTAGGTCTCGTCGGCGAACATGCGCTTGGCGTAGCTCGAGCCGAGCCGCTTCTCGAAGTCGCCGCAGAAGCGCTCGAACTCCTCGCGCTCGACGCGCCGCAAGACGGGCAGCTTGGCGTTCGCGTACAGCGCCTCGATCAGCGGCGAGCGCGGGCTGGCCGCGAAGCCGATCCCGGCGTGGAGGCGCTCGAGGGCGTCGACCGCCTCGCCCTGGAGCTCGCGCGCGCGGTCCCCTCGCATCGACTCGAGCTCGTCGAGCTGGAGCACGCGGATCGGAAGATCCCCGATCCCCTCGCGCGCGCGGGCGAGGCGGAGACGAGCCGTCTCGAGCCAGGCCTTCTCCTCCGCGAGCCCGGGACGTTTCGCGAGCTCGGCGGCCGCGGCGTCGAGCCGCCGCGCAAGCTTCTTCGAATGAGCGATCAGCTCGAACGCTTCGAGGAGGGGGGTGCCCATGCGCGCGTTGGGATACCACGCGCGGCGCGGGGATGTCTCGCCCGCGCCCGTGACGGGAGACGGGCGCCGCACGTCGTGCGCGCCGCGCCTCCGCGGTTTCCCTCGAGTGAAACGGAGTCGAAACAGAGCCGCGCTACACCCCCACGCATGCGTCCACCATCGCGATTCCGCGCCCGTCGCGTCACGCAGGGAGACGTCGTGGTCACCGTCCGCGCCATCCGCCCCGACGACCGCGACGCGCTCCGCGCTGCGTTCCACAAGCTGAGCCCGCAGTCACGCTACCGTCGCTTCCTGGGGCACCTCTCCGATCTGAGCCCGGCGATGCTGCGCTACCTCACCGAGGTGGACGGCGTCGACCACTTCGCCGTCGTCGCGCTCCTCGAGCGACCGCGCCGCCCGGCGCTGATGGCGCTCGGCGGCGCGCTCTTCGAGCGCTGGCAGGCGCCGCCCGAGATCGTCGGCGTGGCGCGCCTCATCCGGCTCCGCCCCGACACCGCGGAGGTCGCGATCACGGTCGCCGACGCGTTCCAGCGCAAGGGGCTCGGCGCGCGCCTGCTCTCGATCCTGGTCGCGCACGCGCGCCGCACCGGCGTCGACGAGCTCGTCGCCCACGTCCTCGCCGAGAACAAGCCGATGCGCGAGCTCCTCTCGACCGTCGGCGTGGTGCGCTCGGTCGCCCAGGACACGGTCACCGTCACCCTCCCGAAGAAGAGCTCCCGTACGGCGGGCGGGCGACGGCGCGCGGCGCGCGCGTGGCGCGCCGGGGGCGTCCGGTTCGTCCTCGCGCTGCGTTGGCTCCGGATCCAGCGCTGGAGCTCCTGAGCGGCGACGGCGCGCCTCGGCTCGGGGGTGCGGCCGCGCCGCTCGGGAACAGCGCAGGCGCCGTCCCGGTTCACAGGACATCGGCGCGAGGCGGGTCCAGAGGAGGGGCGCGCGATGTGTCACCTGTTCGGGCTCTCCGCGGCTCCACGAAGAGTACGAGCGACCTTCTGGCTGATGGAGGCGCCGCTCAGCCTGGCCGAGCAGAGCCACGGCGAGCCCGACGGCACGGGGCTCGGGACGTTCACCGCGGACGGGACCCCGCTCGTCGAGAAGCAGCCGCTCGCCGCCTACGCGGACGCGGCGTTCGCGACGGAGGCGAAGACGCGGGAGTCCGCCACGTTCGTCGCGCACATACGCTTCGCCACGATGGGGCGGCTCGACGCGAACAACACGCACCCGTTCGTGCAGCGCGATCGCGTGTTCGCGCACAACGGCGACATCGGAGATCTCCCGGCGCTGGAGGCCGAGCTCGGCCCGTACCTCGACCTCGTGCGCGGAGACACGGACTCGGAGCGGTACTTCGCCCTGATCACGAAGCACGTCGACGACAACGGCGGGGACGTCGCGGCGGGGATCACCGCCGCCGCGACGTGGATCGCGGAGAACCTCCCGCTCACGTCGATCAACTTCGTCCTCGTCAGCGCGCTCGAGCTGTGGGCGCTCCGCTACCCCGCGACGCACGACCTCTTGATGCTCGATCGGGTCGCCGGCGGCGCGAGCGGTCGGCGGCCGCTGCGTCACGCCGCCGTCGAGCCTCGGAGGATCGGCGCCCGCTCGACCGACCTCACGCGTCACGGCGCGGTCGTCGTGGCGACCGAGCCGATGGACGAGGATCCGGGGTGGAGCGAGCTCCGGCCGGGGGAGCTCCTGCACGTGGGGCCGAACCACGAGGTCTCGCGGACGCTCGTGTTGCCTCACCCGCCCCGCCGCCCGATGCGCCTCGAGGACGTCGAGGCGCGCGTCGCGGCGACCCGCGCCGAGCCCGGCGCGCCGCCGGAGAGGTGAGCGTCGGAGGCCGACGATGAGCGCGATCGCGTACCGACTCCCGCAAGAGCGCCGCCTGGTCACCGCGCTGCCGGGGCCGCGCTCGATCGCGCTGGCCGCGCGGCGCAGCGCGGCGGTCGCCCTCGGGGTCGGCTCGAGCTTGCCCGTCTACGTCGCCGAGGCGGACGGCGGCGTGATCCTGGACGTGGACGGCAACTCGCTCGTCGATCTCGGCTCCGGCATCGCGGTCACGTCGGTCGGCGCGTCGAACCCGGCGGTCGTCGCGGCCGTGAGGGAGCAGGTCGCGCGCTTCACGCACACCTGCTTCATGATCGGACCCTACGAGTCGTACGTCGCGGTGGCCGAGGCGTTGAACGCGCTGGCCCCCGGCGCGCACGAGAAGCGAACGGCGCTGTTCAACAGCGGCGCCGAGGCCGTGGAGAACGCCGTCAAGATCGCGCGCTACGTGACCGGCCGGAGCGCCGTCGTCGCGTTCGAACACGCCTACCACGGCCGCACGAACCTCGCCCTCGCGGTCACGTCGAAGGCGATGCCGTACAAGAGCGGCTTCGGCCCGTTCGCGCCCGAGGTCTATCGGGTCCCGACGTCCTACCCGCTCCGCGAAGGCCGGAACGCGGACGGCTCGCCGATGACCGGCGCGCAGGCCGCGGAGCGCGCGATCGGGCTCATCGAGACGCAGATCGGCGCGAGCCGGGTCGCCGCCCTCCTCATCGAGCCGATCCAGGGCGAGGGCGGCTTCATCGTCCCCGCCGAGGGGTTCTTGCCCGAGCTCGCGCGGTGGGCGAGCTCGAAGGGCGTCGTCTTCATCGCCGACGAGATCCAGACCGGCATGTGCCGCACGGGAGCGTGGTTCGCGAGCGAGCACGAAGGGATCGTCCCCGACCTCGTCACCACGGCCAAGGCCCTCGCGGGTGGGATGCCGCTGTCGGCCGTGACGGGCCGCGCGGAGCTGCTCGACGCGATACACCCCGGCGGCCTCGGCGGGACGTACGGCGGGAACCCCGTCGCGTGCGCCGCGGCCCTGGCGACGCTCGAGCAGATGCGCGCCCTCGACCTCTCCGGGAGGGCGCGCGCGATCGGCGCGACCATGAGCGGGCGCTTGAACGCCCTGGCGGCCGCCCTCGACGTCGTCGGTGAGGTCCGCGGGCGAGGCGCGATGACGGCGATCGAGCTCGTCGAGCCCGGCGCGCTGCGGCCGAACCCTCCGGCCGCGAGGGCCGCCGTCGCCGCGGCCCTCCGCGCCGGCGTCGTCGCGCTGACCTGCGGAACTCACGGGAACGTGATCCGGCTCTTGCCGCCGCTCGTGATCTCCGACGAGCTGCTCGCCGACGGGCTCTCCGTGCTCGAGGACGCGCTCCGCGCGGTCGCCGCCGGCGGCGCGTGAGTCAGTGCGCGAAGTGACGCGCGGCCGCGCGCGCGCCTCCGGGCGCGCTCAGCTTCGCGCAGACGTCCTCGATGTCGTCGCACAGCATCGAGCCGAGATCGGCGCTGAAGCCCTCCCTCACGACGACGCGCAAGACCGCGACGTCCTCCGCTCCCGGGGGCATCGTGTACGCGGGGACCTGCCAGCCGCGCGCCCGCAGCTCGTGCGACACGTCGAAGACCGTGTAGCCCGGCGCGCCCGTCAGCTCGAACGTCACGACGGGGATGGCGCTCCCGTCGCTGATCACGCGGAAGTGATCCATCGCGGCGAGCCGCGCGCTCACCTGCAGCGCGGTCTCGCGCAGCGTCTCCATGACGGCGCGGTACCCCGCGCGGCCGAGCCGCAGGAAGTTGTAGTACTGCGCGACGATCTGGCTCCCCGGCCGCGAGAAGTTCAGCGTGAACGTCGGCATCTCGCCGCCGAGGTAGTTGACGCGGAACACGAGCTCGCTGGGCAAGTGCTCCCTCGCGCGCCACACGACGAAGCCGACGCCGGGGTACGTGAGGCCGTACTTGTGTCCGCTCGCGTTGATCGAGACGACGCGGGGCACCCTGAAGTCCCACGGCAGCGCCGGGTGCAAAAAGGGCGCGACGAAGCCGCCGCTCGCGGCGTCGACGTGGATCGGCACGTCGGGGCCCCCGGCGCCGGCGAGCGCGTCGAGGGCGCCGGAGATCTCGGCGACCGGCTCGAGCTCGCCGCTGTAGGTCGTGCCGAAGATCGCGACGACGCCGATCGTGCGCTCGTCGACGGCCCCCCGCACCTGGTCCGGGGTGACGACGTAGCGCCCGCGCGCCATCGGCAGGAACTTCGGCTCGACGTCGAAATACCGGCAGAACTTCTCCCACACCACCTGGACGTTGCTGCCCATGACCAGGTTCGGCCGGGCGTCGTCCTCGCCGGCGGCGCGCCGCCTGGCTCTCCAGCGCCATTTCATCGCCAGGCCGGCGAGCATGACCGCCTCGCTCGAGCCGATGGTCGAGACGCCCGTCGCCGCCGCGGCGTCGGTCGTCGAGAGGCCTTCGGCGTGGAACAGATCGGCCACCATCGAGACGCAGCGACGCTCCATCTCCGCCGTCCGCGGGTACTCGTCCTTGTCGATCAGGTTCTTGTCCGCGGCCTCGGCCATCAGCGCGTCGGCCAAGGGCTCCATCCACGTCGTCACGAACGTGGCCAGGTTCAGCCGCGAGCTCCCGTCGAGCATCAGCTCGTCGTGGATGAAGCGATACGCCGCCTCCGGAGCCGTCTCGTCCTCGGGCATGCGCAGCGCCGGGAACGGCTCGACGGCCATCCGACCCGTGTAGGCCGGCGCGAGGACGGACCTGTCTCGGCGACTCTTGCTCATCGGCGTGTCGGACTCGCTACCCGACGGGCGCGGGCGGCGCAAACAGGCACCGCGCCGCAAGAGCGCGCCTGCGTCGGCGGAGCGCGCCTCCTCCGCGCGCTCCGGCGGCTCCGGATCGCGCGCCGGGCTCCCGCGCCGCGGGCGACGCGCAGCGCGCCGGAGGGCGGCGCCGCTTGAGCAATTCATTATAGCGAACTATCGTTCATCATCATGAATTCGACCGTGGACGTCCACGACGGCTGGCTTCGCGTGACCTTCGGCGATCGCGGCGGCGGGACCGCGGACTTCCACTTCCGATGGCTGAGGCACAACTGCGACGTCGATCGCCACCCGCTCACGCACGAGCGGATCGCCTGTTCGTCGGAGCTGCCGGACGTCCTCGGCGTGACGCGCGCCTCGATCGAGGGCGACGCGCTCGCCGTGACGTGGGCCCACGACGAGCGGACGAGCCGCTACGCCTTGAGCTGGCTGCGCGAGCACGCGTACGCGCGCGATCGCGCGATCGTGCCGCCGCCGTCCTCCGATCCCTCGCGCCTCGAGATCGCGGTCTCCGGCGCGACGCTCGGCGAGCTGGCGGCGAGCGCGCTCGCGCGGACGTACGAGCGCGGCGCGGCGGTCGTCCGTCGCGGCGCGAGCGTGACGAGGCCGGAGGACGAGACCGAGTCGATCGTCGAGGCCTTCGCCGCGCAGGGCCTCGAGGTCATCGGGACGCACTTCGGGCGCATCGAGGACCTGCGGACGGACAACACGACGAACCAGAACACCGATCAGCTCGGGTACACCGACGCCGCGGTCGACCTCCACACGGACCAGCCGTTCCTCGACGCCCCGCCGCGCTGGCAGCTCCTCCAGAGCATCCGCGCGGCCGAGCACGGCGGCGAGAACGACGTCGTCGACGCGCAGGCCGCGGCGCGCCACCTCCGCAGCGTCGACGCCGAGGCGTACGCGATCCTCACCGGGACGCCGGTGGTCTTCCATCGCCGACAGGCGGCGTTCGAACGCGTCGTCGTCGCGCCCGTCCTCGAGGAGGACGGCGACGCCGTCCGCGTCCGCTTCTCGTACTTCACGATGGCCCCTCACCGCCTGCCCTTCGAGCGGATGGAAAGCTTCTATCGCGCGTACGATCGCTTCTCGCGGCTCGTCCGCGACCCACGGCACCGCACGCGCTTCACGCTCGCGCCCGGCGATTTCCTCCTCTACGACAACCGCCGCATGCTCCACGGCCGGACGGCCTTCCGCGGCGCGCGCTGGCTCCGCGGCGTCTACTTCGATCGGCCGGCCCCCGCCGCCTGACGCAGCGCGCGGGAGGGCGCGGTCGGCGCGCTCAGGCCCGCCGGCGCTCGAGCTCCGACACGACGAGCTCCGTCCGGGTGCTCCGCGAGCCCTTCACGAGGACCGCGTCGCCCGAGGCGACGTGCTCCTTCGCGATCGCCGCGGCCGCCCGGGTGTCGGGCGCGCGCTCGACCGTGACGCCGCGCGCGGCCGCGCGATCGAGGGCGCGATCGACGAGGCCGCCGCACCCGATCGCGAGCACGACGCCCGCGTCGGCGATCGCGTCGCCGAGGGCGTCGTGCTCCGGCTCGGCGAGCGGGCCGAGCTCCTTCATCTCGCCGAGGACGACGACCTTGCGCCGCGCGCCCGCGATCTCGGAGAGCGTCGCGAGCGCCGCGCGCATGCTCGCCGGGTTGGCGTTGTAGGTGTCGTCGAGCACGAGGACGTCGCCGGCGAGCGCGCGGACCGAGCCGCGGTCCTCCAAGCGCACGCGCGCGAGCGCGCGCTCGACGGCGGCCGTAGAGAGGACCTCTCGGCTCACGGCCTCCTGCGCCGCGAGCGCCGCGGTCAGATCGATCGCGGCGGCCTCGCCCGGCAGCGGGAGGTGGAACGTGAGCTCGCGGCCGGCGCACGAGACGACGACGCGCGAGCCCGCCGCCTCCGGGATCCGATCCGCGAGGCGGTAGTGCGGCCTCCCCGCGGACGGCGCGCCGGGCGGGAGCGACGACGGCCGCGCCGAGCGCGCGATCGCCTCGGCCGCGCCGTCCTCGGCGAACGAGCCGGCGCGTCGCGTCGTGGCCGCGCCTCGCCCGAACGTCTCGACGCGGCGGACGCGGGCCTCGCGCGCCGCGCGCCGGACGAGCTCGTCGTCGGCGTTCACGATCGCGACGCCGTCGGGCCCGAGCGCCCGGTACACGGCGCCCTTCTCCCTCATGACGCCCTCGCGCCCGCCGACGCCCTCGGCGTGCGCGACGCCGACGTTCACGACGACGGAGACGTCCGGCCTCGCGAACGCGCAGATCGCGTCGAGCTCGCCGGGGAGGCTCATCCCCATCTCGAGCACGCAGAAGCGGTGCGCGGGCTCGAGCGCGAAGATCACGGCGGGGACGCCGACGCGGTTGTTGAGGTTGCCCGCGGTGAAGTGCGTGGGCGCGATCTCCGCGAGGAGCGCGGCGGTGAGCTCCTTCGTCGTCGTCTTGCCGGCGCTGCCCGTGACGGCGACGACGCGGCCGTCGAGCGACTCCATGCGCCAACGCGTGAGGTGCGCGCGCGCGAGGTCGCCCCACGCGACCAGCGTGTCGACCACCTCGACCACGCTCACGCGCTCCGGGACGTCGACCTCGGCGCCCTTCTCCACGATCACCACGGCGGCGCCCGCGTCCGCGGCGGCGCCGACGAACGCGTGCCCGTCGTGCGCCTCGCCGCGGAGCGCGACGAAGAGGCTCCCGGGCCCGACCGCGCGGCTGTCGCTGAAGACCCCGACCGTCGGCTCGTCGGCGCGCGCGCCGCGACGGGCGATCGACCCGCCGGTCGCGCGCGCGACCTCGGAGAGGAGGAAACGTGCGCGGTTGGAGGGGATTGGCGTCGCCATCAGGTCTCGCTCTCGTTTACCCGACGTCTCCGCTCGAGCGCCCCCCTCGCCTCGATCCGGTCGTCGAAGGCGCGCTTCTCGCGGCCGACGATCTGGTAGTCCTCGTGGCCCTTGCCGGCGACGAGGACGACGTCGCCGGGCTCCGCCGCCGCGATCGCCGCCGCGATCGCCGCCCGGCGATCGAGCTCGACGAAGAAGCCGCGGGCGCCCCGCGCGGCCTCCGCGGCCGAGACGCGGGAGAGCCCGAGCGCGACGCCCTCGACCACCGGCTCGGCGATCGAGGCCGGGTCCTCGGTCCGCGGGTTGTCGCTCGTGACGATCGCGACGTCCGCGCCGCGGCCGACGGCCTCGCCCATGGGCCGGCGCTTCGACGGATCGCGGTCGCCGCCGCAGCCGAAGACGCAGACGACGCGCTTGCCGCCGGCGGCGCCGCGGACCGCGTCGAGCGCGCGCGCGAGGGCGTCCGGCGTGTGCGCGTAGTCGACGAACACCACGACGTCGTCCTCGGGCCCGTCGCAGCGCTCGAGCCGCCCGGGCGCGCCGGCCTCTCGCGCGAGCGCGGACGCCGCGCGCTCGACGTCGAGCTCGAGCGCCGAGACGACGCCCATCGCGACGGCGAGGTTCTCGACGTTGTGCGCGCCGACGAGCCGCGTCGCGATCTCGACGGCGCCGCGAGGCGCTCCCGGCACGCGGAGGACGACGCGCATCCCGGCGCCGCTCGTCTCGACGCTCTCCGGGAAGACGTCCGCGTCGGACGCGCCGGGCCGCGTCCGGACGCGCAGCACCTTGCACCTCGCCGCCGCGGCGACGGTGGGCCCGAACGGGTCGTCGACGTTCACGACGGCGAGCCCCGGCCCCATCCTCGTGAAGAGCTCGAGCTTGGCGGCGGCGTAGGCCTCCATCGAGCCGTGAAAATCGAGGTGGTCCTGGGTCAGGTTCGTGAACGCCGCCACGCGGAAGCGCACGGCGGCCACGCGGCGGAGGACGAGCGCGATCGACGAGACCTCCATCGCCACGTGCGTCGCGCCGCGCGCGCGCATGACGGCGAGGACGCGCGCGAGCTCGTCGGCCTCCGGCGTCGTGTGCGACGCCGCGATCGTGCGACCGGCGTAGGTGTGCCCCACGGTGCCGACGACGCCGGTCACGGGCGAGCCCAGCGCGCCGTCGATCGCCGCGCGGACGAGGTGCGACGACGTCGTCTTCCCGTTGGTCCCCGTGATCCCGACGACGTCGAGCGAGAACGTCGGGTGACCGTAGACGGCCGCCGCGGCGTAGGCGAACCCGTCGGCGACGTCCGCCACCCGGAGCACGGGGACGCCGGCCGGCTCGAGCGCGAGGTCGTCGGCCGCGAGGACCGCCACGGCGCCGCGCGCGATCGCCGACGCGACGAACGCGCGGCCATCGTGCGTCTCGCCCTTGCGGACGACGAACAGGTCGCCCGGCCGCACGCGCCGCGAGTCGTGCTGCACGCCGCGGACGTTCGCGGTCCGGTCGCCGGCGACGGTCGCGGCGCCCGGCAGCTCGCGCGCGAGCTCCGCGAGGGTCATCCCCTCCGACGGACGCGCCTCCTCGAGGAGCTCGTCCTCCGGCGCGCTCATGACGCGGGCTCGAACACCAGCCGCACGCTCGAGCCCTTCGGCACGGCCGAGCCGGCCGCCGGGAGCTGCTTGACGAGCTTGCCGCTCCCCTCGACGACCGGCACGAGCCCGACGGCGCCGACGGCGCGGACGGCGTCGCGCGCGCCCATGCCCGCGGTGTCCGGCACCTTCACCGAGCTCGGGAGCGGCGGGCCCGCGAGCGGCGCCGGCCCCGCGGCCGCGACGGGCGTCCCCGCCGCGCCGGCCCCGTCGCCGTCCTCAGCGGCCGCGGGCTCGTCCGGCTTCATCGAGACGAGGCTGGGGTCGGCGTCGCTGCCCTTCACGTTCTTGATCTTCGGCGCGGCGTTCGAGGGAGGCACGCCGAGGTAGCGGAGGCTCGCCTCGGCGACGCGGCGGAACACCGGTCCCGCCAGGTCACCTCCATAACGGCCGATCATCGGCTCGTCGAGCACGACCGCGATGACGAGGCGCGGTTTGTCGGCCGGGACGAAGCCGACGAACGACGCGGTGTACTTGTCCTCCGAGTACTTGCCGGTCGCCGGATCGACCTTCTGCGCGGTCGCCGTCTTGCCGGCGACGCGGAAGCCCGACATCGCGGCCTCCACGCCGGTGCCGCCGTCCTCGACGACGGCGGTGAGCATCTCCGTCACCGTCTTGGCGACCGCCTGCGGGACGGCCTCGCGACGGACGTGCGGAGCCCACTCCCTGACCACGTTGCCGCGCGCGTCGGTGATCTTGCGGACGAGGATCGGCTCCATGACCTTCCCCCCGTTGGCGATCGCGCTCATCGCCGCCGCGAGCTGCACCGTGGTGACGCTGATGCCCTGACCGAACGAGGCGTTCGCCGTCTCGACCTCGAACCACGGCCGGGCGCGGGGCCGGAGGACGCCGGAGGCCTCGCCCGGCAGCGGGAGCCCGGTCGGCTCGCCGAAGCCGAAGCGCCGGTACGCGGCGTAGAGGCCGGGCTCGCCGAGCGCGAGCCCGATCTTGAGCGCGCCGATGTTGGAGCTCTTCGCGAGCACCTGCGTCGTCGTCAGCCAGTCGTTCTGGTGGGTGTCGTGGATCGTGACGTTTCCGATCGAGTATGTGCCGTGCTCGCAGAAGATCGTCTCGGTCGGCTTGAGCGAGCCGGCCGCGAGCGCGGCCGCGACGGTGAAGACCTTCATGACCGAGCCCGGCTCGAAGCGATCGGTCACGGCGCGATCGCGGCGCGCGTCCGCCTCCGCCTCGCCGTAGTCGTTCGGGTTGAAGCCGGGCACCGACACCATCGCCAAGAGGTCGCCCGAGCTGGGATCCATCACGACGAGCGACGCGCCCTTCGTCTCGTAGGTGCGGAACGCGACGTCGAGCTCGCGCTCGGCGACGCGCTGGATCGCCTGGTCGATCGCGAGGTGGACGTCGTGCCCGGCGAGGCTGCTCTCGTCGGTCGTGCCCTCGGAGAAGATGAGGCGCCCCGAGCGATCGCGCAGGCCGCGCACCTCTTCGACGCGGCCGCGGAGCTCCTCGTCGAGCGAGAGCTCGAGCCCGTCCTTGCCGAAGCCGTCCGGCGCGACGAAGCCGAGCACCGGACCGGCGAGCTCTCGGCCCGGGTAGTAGCGCCGGCCCTCGCCCTCGACGCCGAGGCCCTTCACCGCGCCCTTGCCGGGGCCGTACGCGCCGCCGTGCTTCTTCACGTCGCCGAGATCGCGGATCGCCTGGGCCTCCTCGGCCGTGACGCGCCTCTTCAGCCACACGAAGCGCCGGCGGTTGGCGAGCTTCTGGTGCACGTCCGACGGGTCCATCCCGAGGGCGCCCGCGATGCGCGTCGAGAAGTCGATCAGCGCGGCGGCCTGCGTGTTCTGTCCGTCGATGCCCTTCAGCATCTCGACGACGTCGGCGCTGATGCTCGGCACCTCGACGCTCGCGGCGAGCGCGGCGCCGTTGCGGTCGTAGATCCCGCCGCGCTTCGGCTCGATGTGGAGGCGCCGCTGGCGCTGGTTCTCCGCCGTCTCCTTCCACGACGCGGCGTCCTCGACCTGCACGCGGTACGCGCTCGACACGAACCCGCCGAGCCCGAGCGCCATGATCCCCGAGAGCAGTCCCATGCGGACCCGGATCCACTTCGCCCGGGTGGGATCGAGGTTCTTCACGGCTCCGCCTTCGCCTGCGGCCCCTCCCCGGGAGCCGCCTTGCTCGCAGGCTGCGCGGCGCGCGCGCGGATCGGGACGATGCGATCGGGGCCGGGGGGCTCCATCCCGAGGAGCGATCGGGCGACGATCTCGACGCGCTGCGGGGTCTTGTAGCTCGCCGCCTCGAGCTCGTGCACGCGCTTGACCTCGCGCAGGCGCGCCTGCTCCTGCCGCGCCTTGCCCAGCTCGTAGCCGAGCGCGACCGTACGCCCGCGCATCGCGAGGTGGACCACGAACGCGAGCGCGCAGCCGACGACGGCGAGCGTCCAGTGGATGAGGAAGACCCGCGCGCGCCTCAGCGTCATCGGCCCCTCGCCTTCGGGTGCATCCCGGACGCGTCCGCGGCCCACGGCGCCCCGGCGACCGGCGCGATCCGGCGCGCCGCGCGCAGCTTCGCGCTCCGGGCGCGCGGGTTGGCGGCGCCCTCCTCCTCCGTCGCGACCACGGGCTTCTTGGTGAGCGGCTCCCAGAGGTCGCGATCCTGGAGCGCGCGCTTCACGAGCCGGTCCTCGAGCGAGTGGAAGCTCAGGATGGCGACGCGCCCCTGGACGCGGATGATCCCGGGGAGCGCGCCCAGCAGCGTCTCGAGCTGATCGAGCTCGCCGTTCACCGCGATCCGGAGCGCCTGGAACGTCCGCGTCGCCGGATCGACCCCGCCGACGCGCACGGGCCCGACCGCGCGCACGATCGCGCGGCGGAGATCGAGCGTCGTCACGAGCTGCCCCTCGGAGAGCGCGCGCTTGATGCTCCGGGCGATGCGCCGCGAGCGCTTCTCCTCCCCGTAGTGGAAGATGATGTCGGCGAGGTCGTCGTCGGAGACCCGCTCGACCAGCTCCAGCGCCGTCTCGCCCTCGGAGCGATCCATCCGCATGTCGATCGGCCCCTCGCGGCGGAAGCTCATCCCGCGCGCGGCGTCGTCGAGCTGCGGCGAGCTCACGCCGAGGTCGGCGCAGAGGCCGTCCACCTCGGAGAGGCCCGCGGCGGCGAGCGCCTTCACGACGTCGCCGAAGGGCGTCTTCACGAACGTGACGCGATCGCCGAAGCGCGCGAGGCGCTCGCGCGCGGCGGCGAGCGCGGCGTCGTCGCGGTCGAGCGCGATCACCCGCGCCTCGGGGTGAGCCTCGAGGATGCCCTCGGCGTGGCCGCCGCCGCCGACCGTCACGTCGACGTAGACGCCGGCCGCGGGCGCGAGCGCGCTCACCACCGGTGCGCGCATGACGGTCTCGTGGACGAAGGCGGGCACGTCGATCTCCTCTCCGGTCTCCTCGCTCCACACCCATTCTGCGGCCGTCTCCGCCGCGAGTCCCGGGAGGGCGAGCTGAGCTTGACCGCTCATAGGCCGAGCTCCGCCAGGCGCGCGCCGATCTGCGCGCGGTCTTCTTCGGTCACGTCGAAGTACGTCTTCCACTGCTGGGCGTCCCAGAGCTCGGCGTACTTGCCGCTCCCGGCCCAGAGGACGTCCTTCTTGAGGCCGGCGTAGTCGCGGAGCGTCGGCGGCACGAGGACGCGGCCGGAGTCGTCGACCTCGCACTCGACGGCGCCGGAGACGTAGATGCGCTTCAGCTGCTGGACCGCGCGATCGAACTGAGGCAGCTTCGCGAGCTTCTCCTCGAAGGCGCTCCACTCGGGCGCGGTGTACGCGACGAGGCACGGATCGAGCGCGCTCGTGAGGATGACGCGCCGCTCTCCGATCGACGACAGCACGTCGCGATAGCGCGCGGGGAGGCTCGTCCGCCCCTTCGCGTCGATCGTGTGCTCGTAGCGACCGCGGAACATCGACGACGCGCCCTCGAACTCCGGGAGGCTCCTGGGCAGTCATGCCGTTGTTTGGCACTTTCCGCCACTTCTTCCCACGTACAAGCCGCAAGGTATTTAGAAGGCGGTTTGGTGTCAAATATTTATGGGCGAGGAACGACCTCGGAGGCGCGCGAGAATCCGAGGGAATCGCCTGCGAACGGCGCTCGAAGACGCAGCGCGCGGCACCTTGGCGCGGCACGTCGGGTGCGTCGCCCATAATCCACAGGTTTTCCACAAGCGGTCGCCCGAGAGAGCGAACAGGTTTTCCACAAGCTCGCCCCAAGGAGCAAGGAATCGGATCCTGCGCGGCCCCGGACGCGCGCCGACGGGGACCGCGCTCGATTCCCGCGCGGCCCCTCGGGGATCCGCTAACCGCGGTCGCCCGCCGGCTTCGCGCAGCGCGCGAGCGTGAAGTCGGCGAGGGCGTTCGAGACCGCCGCGGCGTCGTCCGGGTGCTCGCTCCGCCAGCGCTCGAGCGTCGCGCGGAACGTCGCCAGCCCGGCGGCGTTCTTCTCCTCGCAGAGGCGCGTCCTCAGGAGGACGAGCGCCGGCCGCGCGCGGGACGTGCGGGCGTCGCGGTCACGGCCGAGGAGGACGGGCAGGTGCTTCGCCAGGAGCTCGTCGCGCTCGCTGCCCTTCGTGAGCGCCGGCCAGAGCCGCGGCGCCATCTCCACGGCGCGCGCGCCCTCGGCGAGGTACGCCGCGAAGACGTCGCGCGGGACGCGGCCGCCGAACTCGGCGACGAAGCGCGTCCACTGCTCGTCGCCGTAGTGGACGCCGAGGCGCTCCCACTGGCGCGCCATCACGAGGAGCGCGAGCCCTCGACGGCCCGGCGCGTCACGCCACCAGCGCGGCGCGGCCTTCTCCAGCGCGCTCTTCACGTCGTCACGGCGCGCGAGGTCGTGGAAGAGGACGCTCACGCCGTGCCGGAAGAGCGCGTCGTCCTTCATCGACTCGACGAGCGCGAGCGCTTGCGGGCCCTGGGCATACCCCAGGTTCAGGAGCGCGGTCTCGAGCAGCCTCGTGTCCCGTCGCTGGCCGACGGCGTCGGCAAGCCGCGCGCGGAGGGCGTCGTCCCCGAGCGCCGCCGCGAAGAAGGCGCTGCACCCGTAGCGGATCTCGGTCTCGGCCTCCCCGCGCCGCTTCACCGGGCAGACGACGCTCTTGTGGAGCTCGCCGCGCGGTCCGGGAGGGGGCTCGATCCGCGCGCCGTCCTTCACCCACGCGTCCCAGATCGACATCCCGAAGGCGAATCGATCGAAGCCCGGGAGGACGACCTCGGAGCCGGAGCGCTTGTCCAGCACGGCGCGCGCGAGGACGAGACGCTCCTCGTCGTCGAGCGACGGGAGGCTCCGCGCGAGCCACGACTCGTACGCGCCGACGACGCGGCGGACGACCGCCGGATCGACCGCGCGCGAGCCGCGATCGGCGCCGAGGCCGCCGACGAACGGGGCGACGTCGAGGAGGAACCGGCGGACCCTCCGCGCGAGCGGCGCCTTCGGCTCGACGGCGCCGGCGAGCGTCACGATCCGTCCGACGTGCTCGACGCGGAGCTCGTCCCAGCGCGAGCCGCCCCCGCCCTTCGCGCGCGCGGCGATCCAGAGGTAGCCGGCTCCCGGGCGCGTCTTCGTCATGTACGCGAAGTAGGGGGCCTGCTCGCGCGGCGCGAGCCGCGCCGGATCGGCCTCGCCCCATCGCGCTTCGAGGTCTTCGACGTACGCGTCGTAGACCGCCTGCGAGACGACCCAACGCTCGAGGAGCGGGAAGCGATCGGGCGGAGAGCGCACGACGAGGACCCTGCCGGACGCCTCGAGCCTGCCTTCGCTCTCCTTCGCCACCGCGTCGTAGACGCAGGCGATCCGCTCGATCGCGCGCGCCTTCGCGAACATCTCGGGATCCTCTCTCTGGAGGAGCACGAGCTCGCGCGCGAACGTCTCGAAGCTCGCGAGGACCGTCTCCTCGAGCGAGGCGACGAGCTCCGGCGAGAGCGCGGTGTCGAGCTCGAGGACGACGGGGTGCCCGAGGAGGCGCGCGATCTCCTGCGTGACGATCGTGAGGCGCCCGCCGCGCGGATCGAACGGGAGCGGCTCGGACGAGCCCTTGAGCACGACGACGACGTCGCGGATCCCGCCTCGAGGGGTGGTCCGCGCGGCCTCGGCGCGCCCGTCCGCGCCCGCGCCGCCGCACGCGCCGACGAGGCACGCGAGCGCGACGGTCGCGAACGCGCCGCGGAGCCGCGCGCTCATTTGCGCTCGCTCGGATCGACGACGGGCCTCTTCGTCGCGAACGGATCGTGCAGCGGCGAGGCGCTCGTCTTCTTCGGCGCGCTCGCCTTCGGCTTGGTCGGGGCGCGCAGAGGGGGCGCGCACTTCGCCGCGTCGCTCGCCTCGACGACGTCGGAGAGCCCGGCGCCGGGGTTCGCCCCGAGCTCGGCCTGGGCGAAGGCGCGGAGCGCGGCGAGCTCGGCGGTCGATCGCTCCTTGCAGAGGGCGTGCGCGAGCGAGATCAGCGTGCCCGGCACCCTGCGGCCGCTGGGGAGCGCCTGGCCGGCGGCGAGGAGCGCCTTCGCGCGCGAGGTGACGAGGCGAAGCCGCCCCGCGCTCTTCGCCACGCCGGGCCAGGCGGCGGGAACGAGCTCGAAGGCCTCCGCGCCGAGGCCGAGGAACGCGCCGAGCGCGTCGTCGTCCGCGAGCCTCCCCTGGACGAGGTCGGGCCAGTCGGCGTCGGGGTGATAGGAGCCCTCGGTGTGGCGCGCGAACCAGAAGAGGACGTGCGCGCTCGCCGCCGGCACCTCGCGCCACAGCCGCCGCGACTCCTCGAGCAGCGCCTCGCTCGGGCGGTAGACGACCTCGCGATGGACGTCGGCGCCGGTCTTCCAGAGCGCGGACCTCGCCTCGAACCGCCGGAGGAAGCGGAGGTAGTGCGGCTCCTCCCGCAGCGCGCGGCGCGCGTTGAAGAAGACCGCGCGGGCGAACGGGAGGTCGCCGCGCGCGATCGTCCCCTCCACCAGGGCGTCCTCGCGCGCGCGGTTCGCGAGCGCCCAGCGGTAGAACTCGCCTTCGCCGCGGCCGGCGTGCGACAGGCGCGGCTGTCCGTTGCGCGTCGCGACGGAGACGGGCGGGCAGACGACGGCGTCGAACAGCGGGTGGAGCTCCCGCTCGCCCGGGCTCGGCGGGTGACCCGCGGAGATCCACGCGTCGACCGCGTCGAACGAGAACGCCATCGCGTCGAGCCCCGGGAACGCATAGGAGGCGAAGCGATCGGTTTCGCCGTGGTCCTTGCGGAAGTCGATGACGAACAGGTGCGGCGCCACCCTGGCGCGGTCGTCGAGCGTCATCCGCGGGAGCTCGGCGCGGAGCCAGCTCACGTAGGTCGACTCGGCGACGCGGAACGACGACGCTCCGGGCGCGCCCT
>JAHBWF010000069.1 GCA_019637105.1 Labilithrix sp.
GATCAGCGGCGCGATCGCCGGAAGGCGCGGCATCAAGCGCTTGCCGAGCCGGACCTGCCGCAGGACCGCGAACGGGTCCTGCAGCCACGTGCGCGGCGGCCTCGACCCGAGGCGCGCGAGGACCGCGCCGAGCGGCACGTCGAGGCGACGCTGCGTCGAGATCGCCGCGCAGAGCAGATCGGCGCCCGCGGTGATCAGCGGACCGGCGCCGTAGCGCGGCTGGCCGAGGCCGAAGAAGTAGATGTTCTTGTGGTCGGGCGGCACGAGCCCGCCGATGAGCTGCGGGAAGCCGTCCCGCCACGTCACGACGCCCTCCGCGAGGAAGGGGAAGCGGACGTCGTAGCCGGTCGCGGCGATCACGAGATCGAAGTCCTCCTCGTGACCGTCGACGAACCGGATCGTCCGGCCGTCCCAGCGCTGGACGTCCGGGTGCGGCGTGATCTCGCCGTGCCGGAGGTAGTAGAGGAGCTCCGAGTTGATCGTGGGGTGACGGTCGAACGGGCGGTGATCGGGGTGCTGGAGCCCGTAGCGCTCGTAGGGCCCGACGGCGACGCGCGCCATCGCGCGGGCGACGGCGCGCTGCGCGAACGGCGGCATCCACGGCTGCATGAGCTCGACGAGCGGGACGCCGAGGAAGGTCTTCGGCAAGAACCAGTAGCCGCGCCGCATGCTGATGTGCGCCGAGCGCGCGAAGCGCGCGGCCTCGACGGCGATGTCGCAGGCCGAGTTGCCTCCGCCGATGACGAGCACGCGCTTTCCGGCGAGCTGCGACGGGGTCTTGTAACTCTTCGAGTGGACGAGCTCGCCGGTGAAGGCGCCGGGGTACTCCGGCATCCGGCTCGCCCAGTGGTGACCGTTGCACACGACGACGCCGTCGTAGACGCGCTCGCCGCGCTCGCCGTTCGCGCGCTCCCACGAGACGCGCCACGTGCCGGCCTCGACGTCGGCCGGCTCGACCCGCACGACCTCGGTCGAGAGGCGGATCGCGCCCCGGAGGTCGTGGTGGTCGGCGTAGGCGTTCAGGTACTCGAGCATCTGCTCGGCGCTCGGGAAATCCGGCCACGTGCTCGGCATCGGGAAGTCGCCGTACTCGGTCGTCTTGCGCGACGAGATGATGTGCACGGTCTCGTAGACGCCGTGGTGCCAGTTGCCGCCGATCGCGTCGGCCGCCTCGAACTGCTCGTAGTCGATCCCGTGCTGGCGGAAGGCCGCCGCCACGCCGAGCCCCGAGAAGCCCGCGCCGAGGATCGCGAACGTCACGACGGGACCTCCGCGCTCTTGTCTCCCACGACGACGCCCTCCTCCTCGAGCCGCGCGAGCGTGGCCGCGATGAGCGCCGAGTGATCGCGATCGGTCGGGTGGAACCCCGGGCGCAGGTACTCGCGGATGCCGCGCAGGAAGACGCGCCCGGCGACCGGCTCCATCACGCGGCTCTCGCCCTCGCGCGCGGCGAGCTCGCGGAGCTCCGCGAGGTCGCGCCGCGCCTCGAGGAGCGACGATCCGTCTTGCGCGAGCAGCTCCCGCGTCGCCCAGAGCCAGAAGCCGCCGAGCGTCATCGTCGCGACCGCCATCCCGAGGACGCGGAGCGCGTAGCTCGGCGCGACCTCCTGGAGCACGTCGAACGCGACGGCCTTGTGCTCGAGCTCCTCGACGGCGTGCCACTCGAGCAGACGACGGATCTCCGGATCGGCGTGGGTCAGCACGCCGGCGGTGAGCGCGTCCTCGGCGAGGATGGCCGTGAAGTGCTCGAGCGCGACGGTCACCGCGAGGCGGAGCGGCCTCGGCGCCGCCTTCTCGATGTAGTCGTACGCGACGTGCTCGTAGCGCTCGAGGATCGAGTCGACGTCGAAGCCTTGCTCACGGAGCGTGTCGAAGAGGCGCTCGTGCGCCTGCGCGTGACGGCCCTCCTGCCCGAAGAACCCCCTCACCTGCGCGGCGACCTCGGGCGACACGCGATCGAGGTAGTGACGCACGCTGCGGATGAAGAAGCGCTCTCCGGCCGGGAAGAGCAGGTTCACGCCGTTGGCGACCTGGGTCGCCGCGCGGCTCCCGGCGAACCAGTGGCGGCGGACGCCGTCGAACCCGAGGCGCGGGGCGCGGGGACGAATCGGCGAGCGCGCGCCGTCGCTCGAGGCGCCGGGGCCTGCGCGCCGCGCTCTTCGCTCCCTCTTCGGTCGATCTCGGAGTGCTTCGTCGTGCGCGTCGGGGCGCTGTTCGCTCGGGTTCATCGGCGGGCCTCCTTGCTGACTCCTGTTCAATAACAGTAGCGCCTATTGAACTCGAGTCAATGGACACCGCGGCGCGGAATTCTCGCTATGCTCGTACGAGGCATGCGCACCCTCGAGAAGCACGGCGGAGCCACGGCCACGCGCCGGCGCGCGGCGGCGAAGGGCCCTCCCCCGCCGCCCCGGCGCGCCGCCCGGTCGGCCGAGGCCGAGGCGGGACGCGCTCGCGTTCGCCTCGACGTCGACGAGCGCCGCGCCCAGCTGGTCGAGCTCGGCCTCGCGGAGTTCGGGACGCGCACGTACGAGGAGGTCTCGATCGACCTCATCGCGCAGGCCGCGGGGATCTCGAAGGGCCTCCTCTATCATTACTTCCCGACGAAGCGCGCGTACTACGTCGCGTGCGTCCGGGAGGCCGCCGCACGGCTCGTCGCGCGCCTCGAGCTGCCGACCGACGTCCCGCCGCTCGAGCGCCTCCAGGTCGGGCTCGACCGCTACCTCGAGTACGTCCGCGCGCACGGCGGCGCCTTCGCGACGCTGATGCGGAGCGGCGCCTTCGCCGATCGCGAGCTCGCCGCCGTCATCGACGAGACGCGGGCCACGCTCCTCGGCCGTCTTACGAGCGGGATGGCCGACATCTTCCCCGCGCCGGGCACGCTCTCGTCGCCGCTCCTCCAGATCGCGCTCCAGGGCTGGGTCGGCCTGGCGGAGGCGATGAGCATCGCGTGGGTCGAGGCCTGCGTCGCCGCCGAGGACGCGCGCTCGACGAGGCCCGCTCCTCGCGCCGACGAGGTGCGCGATCTGCTCGCGCAGACGCTCGTCGCCATCGTCGGCAGCGCCGTCCGCTGAGCGGCCCGCGGCCGTCTCTCGCGACGGGCGGATCGCGCTGCCGGATCGGCGATCGTCCGGTCGCGCGCGGTGGAGCGCCGCGGTGGAGCGCCGCTCCGCCGGAGATCGCGAGATTGGTTGGCCTCTCCGGCGCGCGCCGGAGGGCGCGCGCGAGGCCCGGTTCTTGGACGGCCGAAGCGCGTGGATCCCCTTCGCCGCGCGCGAGCCGAAAGCGTCGGAGAGCACATCCTCGTTGGACGGGCGATAGCCGCGCACCGATCTGGGCGGGATCCCCTTGAGACGCTTGTGTTCGTGATGAGATTCGTGTTCCCGTAGAAAACTGGCGGGGCCGTTCGCGCTCGGCGAACCTCGAAGCAACGCGCGTCGTTCGGTCCGCGTCGAACTGGAGGGATGAAGACCATGAATCGTTGGGTGATGGCTGCGGTGATTGGGCTTACGGTCGTGGGTTGCGCGGCGGGCGTCGAGGATCCGCAGCCGGAGCCGGGACCGGATCCGGTGCAGAAGGTCGTGCCGAGCCAGCCCTTCAGCGGCGAGCTGCACGAGATCAGCGAGATGGACAAGCTCGGCGTCGGCAACGGCATACCGGGCGCTCCGGAGCTGCCGAACGAGCTACCCCCGCCCGTGCCCGGGCAGTGACACGCTGACCGCGAGGGCGTGGCGCCCGCCGACGCGGGCGCTACTCCGCCGTCGCCGTGCTCTCGCCGTCGACGCCGGGGCCCGGGGCGGGCGCCGACGACCGGCGGTCCTTGCGGGCGATCGCCAGCGCTCGGCGCGCGGCCTCGAGCGTGATGTCCCGCGCTTCGACGATCAGCGCCGCGATGCGCTCGACCTCGGAGCCGACGGCCCCGGCGGCGAGCGCGACCGAGCGGGCGTGGAGCGCCATGTGCCCGCGCTGGATGCCGTCGGTCGCGAGCGCGCGGACCGCGGCGAGGTTCGAGGCGAGGCCGACGGAGGCCGCCACGGCGGCGAGGTCGGCCGCGTCGGTGACGCCCATCACGTCGAGCGACAGGCGCGCGCTCGGGTGGACGCGGAGCGTGCCGCCCACCGTCCCGAGCGCGAGCGGCAGCTCGAGGAAGCCGGTGAGCGCGTCGCCGTCGCGGCGCCAGATCGACAGCGGCCGGTACGTCCCGCTCCGCGCCGCGAACGCGTGCGCGCCCGCCTCGACGGCGCGCCAGTCGTTGCCGGTGGCGATCACGACGGCGTCGATGCCGTTCATGATGCCCTTGTTGTGCGTGGCCGCCCGGTAGGGATCGAGCTCGGCGAAGCGCGAGGCGTTGACGATCCCGTCGATCACCGCCTGCCCGTCCATCTGCTCCGTGGCGAGCTTGTCGGCGGGGACGCGGCAGCGCACGCGCACGCAGCGCTTGTCGCAGAGGTTGGACAGGATGCGCAGGCCGACGCTGCCCTCGGCGAGGGCCGCGAGGCGGTCGGCGACGGCCTCCGCCACGGTGTTGATCAGGTTCGCGCCCATCGCGTCGCGGCAATCGACGAGGACGTGCGCGACGATCATCGCGTCCTCCGGCGCGCCGAGCTCGCGCACCTCGAGCCCTCGAGCGCCGCCGCCGCGGGCGACGAGGCCGGGCACCGCCGCGTCCGCGAGGGCGAGGATCTCGCGCTCCGCGTCGAGGATCGCGCGGGTGGCCGCGGCGCGGTCGCCGACGCCGACGATCTGCACCTGGCTGATCATCACCGGCGCGTCGACCTCGACCTGGAAGCCGCCGCCGGAGCGGATCATCTTCGCCGCGTTCGACGCCGCCGCGACGACGCTCGGCTCCTCGACGACCATCGGGACCACGTGGTCCTGGCCGTTGACCCGCACGTTGAGCGTGACGCCGTACGGGAGCCCGTACGTGCCGAGGACGTTCTCGACGAACTTGTCCGCGGTGTCGGCGCTGAGACCGCCGCCGTCGAGCGCGGAGGCCATCGTCTCGGCCGAGACGCCGGTGGCCTCGCTGATCAGGTTGCGACGCTCGTCGACGGTGACCTTGTAGAAGCCGGGGAGCTGAGAGGTGCGCTTCGTCGTCATGTTTGCTCAGGACGCGCTGGGCGACGCGGCGGCGAAGGCCGGCGCGGCGAAGGCGATCCTGACTCCTTTGGTGTCCAGCGATAGATCGAGCGAGAAGAGGCCGAGCGCGCGCGCGCGCTCGAGGAAGCTCGGTGAAGGCTCCGCGGGGCCGACGTAGACGGCGACGTCGCCGCCGCCCGCGCCGGAGACGGACATCGAAGCGTCCTCGCGCGCGGCGAGCGCCTCGAGCGCGTCGAAGCCCGCGGGGACGATGCCGACGTTCGCGGCGTCGCCGAGGCGCGCGAGCGCGCGGGCCGTCCGCCGGAGCCCGAGGACGAACGCCGGCGCGTCCCCGGCGTCGATCGCGCGCGCGGAGTCGGCCGCGACGGCCGCGAGCTCGTCCATGCGCGCTCGGTGCGCGGCGGGGCTCGTGCGCGCGAGCCGGTCGACCTCCGCGCGGAGCTCGCTCGTCCGCGCGCTCGCGCCGCACGCGAAGACGCGCACGCGGAGGCCCTCCGGGATCGCGACGCGCTCCGGCGCCCGGCCCATCACGTAGCGGAGCGCGCCGCCGTGGACGCTCGCGGCGACGTCGACGCCGCTGCCGCCGCCCTGCGCCCTCGCGTGGGCGCCCTTCGCGACGTCGAACAGGCGCGCGCGCACCGCCGGATCGGCGAGGTCCGCGCCCGCGTCGGCCTCGCGGGCCGCGAGCGACGCGACGAGGATCGCCGCGCTCGCGCCGAGCCCGAGCTTGCGCGCGCCCGCGAACATCGACGACGCGTCGACGTGCGGGGCCGCGCCCTCGCCGAGGGCGGCGGCGACCTCCGGCGTCGGGGTCGCCGCGGCGCGCGCGGTGTCCGCGAAGGCGCCGCGGTCGACGGCGACGACGATCGCCGGCGCGCCCTCGAGCACGGCGTACGCGCCCGTGAGGACCAGCTTGCCGGGCGCGAAGGTCCTCATCGCGGCGGCTCCTCCGCGGCGGGGTCGTCCGAGCGCGCTCCGGCGGCGGCGTCGACGACGCGCGCGCCCTCCCCGGCCACAGCGCGGATGACGCGGAGCACGCCCGGGACCCGCGCGAGCCGCTCGGTCGCGCGCGCGGCGTCGCGCGCGTGGACGAGGCACTTGAGGTGCGGCCCGGCGTCCATCGTCGCGTAGGCGCTCACGCCCTCGCTCCGGAGCGACCGCACCGCCGCGAGCGCGTCGAGCGTCGCGCCCGAGACGTAGACGACGCCGGCCGCGAACGCCGAGGCGTGCATCGCCAGCGCGCTCCGCTCGGCGAGGGCGCAGGTCGCCTCGAGATCGCCGGCGAGCAACGCGGCGCGGAGCTCGGCGTGGAGGCGCGGCGCGGTCTCGAGCCAGCCGGCGTAGTACGGGCTCTCCGCGGCCGTCACGGCCATGCCGTCGCGCGACGAGACCGCCTTCGGCGCCTCGGTGGTGACGCAGACGAGGACCTCGAGCGGGATCCGGCCCGGCGGCGCGACCGGGCGCGCGACCTCGCCGTCGAGCTCGACGAAGCCGCCGAAGACGCTCCGCGCGGCGCTGGCCGAGCTTTGGCGCGCGAGGTCGGCGACGCGCTCGGCGGGGAGATCGAGGCCCGCGGCGCGCGCGGCGGCGACCGCGAGCGCCGCGAAGCCCGAGGCGCTCGAGGCGAGGCCGCTCGCCGTGGGGAAATCGTTGGTGGAGACGACGTGCGCGCGCGCCCGGAGCCCCGCGGCCTCGCGCACGCGGTCGAGCAGCTCGGTCGCGCGCGCGAGCGCGCCCTCGGCCGCGGGCGCGCCGTTCAACCGGAGCGTGTCGGCCGCCAGCGCGTCGTCGAACGTGACGCTCGTCGTCGTCGCGAGCCCCGCGAGCGTGACCGAGAGGCTCGGCACGGCCGGAACGTTGCCGCCGCCCGCGCGCTTGCCCCAGTACTTGGAGAGCGCGATGTTCGGGTGCGCCAGCGCGACGGCGGTGCGCTTCACGGGGCGCCCTCGACGAACGTGACGGCGCGACGCGCGGTCTCCGGCGCGCCGAACGTCGTCTGGAAGCCGTCGAAGCCGTCGCTCTTCCACGCGGCGAGGACCTTCGCCCCGGCGTCGGCGTGATCGACGAGCGCGACCACGCACCCGCCGCCGCCCGCGCCGGTGAGCTTGGCGCCGAGCGCGCCGGCCGCGCGCGCGGCGCTGCACATCTGCTCGATCTCGGGCGTCGAGACGAAGAGCCCCGACAGGAGCATCTGGTTCAGATCGAGCAGCTGCCCGATGGCGTTGCGGTCGACGGCCTCGATCGCCAGGCGCGCGTTCTTCACCAGCGTGTGGATCGCGTCGAACGCCCGCTGCGTCGTGTCCGGGCGCCGGGCGCGGAGGCGGGCCACCGCCTCGACCATCGACCGCGTGCTCGACGCTTCGCCGCTGTTGCCGATGCAGAGGTGCATCACGCCCGGCGCGCGGACGCGGGTGATCGTCGAGCGGTCCGCCGCCGTCGGGCCGCGCTCGAAGAGGACGCAACCGCCGAGCGCGGACACGGCCGCGTCGACGCCCGACGCGTTCCCGTGGAAGACCGCCTCCCACGCGCCCGCGCGCTCGGCGATGGCCTCGGCGGGCGCGGCGGGGTCGAGCGCGCGCGCGACGGCCACGCCGAGCGCCGCCGAGCAGCCGAGCCCCCCGCCGGGGGGCAGATCCGCCTCCGCCTCGACCGCGAGCGCGGGGACGGGCACGCCGGCCTCGCGCGTGACGCGGAGCAGATCGCCGAACGCGCGCGCGAGCGGCGTCTCGGCGTCGTCCTCGCGGACGCTCAGGTTCCAGTCGCGGACGCGGAGCGTGCTCGGCCCGCCCGCGATCCCCTCGGCGCGCGCGCGCGCGCCGCGCTCGATGCCGACGGCGATGGCCGGCACGCCGTAGACGACCGCGTGCTCGCCGAACAGGATGACCTTGCCGTGCGCGGCGCCTTCCGTCGTCATGTGGAGCGCTCTCCGAGCGCGGCGACGGCGCCCATGAGCCAGCGGCGCCCCTGCTCGGACATCGTCGGCGCCATCACGTCGAGCGCGCGCCGCGCCTCGGCGGACAGCTCGCGGACGCGCGCCTCGACGCGACCGCGCGCGCCGCTCTCCTCCATCGCGCGGACGACGGCCTCGAGATCGGCCTCGGCCGCGTCGGCCCGCCCGAACACGCGCGCGAGCAGCGCCTCGGCCCGCGCGTCGCCGCGGAGCTCCGTGACGAGCGCGGTGCGCTTCCCCTGACGGATATCGTTCCAGACGGGCTTGCCGGTGGCGGAGGGATCCCCGAAGACGCCGAGGAGATCGTCCCGGAGCTGGAACGCGATCCCGAGCGGGCGGCCGAAGCGCAAGAGCTCCGCGGCGCGCGCGTCGTCCGCGCCCGCGAGGGCCGCGCCGAGGAGGAGCGGCCCGGTCACGGTGTAGCTCGCGGTCTTGAGCGCGTGGACGGTCTCGACGCTCGGCAGCCCCGCGTCGCCCGCCGGCCGTCCGGCGGCGCACATCTCGGCGAGCTGACCGGTGACGACCTCGACCTGGATGCGCGCGAAGGCGCGCGCGGCGCGGAGGACGCGCTCGGTCGGCAGGTCCGTCTCGAGCAGCGCCTCCTGCGCGTAGCCGGAGGCGAGATCGCCCGCGAGGATCGCCGCGGCGTCGCCGAGCGCGAGGGCGCCGAGCTTCTCGCGGAGCAGGACGTGCACGGCCGGACCGCCGCGCCGTACGTCGTCGTCGTCCATCCAGTCGTCGTGGATGAGCAGGTACGTCTGGAGGAGCTCGATCGCCATCATCGCGGGCTCGCACGCCGACCAGGCCGGCGCGCCCGCCGGCGCCCGCGCGCCGCGCGCGCCTTCGCTCGACCAGGCCTCGAAGGCCGCCGCGACGAGCGCGGCGCGCATGCGCTTTCCTCCGCGGAGGGCGAGCCCGTACACCGCAGCGGCGACGGTGCCGACCTCCTCGCTGATCTCGGCCGCCGCCGCGACGCGCGGCCGGAGCCACTGCCCGAGGCGCTCGTCGACGCGCGCCCGCGCCGCCGCGAGCAGCGCGCCGAAATCGTCCGCGGCGGGGCGCGGAGGAGCGGCGGGATCGGTCGGTGCGGTCATCGCGCTTGCATCCATGGACTCGTGGGAGGGCATGTGCCACTGTCCGCCCGTCGAACGGTCGAGGCCGCGCCGCGAGCGGCTCCGGGCCGCCGGCGACGAGGGTGCGACGTCGAGCGTCTCATGACGCGGCAAGTCTTAGGGGTGCGCTGGACGCGCGTCAATCGTCGTGCTCGAATAAAACGCCATCAAATTCAGTATGTTTCAGTTTTCTTTGAAGATTGTGGCGCCCCGTTCGGCCCGCCGTCCTCCCCGGGACGGCGCGGCGGCTCGCGGCATCGTAGAAGCTCGGGCCGAGCCGTCGCTCGCGCCTGGCAACGCGGAGTACCGCCGATGACGACGATCGGACAGCGCAAGGCCGACCACCTCGCCCTCTGCTCGACCGACGCGGTCGCGTTCCGGGACAAGACGACGCTGCTCGAGCAGGTCCGCTTCGTCCACGACGCCCTGCCGGATCTCGACGCCGACGCGCTCGACCTGTCGACGCCGCTGCTCGGCAAGACGCTGCGCGCGCCGATCGTCATCGCCGCGATGACCGGCGGGACGGAGGAGGCCGCGCGCGTGAACCGCGAGCTGTCGTCGATCGCCGAGGAGCGCGGCTACGGCTTCGGCCTCGGGAGCCAGCGGGCGATGCACGTGCGCGCCGAGTCGGTCCCGACGTACGCCGTCCGCGACGGCGCGCCGACCACGCTCGTCCTCGGCAACATCGGCGTCGTGCAGGCGCGCGCGATGAAGACCGACGACGTCCTCGCGCTCGTCCGCGGCGTCGGCGCCGACGCGCTCTGCGTCCACCTGAACCCCGCGATGGAGCTCGTCCAGCCGGGCGGCGATCGCGACTTCCGCGGCGGGCTCGAGACCATCCAGCGCCTCGTGAGCGAGCTGCCCTTCCCCGTCGTCGTCAAGGAGACGGGCTGCGGCCTCTCGAGCCACGTCGCGCGCCGGCTCCTCGGCGTCGGCGTCCGCCACGTCGACGTCTCGGGCGCCGGCGGCACCTCGTGGGTCGCCGTCGAGACCAAGCGCGCGGAGGCCGCGAGCGACGCGAGCGCGCGCGCGCTCGGTGAGGCGCTCTGGGACTGGGGCGTCCCGACCGCGGCCTCGGTCGGCGCCCTCGCGCCGCTCGGCCTCGACACCGTCATCGCGACCGGCGGCGTCGCCACCGGGCTCGACGTGGCGCGGGCGATCGCGCTCGGCGCGCACGCCGCGGGGATCGCGCGGCCCGCCCTCAAGGCGCTCGTCTCGGGGGGGAGAGCCGGCGCAGCGCGCTTCCTCGAAGGCGTCGAGAGCGAGCTCCGCGCGGTGATGCTCCTCACCGGCAGCGCGAACGTCGCCGCCCTCCGGAGCGCCCCCCGCGTCCTCGGCTCCGAGCTCCGCGCCTGGCTCGAGCGAGCCTGACCCGGACGGCGGCGGCTGGGCTTCGAGAGGGCTCGCCGCCGGCGCGCCGTTTGGGTAACGTGGAATCCACGTGGCCTCGACCTCCCCGCTGCCCGAGTACCAGTGCCTCGTCGTCGAAGACTCGCCGATGATGCGACAGCTCTTGGTCTTCGCGCTCTCGCGCGTGAAGCAGATCAAGGTGACGGAAGCCGACGACGGCGTCGACGGGCTGAAGAAGCTCGCGGCCGGGAAGTTCGACATCATCCTGACGGACATCAACATGCCCATCATGGATGGCCTCAAGCTCGTGAAGCGCGTCCGCACCGATCCCGTGCACAAGGACGTCCCGATCGTGATCATCACGACGGAGAGCGCCGAGGAGGACCGGCAGCGCGCCCTCTCGCTCGGCGCGAACGCGTACATCACCAAGCCCATCCAGGCGCCGCAGGTGATCGCGAAGGTGCGCGAGCTGCTCGGCATCGAGCCCTCGCCGCCGAGCTCGTCGATGCCGACCGCGCCCGCGACGTGAGCGCCGCATGGTGCACGTCAAGATTTGTGGCGTGACGACCGTCGCCGACGCGCTGGCGTGCGCCGAGCTGGGCGCGAGCGCGATCGGCGTGAACTTCGTCCCGAGCTCCCCGCGCGCGGTCACCGTCGCGCGCGCGAGAGAGATCGCGGACGCCCTCCGCGCGACGGAGGTGCTGGTCGTCGGCGTCGTCGCGGACCTCGATCTCGCCGCGATGCGCGCCCTGGTCCGCGACGCCGCGCTCGGCTGCCTCCAGCTCCACGGGAGCGAGCCGCCTGAGGCGCTGGCGCCGCTCCTGCCCCACGCCTACAAGGCGGTGCGCGTCTCGACGGCCGCCGACGTCGCGCTCGCGCGGACCTTCGGCGGCGACTACCTGCTCGCCGACGCCAAGGTCGCCGGCGCGCTCGGGGGGACCGGAGCGACCTTCGACTGGGCGCTCGTGAAGGAGCTCGCCCGCGAGCGCAAGCTCACGCTCGCCGGCGGCCTGCGTCCGGACAACGTCGCGCGCGCCGTCGAAGAGGTCGCGCCGTGGTGCGTCGACGTCGCCAGCGGCGTCGAGCGCGCGCCCGGCGTGAAGGACCTCGACGCGGTGCGGGCCTTCATCGCCGAGGCCCATGTTCGACGCGGACGGTGAGACCGCGATCGAGCGGGCGCTCCGCCGCGCGCACCCGGGCGCGGCGCCGGCGCGCTTCGCCGCGCGGCCGGCGGGCAAGGACGCGATCGCCGGGTGCCTCGCGGCGCGCGTCGAAGAGCCGACGCCGCACTGGCTCGTCGTGAGCCGCGGCTTCACGGAGCTCGGGGACAAGCTCGAGGAGGATCCGGAGATCTCCGGCTGGGGCTTCGAGCTCACCTGCCGCCTCCCGGCCCGCTCGAGCGAGGCCCCCGACCTCGGGTGGATCATGGACTGGATGCAGCGGGTCGCCGACGACCTGGCGGCGCGCGTCTCCTTCCTCGATCCCTACCACCACATGGAGATCCAGCCGGCGGCGCAGGGCGACGACGTCGCCGCGATCGTCTTCGTCGAAGACGTGAGGCTCGAGCCGACGCGCTCGCAGAACGGCGCCTTCTACTTCCTCCAGATGGTCGGCCTCACGCGCGACGAGTACGCGGCGCTGCACGCCTGGGACGCGCGCGGCCTCGTCGATCTCGTCCGCGAGCGCGACCCGCTCCTCTTGCTCGACAGGGGCCGCGCGAGCCTCCTCGCCGACCCCGGCTTCGCGGCCGCGGTCGACGAGGGCCGCGAGCGCGACGGCTCGTCGACCGGGGTGCTCTACGGCGTCGCGCTGCTCTGGCTCTTCGAAGGCGACGAGCTCCGCGTCCACCTCGACGTCGACGCCGCGGCGGCCGTGCGCGCGGCGATGAGGTCGCGGCTGCGCCACGGCAAGGCGATGATGCTCTTCGGCGATCGCAGGAAGAACGTCCGGCCCGACGGGAGCCTCGCGCTCCGCTCGCAGGTCAACCTCGCGCTCAAGCCCGAGGAGGGGCCGTCGGAGATCGTCAGCGACGACGACGGACCGACGTGCCTGCTCCGCCTCGGCCCCGACGCGATCGACGAGCTCGCGCGGGAGCTCCCGGAGACGCCGGGGTCCGCGGCGCTCGCGAGCCTGCCCGGCGTGAGCTTCGTCGTGACGACGCGCGAGCGCTTGAGGGAGCCCGGCTACCCGCGCTGACGGCGCGTCATCCGCCGTTGCCGAGGTCGCAGCGGCGGATGAGCTCCGCGCGCAGGTTCGGCACGTGCTCGATCCCGTCGAGCAGGACGTCCGCCGGCGACTTGCCGTCGGCGACGAGCTCCTTCAGCCGCGCGAGGTGCGCCCGCTCGTCCTTGCCCGACGGCGAGAGGAACGCGCGGCGCTCGAGGCCGCCCTCGGCGATCTCGATCAGCTTCTCGGCGAACGGCTGGAGCGTGCCGGCGCGGAACTTCGCGCCCAGGCCCTTCTGCCAGACCTCCTTGCGCGACGCGCTCACCTCGTCGTAGGTCCAGTCCGCGGTCATCGCGTCGGCCTCGGCGAGCGCCTTCTCGTCGTAGAGGATCCCGGTCCAGAGCGCCGGGAGCGTGCAGGCCAGCTTGGAGCCCTGCGCGTCGGCGCCGCGCACCTCGATCGTCTTCTTGAGGCGCACCTCGGGGAAGAGCGTGTTGAGGTGCGTCTGCCAGTCGGTCATCGTCGGCTTGTAGCCGGAGTAGCCGCTCTTCCAGAAGCTCCGGAACGTCTGGCCGGTGTTCACGACCTTGTCGCCGTTGCGCTTGAACATGAACATCGGGATGTCGAGCGCCCACTCGACGTAGTCGACGAAGCCGGCGTTCCTCTTCCACAGCGACGGGACGAGGCCGGACCGATCGGGGTCGGTGTCGAGCCACACCTTCGCGCGGTAGCTCTTCCCGCCGAACGGCTGCCCCTCGTAAAACGGCGAGTTGGCGAACATCGCCGTCGTGAGCGGCGCGAGCTTGAGCGCGACGCGCATCTTCGTCATCGCGTCGGCTTCGGAGAGGTAGTCGTAGTTGGCCTGCACCGTCGCGGTGCGGAGCATCATGTCGAGGGCCATGCTCCCGCGCGTCGGCAGGTACTCGCGCATGATCGCGTACCGTTGCTTCGGCACCATCGTGTAGGCGTCGCGCGCGGCGAACGGGTGGAAGCCGAGCCCGAGCCAGTGGATCTTCCTCGCCTCGGAGAACGGGGCGATCTCGGCGAGGTGTCCGCGGAACTCCGCGCAGATCTGGTGGGCGTGCAAGAGCGGCGCGCCCGAGAGCTCGAGCTGACTGCCCGGCTCGAGCGTGATGCTCGCGCCGTCGCGGAGGAGCGCGATGAGCGGACCGCCCTCGGTCTCGGCCTCGGCGGTCCACCCCTTGGTCGCGAGCTCGGCGAGGAGCGCGCGCACGCCAGTGTCCCCCTCGTACGGCACGGGGGACCCGTCCTCGTAGACGCCGAACTTCTCCATCTCCGCGCCGACGCGGAACTCGCTCGCGGGCTTCACCGCGGCGTGGAAGAGCGAGAGGAGCTCGTCGTACGACGTGATGGGCTTGTCGTTGAGGGTCTCCGCAGTCACGGCGCTGGCCATCCCTTGTCGATGCCGCCGCGAGCGCGACGGTTTCAATCTTCCCCCGCCCTACCTGGACGCCACCCGAAACCGACCGGATGACGTGTCGATAGGGGCCGACGGGGCGGACCTTATAGCTCGGGAAAGGGAAACCGCCGCCACGAAAATCACCCGCCGCGCGGTCGGTCGGAGGTGCGGCGCGAGGCGAGCAGTATCGCGGAGAGCCCTCTGCGATCGCGGCCGCTGCCCGAGGCGCCAGGCCGCCTACGGGCCCACGCGAGCGTCGATCGGGATCTCGCCCCGCGGGCCCCGCCACGTCACGACGAGGTCCTTCGCGCCCCAGGCCTTGGCGAGCGAGCGGAGCTGTCGCTCGGCGGTCGCCTTGGCCGCCTCGAGCGCGCGCGGATCGCGCCCGGCGGCCGCGAACGCGGCGAGCGCCTCGCGGCGCGCGGCGCCTTCGAGGCCCTCGTTTCGCCGCGCGAGCACGTCGGTCCGGCGCGAGTGCACGTACGACCGCGTCTCGTCGAAGCGCGTCGACAGGACCTCGGGGGCCGGGAGCTCGACGTACGCCACGCCGGTCTCCGGGTCCGACCTCACGTCGCCGTCGCCGAGCTTCGAGAGGTCGACGCCGAGCACGACCTCTCCGGCGGCGACGAAGAGGAGCGCGTCGTCCGCGTCGACCAGGCCGTGCAAGCGCCGCTGGTGGTCCTTGAGCTCGATGACCTTCTCGACGTGGATCGCGCTCGTCTCGAGGCGGGAGAGGGAGCGGAGCTCGCGGACCACGGTCGCGCCCGCGTGCTCGACGCGCACCTCCGACGCCGGCGGCGCCGGCCTCGGCTCGCGGAGCCACGCGAAGCCCATCGCGGCGATCGCCACGAATGCGGCGGGCCAGGCGACGCGCGCGGCGATCGCGCCCGCCTCGGTCGCCGCGCGCCGCGGCTTCGGGGTGACCTCGGGGGCGGCGGGCTCGGGCGAAGGCTCCACGTGGCCTCAACAGCGGACGCCCCGCGCGGATTCCCGGCTGCGGGCGCGCCGCTTTACTCGACGTTCACGACGACGCGGGCCGCGACGCTCTCGTTGCCCGCGTCGTCGCGCGCGACGGCCCGCACCTCCGTCGGCCCCGGCGACAGCGTCGCCGTGTCCACGGCGATCTCGGCGCGCGGCCCCTCGAGCTCCGCGACGCGGGCGCCGCCGATCCAGAGGTTGATCCGAGGCGGCGTCGGGTTGTCGGCGTCCGACGCCGTGAGCTTCACCACGAAGCTCGAGCCGCTCACCACGGCGTCGGGCGCCGGCGAGACGATCGCCACCACCGGCGGCGCGCCGTCGATGCGCAGGTCGAGCTCCCGGGTCGTCGCGTTGCCCGCGGCGTCGCGCGCGGTCACCACGGCCTTGCCCGATCCGCGCGGGAGCTCCTTCGCGGGGAACGTCACGCGCGAGACGTCCCAGTCGGTGCCGAGGGTGCTCGGATACACCTTGGGCAGCTCGTGGCGCAGCGTCGTGCCGGCGAACGAGAGCTCGACCGAGCCGAGGACCCACGCGTCGCGCACCCAGACGGCGACGTCGCCTTCGAACCCGTCGCCGAGCGGGCTCGCGACGAGGCGCTCGGCCTCGATCTCCGGCGGCGTCAGGTCGACGAGCAGGCCCGTGATCCGACGCTCCGCGCAGGCCTCGCTCACGTCGCAGCAGACGACGCGGAGCAGACCCTGACCTTCGCCGAGCTCTGCGCCGGTGAACGACGCCGCCAGCTCCGTGCCCTGCCCGACGACGACCGCCGAGTACCCGAAGTGCGCGGCGATGCGCCGGACCCCGACGTCGTCCGAGCAGCGCGCGTCGACGCGCGCGCGCGGACCGAGCGGCGGCCAGTCGGGGACGGTCAGCGGCTCCAGCCGCGGCGGGACCGGCGGCGCGGGCCGCTCCGCCGACGGGCCGTCGTCGGCCGAGAAGCAGCCGGCCGCGAGGAGGCCTCCCAGCGCCAGCGCCGCGCCGAGCCGCGCACGGCTCACCGCGCCACCTCCGTCGTCGACGTGAGCACGGCGGCCCCGCTCGCGCCGACGGCGTACGCGCGGAGCGCTCCGTCGGCGTCGGCGACGAAGACGCGTCCGCCGGACACGGCGACGCCCGACGCGGCGCCGGTGAACGCCTCGACCGCGAGCACCTCGGGCTCGGCGCCCGTGACGTCGACGCTGACGAGGTAGCTCTTGTAGAGGCTGCGATCGATGCCGACGACGTACACGTGATCGCCGTCCGTGGCGGCGCCGGCGTAGGTCAGCGGCGGGAGCCCCGTCCTCTTCGCGCCGCCGGGGGCGTGGAGCACGAGGCCGACCGCGGGGCCGAGGCCCGCCACCTCGACGAGCCCGCGCGGGCTCGTGAGGAGGTGGCGCCGCGGCAGGCGCATCCGCCAGAGCGACGCGTCCAGGGCGTCCTCGGCGTCGAAGACGGCGTGCGCCGGCAGATCGACGCTCGCTCCTCCCGCGACGCGCGCCGCGGCGGGCCACTCGGGCGCGGCGTAGTAGACGGCCGCGGCGTCCGCGGCGACGCTGAGCGGCAGGTGCGCCGCGTGGGCCAGCGCGTGCCCCGCGCGGGCCCCGGTGTCGACGTCGATCACCTGGACGCCCAGCGTCGGCGACGCGACGGCGATCTTCGAGGCGGAGACCGGCGCGATCGCGCTCGCCGCCGGGACGACGATCGGCGCGGCCGAGCCCTCGACCGTGAGGCCCGCGTCGCCGAGCGCGGCCCAGCGCCCGTCGCCGAGGAGCGTCACCGCGGTGCTCGCCTGGAGCGTCGCGTCTCCCGGCGTCGCCGCGCGGGTGAGCGCGCCGCTCGGCGCGACGACGAAGACGCCCCCGCGCGGGCCCGCCGCGACGACGCGGTCCGCGCCCGCCGCGACGCCGAGGAGCGTGCGCGGCTCGTCGAAGCGCTGGACGATGGGCAGCGACGGATCGAGCGCGCTCCGCACGTCGACCGCGCGCACTCCGATCCGCCGCGCGTCGCCGAACGCGTAGACGCGGTCGCCCACCGGCAGCGTCTGGATCGGGTCCTTGCCCGGCGGCGGCGGCGCCCAGATCTTCTCCCACGGGACGACCTCCCACGGCGGCAGAGGCGAGCACGAGACGTCCGGGTCGTCCTCCGGCGGCGCCAGCGCCATCAGCGTCGAGCACGAGGCCTCGGGGCTCGAGGCGTCGACGGGCAGGACGCCCCACTCCCCGCCGGCGACGAAGAGCTTGCCGTCGTTCGCGCGGACGCCGCTCGCGTAGAACGACGGCGTGTCGACGAGCGTGCAGTTGCCGAGCACCGACGGCTCGAGGGGCTTCGTCACGTCGATCGCCACCGCGCCGTAGCGCCCCGCGGCGACGAACGCGACGTCGCCGACGAGCGTGACCTTCTTCGCCGGCGCGACGAGGCGATCCTTCACGATCGGCGCCGGCACCCACGCCTCGGCGACGACCTTCCCGGTCGACAGCTCGACCACGCGGAACGTGCTGCACGCCGCGACGTAGGCGTAGCCGCCGCGCGTCGCGACGCCCGCGCTGAACCCGGGCAGCGACCACGAGCGCCGGACCGCCGGAGACGCGGGCGCGAGATCGACCTCGGCCAGCCCGGCGCGGCCCATCGCGACGTACGCCGTGTCGCCGCGCACCTCGACGTCGTACGCGCTCCCGGCGAGCGCGGTCGAGCGCGCGCGCTTCGGGGCCGCCGCGTTCGTCGCGTCGACCATGACGAGGCCGCTGGCGCCGGCGGCGAGCACGAGCTCGCTGCCGCGCCGGTCGACGGCGAGCGGAGTCCCGAGGCCCGTCAGGAGCGCCGCGCGCGACGAATCGGTCGGCTTCGAGAGATCGAACGTCCAGAGGTGCGTCGCGTCGACGGCGAAGAGGTGGTCGCCGACGACCGCCCCGTCGCGGAACATCGGCGCGTGGAGCGAGTCCGGATCGTCGTTCCCCTCGCCGTCGCCGCAGACCTCGTCGACGAGGATCCACGAGACGCCCGCGCGGCCGCAGGTCTCCGTCTCGACGGGCTTCCACATCTGACCGGTGGGGGCCGGATCGCCTGGGGCCTTGCCGCGCTCGCCGTCGTCGCGCGGCGCGCCCCTGACGCTGCTCCCCCACGGGCCGCCGCCGGGGCCGCCGCAGCCGCCGTTGGTGGTGTTTGTGCTCGAGCCCGTATTGACGCTGCACGCGAGCAGGACGCCCGGCAGGAGCAAGAACGCACGTCGCCGTGAGATCCACATGGGACCCTCCGAGGAAGGAAAGGAAGGAAGAACGTCGCGCGCCTCGCGCGGCGAGGCCGAGGCCGTCGCCGTGCCCGGAGCAAGCGGTCTGCCAACCCGCGACGAGGCACGCCGGCGCTCGTCATTTCGCGGCCCTCGAGCGGATCGCGCCGGCGCGCGCGCGACCGGCGACGGATGAGGTGTGACGCGAGGATCCTGGACGTGTGAAAGGGAGCAACAAGCCCGTTCGCTCCTCTTACGATGGGAGCGGTGAGCGGCGCGCTGCAAACGGTCGGCGACGACGGGCCCGAGCGCTGCGCGTTCTGCGGCGCCGAGGCCGCCGGCCCGTGCGCGTCGTGCCACCGCTCGGTCTGCGGCGACTGCTGCACGCTCACGGAGGGCGGGGCGAGGACCTGGGCGATCTGCCTCGACTGCGATCGCAAGAAGGGCCGGTCGCTCGGCGGCGCCTGGCGGGGCATCGGCCTGTGGCTCGTCGGCCTCCTCGCGGCCCTCGCGGCGCTCGTCGCGCTGCTCGAGTGGCTCGCGCCGTCGTCGCCCTGATCGGCCGGGACCGGCCCGCGCCGAGGCCGCGGTCCTGCCCGATCAGCGGACGACGCCGAGATCGACGAACGCCTGATCGACCATGACGACGAACGGACGCTCGTCGAACGTGAGGTTGCCTTTGCCGTCGTGCTCGATCACCTCGAGCTTCCCCATCCCGTAGCCCATCGGGCCGCGCGAGTAGTAGTGCGCCTCGAGCCGGTAGGGCGCGGCGCGCTTGGCCGCCGGCGCGCGGATCGTGAAGCACTCCGGCCCGTAGCCCGTGGTGACGTCCGCGTAGAGATCGCCGCCGCTCCGGAGGTGGGGCCGGCCGAAGTACGCGTGCCCGCCGCGCGCGTCGCGGATGTGGAAGTCGACGTCGTTGGCGTCGGTCTCCCAGCTCAAGACGAAGCGGAGCGACGGCTGGTCCTCGACGTGTCCGCCAGCCTCGCGCACGCGCCGCAGGATCTCGTCGCGCCGCGACGGCTCCGCCCGCGCCCAGGCGGCGGCGACGAGCCCGATGTCCTCGCGGAGGATCCGATCGACGCCGGCGAAGCGGTCGACCTCGTAGCCCCGGCGGATCGCCGCGAGGGCCGCGTCGAAGGCGCGCGCGTAGGCCTTCTTCCGGACGAGCGCGAACGTGAGCAGGCGGTGGCTCGACGGATGGTCGGGCCGATCGGCGGCGGCCTTCTCGAACGAGTCGATCGCGAGGTCGAGCGCCGCCGCGTCCTCGTTCGAGAGGCGCTCGAGGCGCTCTCCCGCGAAGCGCCGCAGGTCGGCGCGGTTCGAGAAGAGATCGAGGATCGAGCCGTAGGCGCGCGCGGCGAGCTCGCTCATCGCCTTCGCCTCGGCCGCCTCGCCGAGCGCGACGAGCGCGAGGACGTCGCCCGGCGCCTCGGCGCGCCAGGCGCGCGCGGTCGCGAGCGCCTCGTCGAGGCGCCCGACCTGGATCCGATCCATCACGGTCGCGAACCTGCCCTCGTAGGGAGGCCGGCCGTCGCGCGTCGGACCGTCGTCTTCGTCGCTCATCGGGTCCGCGGGGGCGACGGGCCGTCGCGCCGGCGGACCGGCGGTCGCGGCCGGCGCCGGGGGAGCGGCGCGCTCGGTCGTCGCGGGGCGGGATTGCCGCGGCCGGCGCGGCGGGACCGGTCGGCGACGACGCCGCGGGCCTCGGCGCTGCGCGGCGGGGGCGGCGCGGCGGCGCGGGGCGCCGAGGCCCCGCCGAGGGCCGCCCGGGCCGGCGCGGTCCGCGAGCTTCGTCGCCGGCGCCTCCGCGCGCGGCCTCGCGGGCGCGGGATGAGGCGCGGCGCTCCCGCGCAGCCGGTCGGCGGACGCGTCCTGCTTCTTCTCGACGGCGCCGCCCGCCCCCTCGCGCGTCAACGCGTCACGGAGCACCGAGCTCGCCTCCGCCTCGTCGTCGGAGAGCTCGTCGCGGTCGGCGGGATCGAGGCCGCCGGGACGCACGAGCGGCAGCTTGACGAAGTCGGGTCGGCGGAGGCGGCGCACCGCGCCGTCCTGGACGGCGAGGATGTCGGCGAGCGACCGCCGATCGATCCCGTAGCGCGCGTAGTCCTGCTCGGTCTCGAGGACGAGCATCGCCGTGTACGGCGTCATGATGCGCTGCCGCGTCGCGATGGAGACGATGCTCTTCTTCAGGCTCTCGTTCGACGTCGCCTCCCGCTCGAGCATGCTCGTCACCTTCGCCTGCGCCACCGCGCGCTCGACGAGCGGCCGCTCGGTCACGCGCGTCGCGACCGCCTCGGCCGGGCGGCCGTCGATCGACACCGCGAGCTCCTTGCCCGCCGGGACCTCTGCGTAGATCGAGAACGCGTCGCCGGCCTGCGCGCCGTCGAGCCTCGACGGCCAGGCCCAGGTCGCGCCCTCGACCTTCACCGCGATGTTCGAGCGCGTGGCCTCGCCGAGCCGGCGGACGATCTCGCTCGGGTCGCGCGCCGCGTCGGCGACGACGCCGTCGCGCGCGAGGTTGCCGCGGACGATCCGCTGGAGCGCGGCGTCGTCGCGGATGCCGCCGACCGCCACCGCGTCGATCCGCTCGACCCCGGCGTCGCGCAGCGCGGCGACCTTGGGGACGAGCGCCTTGGGGTCCGCGGCGCCCGCCGTCGCGACGCCGTCCGACACCAGCACGACGCGCTTCGCTCCCGAGGCCTTGGCCGCCTCGCCCGCCCAGGCGAGGGCGCGCCCGAGATCGCTCGCGCCGAGCGCGCCGCGCTCGCGGATCTTCGCGAGCTCGCGCGCCCCCGCGTCCGCGGCGCGACCGGCGAACACCGGGGCGACCGTCTGATCGAAGCACGCGACGGACACCGTGCCGCCGCCCTGCGCGACGCGCTCGACGATCCGGCCCACGAGCTCGACCTCGGCGTCGAACCCGAGCGCGCGCGACGCGCTCGTGTCCACGAGGACGACGGCCGACGTCAGGGGCTCGGGCCTCGGCGCGGTCTCGGGGCGGACGCGGAGGATCGCGAGCTCGCCGCTCCGCACGGCGCTCGCGCGCCGCGTCCCGTCTCCGTCGCCCTCGAAGGCGCGGAGGTCGACCACGTAGTCGGAGCGGGGCGTCGTGTTGCGCAGGGACAGGGGCGGCGGCGCCCCCGCCGCCCCGACGACCTTCACGTCCACGCCGAGCGCGCCGAGCTCGGGCAACCCGCGGAGCGGCAGGACCCAGCGACCGTCGTTTCGCTCCTCGACGTACGCGACCACGATCTCCTTCATGGCGCGCGGCGCGATGGGGAAGACGCGCGCGGAGAACTCGTTGCCCGCCGACCTCTCCATCAGCGCCGGGTCTTGCTTGCGGTGGAGGAAGTCCTCGTAGGCGCGGCGCGCCGCCTCGAGCTCGACGACCTCCCCCTCCTGCCACGCGTCGCCGATCTTCATGGCGAAGCGGCCGAGCGACGCGCCCTGCGGGAGGGTGATGCGGAAGGTGCCCTCGAGCACGCGGTCCTGCGGGTTCTCGAACGCGAGCCGCATCTCCGTGAAGGCGAGCGGCCCGTCGACGACGGCCTGGACGTGCAGCGCGGCGAGCCGGAGGCCGGTCCCGTCCGACGCGGTCAGCGCGAGCGGCGCCTCGCGGACCGCGAAACCGACCGAGGAGACGCCTCCGGCGCCGCCCGGCGCCTCGCGCGCGGTGGGCGGGGTCGCAGGGGGTGACGCGCGGTGGCAGCTCACCGCGGCGAGCAACGTGACCGCGGCGAGGACGAGTCGAGAGGTTCGCTTCATCGGGGGCTCCGGCGCAGGCGCGGCGCGCGCGCTGGAGCCCCTGCGTACGGATGACCTCTCGCGAAGATCTGCCTCCGGCGCGCGCGGCGGACGAGCGGCCGCCCCGCGGGACGCCCCGGCGATGGGCTGCGCCCACCGCGACCGACCGCGCCGCCGGCGGCGTTACTTCTTCTTCTTCGTCGCCTTCTTGCCGCCCTTCTTCGCCGCCTTCTTGCCGCCCTTCTTCGCCGCCTTCTTCTTCGGGGGCGGCGGCGGGGCGTCGGCCTCGTCGTCCTCGCTCGCGCCGCTCGCGGTCGCGGGCTCGCTCGCGTTGTCGCTGCCGTGCTCGTCGTCCGACTCGCGCGGCGCGTCCCGCGCCGAGTCGTCCTTGTCGTTCTTCGCGACCCGGGTGTCGCCGGCGGGGGCGTCCTCGTGGATCGAGGCGACCTCCTTCTCCATCTCCTTCGTCTCGCCGTCGTGATAGCCGGCGTGGATGAAGCGGACCTTGCCGTTGCCGTCGACGATGAACGTCGTCGGCATGTTCTTGACGTTCCACCGGCTCGCGATGGCGTGATCGCTGTCCCAGCCGATGTTGAACGTCGCGCCGTTCTCACGGGCGAACTCGAGGATGCCCTTCTCCTCGTCGTCGACCGAGATGCCGATCACCTCGGCCTTGTCGCCGAGGCGCTTCGACAGCTCCTCGAGCTTCGGGAACGACGCGCGACACGGCTCGCACCACGTCGCCCAGAAGTCGATGATGAGCACCTTTCCCTGCTTCGCCTCGAGCGAGATCTCGCCCTTGCCGTTGAGGGACTGGATCGAAAGATCCGGCGCCTGCTTGCCGATCTCGGCGGGTCCTCCCCCTCCTCCCGACTCGTCCGCCGCGCTCCGCGCCCCCTTCTCCCCCGATCCGCCGCAGCCAGCGAGGGCCGTGAGCGCGAGGAGGACTGCGACACCGAATCGACTGGGCAGGACCGTCATGTGAGTGAAACCTCTCCGCGTCCGGAGCTCGCAAGAATCGAGCGCGTGCTCGAAACCGCCGTGACGCCCCTCGAATCGTACCGTCTCTTTCGGCTGGTCACCGCACCGTCCGCCTCGCCCGCCGTTGCGCAACGAGCCGGTATCCCGTGTTTCCAAGGTGGTTGGATGTACCTCCAGATACGGGATACTCGCATGACGGCACCTCCTTGGAGAGGAACTAACCATCGGAATTCATTCAATCCTCGACCACTTCGAGCGACCGGCACGGACCTCGCTCATGCGGAGGCATGCCTTCTCCCGGACGCCTCCTTCTCCTCGGCAGCCTCCTTCTCACCGTCGGTACGGCCGCGTGCGCGACCGACGTGGACGACGACGACGCGATCGACGGCGAGGAGATCGCCGAGAGCGAAGAGGCGCTGACGAACCGGTCGGTGAGCTTGAAGTACGAGGGCACCTGCGAGTTCCTCCGCGCGTGCTCGCGCTGGTCGCGCGGCCTCCCCGAGGGCAACGTCCTTTGGGGGTGCAGCGCGGAGAACACGCTCCAGAGCGACGGGCAACGCTACGGCGCGTGCGAGGACGAGGGGCTGTGGGTGGCGGGGCCGACGCGCGCGTATTGCGGCAAGACCGCGAAGATCTGCAAGGGGGGCGTCTGCGTGGAGGCGAAGGTCAAGGACGTCAGCGTCAGCCGCGACTGGGAGGCGTCGAACGGCGTCCTCGCGGCGCTGAACCTGCCGTACGGCCTCACCGGTCAGTGCAGCGGCTACGGCGGCGGGCGCGTGACGGTCTCGACGAACTGACCCGCCGACGACGGGTCGCGCGCGCGCCGCTCGCGCGCGGCGACGCGCTCGTGGGACGGCGCGCTCGGGCGCGCTCGGGCGCGGCGGGCGGCGCTCAAGCGCGCGCGGCGCCGCGCGGGATCGACGCCTTCGCCGTCTTCTTGCGATCGAAGATGCGGACGCGCCGGATAAGGAGATCGACGAGGTAGACGGCGAGCGCCGCGCCGATGAAGCGCGACCAGAGGTCCTGGTGGTAACGGATCGACTCGCCCGCGGAGTCGAACACGTCCTTCGGCGCCGGGTCCATCCGCCCCCCCGTCACGAGCGCCGTCCGCGAGAGCGTGACGAGGTCCGGCGCCAGCGCGAGGTACTCGCGCGGGTACGGGTTCGTCACGTGGCCGTAGCTCTCCGCGACCTGCACGCTCTTCTGCCCGCCCTTGCCGTCGTCGACGCCCTTCTCCAGGCTCGCGTGCAGGAGGAACGAGCCGAAGCGCTCGAGCGGGAAGTCCGACTCGTAGCGGCCCGGCGCGGTCTGCTTCATCGTGACCTTGCGCGTCTCGCCGTTCGGCTGCGGGCCGGTCACCGTGAGCTTGGCGTCGAGGCCGTTCTGGAAGCGATCGTCGCCGCCGATCGCGTCGATCGACGCCTTCACGCGGCCGGTCGCCGGGTCGATCGAGCACGCCATGTCGTACTGCTGGCGCTTCTTCTGGCGCATGTGCTCGCGCACGAGCTGACCCCAGAACTGGCCGTAGCCCGGCCAGCGGAGCCACTCGACCGCCCAGAGGTTCTTCACGTCGCTCGTCCAGGCGAGCGACCAGCCGAGGCCGACGTGCCAGCGCGCGAGGATCGGCTCGGCCACCTCGCTCTGGAGGATCTCCTGCGCCGGCGGCGGCTTCATCTTCGTCGCGACGTAGCCGTGGAGGAACGGCGCCGAGGCCATGTCGACGCCGCGGAGGAAGTCGGCGGGCGAGACGACGCGCGGCTGGAAGTACTCCTCCACCGCGGCGTTGCGGCTGACCATCTCCGTCTCGCGCGTGAAGACGCGCGGGAGCTGCTGCGGGTCCATGACCTTGTAGAGGCGGCCC
Organism: Labilithrix sp.; assembly: GCA_019637105.1. GTDB lineage: Bacteria > Myxococcota_A > Polyangia > Polyangiales > Polyangiaceae > Labilithrix. The sequence continues at coordinate 24,865 of JAHBWF010000069.1, forward strand.
CCGCCGAGGTCGCTGATCATCCGCAGCAGCCCCTCGTCGATGCCGCTCCCGAGACCGACGGAGGTGACCGTGATCCCCTCGGCCGACATCGCCTGGACGAGATCGCGGATGCCGTTGTGCGACGCCTGGCCGTCGGTGAGGAGGATGACGTGCTTGCGCCGCGCGCGCGTCGACGTGAGCGACTGGTAGGCCGCGTCGAGCGCGCTGAAGATCTCGGTGCCGCCGCCGGCCTGGATGCGGGCGATGTCCCCCTGGATGCGCGCGCGGTGCTTCGCCGCCGTCATCCGGACGACGCGCGTGGGGGCGGAGTCGAAGGCGATCACCTCGATGAGATCGTCCGACGAGAGCGTGTCCGCCGTCGCCTTCGCCGCGGCCTTCGCCATCTCCATCGGGAGGCCGCTCATCGATCCGGAGCGATCGAGCACGAGCACCATCGCGACCTGCGGCTCGTCGCGCTTCTTCTCCGAGTCCATCCTCACGGGGAGGATCCGCTCGATCGTCGTGTGGTTCCACCCGCCGAGGCCGAAGCCCGCCTCGCCGCCGGCGAAGAGGAACCCGCCGCCGAGATCGCGCACGTAGCTCTCGATCGCGTCCTGCTGCGTGAGCGAGACCGCCTCGGCCGGCGCGTCGGAGAGGATGACGAAGTCGTAGCGCTCGAGCTCGCGGATCGACGAGGGGATCTCGCGCGGAGAGCGCACGTCGACGTCGAACTCCTGCGCCGAGAGCGCCGAGGCGAGGTACGTCGCCCGCGCGGTGTTGCCCTCCGAGTAGAGGACCGACGGACGGCCGGGGACGGCGACGCTCACCGCGAAGCGGTTGTTCTCCTTGAACCGGTCCTCCGGGATGTCGGAGAGGTCGAGCGCGTAGGTCACCTCGCCGGCGACGCGGACCACGCTCTTGAACGTGACGTCGTTGTCCCCCGCCTTGAGGTCGAGATCGCGGATGCCGTCGAGGCCGTTGATCGCCTCCCCTTGCTTCAGCGTGGCGCGGACCTTCTGCGGGCGCGACGAGAAGATGTTCGCGTGGAGGTTGAACGGCTCGCCGACGCGGACCTTCTCCGGGATCCGGAGATCGCGGAGGGCCACCTCGCCCGGGACCGGCCGGTGATACGGCACCGTGAAGACGCGGACGCCGAACGCGCGCGCGCGGTTGGCCTCCGCGAGGACGTCGCCGTCCGTCTGCACGCCGTCGGAGAAGACGACCGCGCGGCGGAGGTAGCCCGACGGATAGAGGCCGTAGGCGAGCTGCATCGCGCTCGCGATGTCGGTCGCGGCGCCGAGGCCCGTGCGGTTCTTCGTCGGCACGCCGTCCTTCGACGGCGGGAGATCGTGGCGCTCGAGCGCCGGCGCCTCCTCGGCGCCGTCCGCGATCGGGACGACGCGCGGCCGCTTGGCGAACGTGACGACGCGGACGATCGCGTCCTCGGGCTTCTCCTTGAGGCCCTTCGTGATCTCGGCGCGCGCGTCCTCGATCGCCGCGTCGGGCACCGACTCGGAGACGTCGACGAGGTAGACCGTCGCCACCTTCTCCGTCGTCGCCGTGCGCGCGAGGCGCGAGAGCCCGAGCGCCAGGAGCGCGACGAACGCGACGCGGAGCACGACCGAGAGGATCCGCTGCGGGAGCGGAAGGTCGGCGAGGCTCCGGCCGATCATCCAGAAGAAGAACGGCGTCAGCAGCGCCAGGCCGAGCATCTTCGGCGAGAGCAGCTCGTAGTCGGTGCCGCCGCGCGCGAACGAGATGGTCGCCGTGGGCGCGTTCAGCACGGCCCGCCAGTAGATCCACACCCCGACGAGCCCGACGACGCCGCCGACGACCGCGAAGGCGATCCGCGCGCGCTCGATCTCGCGCTTCGCCCGGAGCTGGAGCGCGAGGTCGACGAGCGCCCGGACGGCGACCCAGGCGCACCCGGCCGCGAGCGCCCCCGTCAGGAGGAGGTCGGTGCGCTGCGTGATGAAGCTCCAGACGACGCCCTTCGTCAGCTTGTTCGAGACGAACACGCCGATCGCGACGGCCGCCGCGACGACGGCGGCGATCCCGAGGCGCGTCCTTCCGGGGAGGCTCATACCGTGATCCTCCGGTGGTACGTGATCCACTCGATCGCCGTGAGGACGATCGCGGCGACGAGCAGGTAGATCCAGATCTCGCGTCGCACGCCGATCTGGAAGCCCGAGAGCGTGCCGGCCTTCTTCCCGTCGACGACGAGCTCCTTCGCGGGCTCGATCGAGCTCTCCTCGGCGTCGAGGAGGTTCGCCGCGAAGGCCGCCGTCGTCGTCGGCGCGCCGCCGTTGTCCGCCGCGTCCTTCGCCGACGGAGGCGGCGCGTCCGCCGGCTCGAGGTCCTTCACCGGCGCGAGCCCGTTCGTCGGATCGAGCCCCTCGGCGCCGGCGAGCTCGTAGAAGCCCGCGTGCTCGCCGAGGTAGACCGCGCGCCCCTCGTGCACCGGGACGACGACCTCGCCGCCGCGCGGCGTCCTCAGCTTGGCCTGGCCGGTCTGGCTCACCACCGGCACGCGCCAGACGTCTCCGGTGCGGAAGCTCGAGATGTACTGCGCGTCCTCGTCGGTGAAGAAGTTGACGCTGTTGAGGAGGAGCAGCGGCCACGCGACGCGGAGCGGGAGATCGCTGTCGCGGACGTCGAAGCCCATCGCGACGAACTTGTAGCCGCCGCGCTGGCCGGTCACGAGGATCGGGCCCTCGACGCTGGCGCCGACGACCTTGTCGCCGGGCTGCGGCACGAGCTTCCTGCCGCGCGCGATGTTCACGTCGTCGAGCGCCGTCCAGCGGACGATCGGGTGCTTGCGCTCGATGCGGTCGAAGCCCGGGCTCTTGAGCTCGGTCTCCACCTTCACCGGCGAGCCGGGGCCGCGCGGATCGAGGTAGATCGCGTGGGCGCGCGGGGCGTCGGCGGGCGTCGCGCCGTCGAAGATCACGACGTCGTGGTGGAGGCCGCTCGGCGCGATCTTCTCGGCGTACTCGCGCGGCGACGCGAGCTGTACGTCGAGGTACTCGTCGAGCAGGAGCGCGGCCTCGAGGTACGTGTTGCCGACGGTGACGACGAGCACCTTGGCGCGGCGACGCTCCGGCAGGAGCGCGTACGCGCGGTCGTCCGCCGGGAGCTCGTCGACGCTGCCCGGCAGCGGCTCGAGGTGGGCCTCGAGCGCGCGGCTCGCGCCCGAGAGGTTCGGGTAGAAGCGCGGGAGGCGCTCGCCGGGCTTGAGGCGCAGCTTCGTGAGGTCGACGAGCTGCCCGCGGTCGCCCGGCGCGTCGGTCGCCGGATCGGCGAAGAGCGACAGCTCCACGTCCTCGGTCTCCGGCCCGGTGTTGGTGACCTCGAGCATCACCTCGTAGCGGCTCTTGTCGAGCGGGTAGCGCCGGACCGAGAACGCCGTGATGCCGACGTTCCGCACGCCGCGCCCGATCGGGATGTACGACAGCTTGACGTCGTCGCCGAGCCGCACCTTCCCGGACGCGTCGACCGCCTCCCCCAGCCGCCCGTCGGAGACGACGACGATCTCCGCGTTCTCCACGCCGCGGAGCGAGTCGGTCGCGAAGCGCAGCGCCCGCGGGAAGTCCGCGCGGGCGTCCGTCGCCTTGATCGAGTCGAGCGCGCGCTCGAGCTCCGACGTGTCCGAGCTCGTCGGCCCGAGCGGCGTGATCGCCGCGTCCATCTGGGCGATCAGCATCCGGTCCGATCCGCCGAGGCCGCGGATCACCTTCTTCACCTCGTCCTTCGCCGCCTCGAGCCGGTTCGCCGCCGGCGGGACGTCGGTCGCCTGCATCGACGCGCTCGCGTCGACGATGACCACCAGGTTCCGCCCCTTGATCAGCGTCGCCGCCGCGCGCGGATCCCCCAGCGCGAACGCGAGCAGCGCGAGCAGCGCGAGCTGCACGAGCAGCGACAAGAGCCGCTTGAGCCGCGAGAAGAGGCTCGTCGCCTCCTTGTCGCGCAGGATCTTCTCCCACAGCTTGGAGAACGGCACGGCCACGGTCCGCCGCCGCAGCTTCAAGATGTAGAGCGCCGTCGCGAACGCCGCCGCCGCCCCGAAGATGGCCGCGAGCTGGGCGAAGCCGAGCCCCGCGAGGATCATCGCGCCCCTCCGACGTCCGAGCGGGTCACCGGAGGAACCCTCCGCGGCGGAAGACGCGCAGGATGAGCTCGTCGAAGGGCGTGTTCACGTCGGCGCGAATGTACGGCACCTGCTTCGACGTGCAGAAGCGATCGATGTCGTCGAGGTAGGTCCGATACGCGGCCTCGAATCGCTCGAGCACCTTCGCGGTCACGGTGACCTCGCGCTCGTCGCCGGTCTCGCAGTCGTACAGGAGGACGTCGCCCGAGAGCTTGGGCTTGGCGTCCTCCTCGTCGACGACGTGGACGACGAACGGGTCGAACTTGTTGTAGCGGAGGACGTTGATCCCGCGCTCGAAGCCGTTCGGATCGTAGAGATCGCTCGCGAGCACGACGAGGCCGCGGCGCTTGTTCTGCGCCACGAACGTCTTGAGCGCGTCCTCGAGGTCCGTCTGGCCCTCGGGCTCGAGCTCCTTGAGGAAGCGGAAGACCTTGAAGATGCGCGCCTTGCCGCGCGTCGCGGGCATGCGGTCGAGCACCTTGTCGGTCGTCGAGACGATGCTGACGCGATCGAGGTTGGCGAGCCCGACGTACGCCAGCGCCGCCGCGACGCGCTTGGCGTAGCGGAGCTTCTTCCCGTCGCCGAAGCCCATCGACGTGCTCGCGTCGACGATGAAATAGATCGCGAGGTCCTCCTCCTCCTCGTACAGGCGGAGCAGGAGGCGGTCGAAGCGCTGGTAGACGTTCCAGTCGAGGTAGCGGAAGTCGTCGCCCGGCTGGTAGTCGCGGTGGTCGGCGAACTCGACGCCGGAGCCGCTCTTCTTCGTGCGCCGCTCCGCGCGCATGCGCCCGGCGAACACGCGCTTGGAGACGAGCGCGAGGTAGTCGAGCTTGCGCTGGAAGTCGTCGTCGAACAGATCGTCGGCGGACGACTTCGCTACCGCGGGCCCGCGCCGGCCGAGGACCGCGTCAAGAAAGCCCACGCGTCTCCTCCCCACGGCTCCGTGGGGCGCCTTGGGCCTCCGAGCGACCGGCGCCGGTCTTCGTCCGGGCAGCGCCTTCAGGATCGCCTCGAGCACCTGATCGGTCTTCACGCCCTCGGCCTCGCCCTCGAAGTTGAGCAGCGTGCGGTGGCGGAGCGCGGGGAGCGCGACGGCGCGGACGTCGTCGATGCTCGCGGCGAAGCGGCCCTCGAAGAGCGAGCGGATCTTCGCGGCGAGCAGCACCGACTGCGCGCCGCGCGGAGACGCGCCGAAGCGGACGAAGCGCTTGCACGTGTCCGGAGCGTCGGGCCCGTCGGGGTGGGTCGCCTGGACGACGCGGATGGCGTAGTCCTGCACGTGCCGCGCGACGGGCACGCGGCGCACGAGCGCCTGCATCCGGAGGATGTCGTCGCGGTGGAGGACCGCGGCGCGGCCGGGGCGCGCCTCGCCGGTCGTCAGATCGAGGATCGCGTGGAGCTCCTCGCGGTTCGGGAAGGGGACGTGGAGCTTCATGAAGAAGCGATCGAGCTGCGCCTCCGGGAGCGGGTACGTGCCCTCCGACTCGAGGGGGTTCTGCGTCGCGAGGACGACGAACGGCTCCTCGAGCGCGTGCGTCCGCCGGCCCACCGTGACGCGGTGCTCCTGCATCGCCTCGAGGAGCGCCGACTGCGTCTTCGGCGTGGCGCGGTTAATCTCGTCGGCGAGGACGATGTTCGCGAAGATCGGGCCCTTGCGGAACTCGAAGACCTTGCCGCCCGCCTGCGTCTCGTCGATGACCGTGGTGCCGAGGATGTCCGCCGGCATCAGGTCCGGCGTGAACTGGACGCGCGAGAAGTTGAGGCTCAGCGCCTCGGCGAGCGTCCGGACGAGCATCGTCTTGCCGAGGCCGGGCACGCCCTCGAGGAGCGCGTGGCCGCCGGCGAGCAGGCACATCAAGACGCCGTCGACGACCGGCTCGTTGCCGACGATCGTCTTTCCGATCTCCGTCTTCAGCGTCGCGATCGAAACACGGAACTGCTCGACCTCGGCGCGCACCGCGCCCGCGTCAACGCTCTCAGTCATGTGTCGGTGCCTTCAATGGTTTGGGATCGTCATGCTCGAACGACGAGCGGGGTGAGGTTCAGGGGCCGGCCGGCGGGGCGGGCGGCGCGCCGCCGGCGCCGTCGTCGCGCGGGCGAATGAGCTGGAAATACCGCCGCACGTAGAAGCGATAGCCGCCGGGGATCTCGTCCTTGTCGAGGGCCTCCTCCGCGACCGTGTGGTACTCGCGGTAGACCCTCGTGTAGCCCTTCGACGCGAAGCCGCGCTCCGCCGCGCCGAGGATCACCTCGCTGCGCGTGCCGCCCTGCCCCGTGTCGGCGCCCTCGACCTGCGTGTCCTGCGTCCCGACCTTCGTGTTCGTGGCCTTGCCCTGGACGTTCTCGTCGTGGCCGGTGCCCCAGCCCGGACCCGGCTGCCCCTGGCCGCCGCCGCCCTGACCCTGGCCGCCCTGACCCTGGCCCTTGGTGATCATCAGGATCTTTTCGCCGTTCGGGCCGAGGATCCACGTCTCGCCCTGGCCGCCGCCCTGACCCTGACCTTGGCCCTGGCCCTGGCCTTGACCGTTGCCGGCCTGCTGCCCCTGCCCTTGCTGGCCCTGGCCCTGGCCCTGCTGGCCTTGCCCCTGGCCCTGCTGGCCTTGCCCCTGGCCCTGCTGGCCTTGCCCCTGGCCCTGCTGGCCCTGGCCCTGCTGCCCGCCCTGGCCGGGCTGTCCCTGGCCTTGCCCCTGAGCGCGCTGCTGAAAGACGCGGAGGCGCTGCATCTGCCCCGCGCCGCCCTGGGACTGCTGGCGCATCATCTCGCGGAGCTCCTGGAGCTTCTGCCGAAGCTGCTCCTTCTCCTCCTGCGTCATCTCCTGCTTCGCCATGCGGTTGATGTCCTGCGCGGCGTTGTCGAGATCGTTCGCGGAGAGGCCGAGGTCCTTCATGAGGTCCTCGGCGGCCTTCTGGAGCTCGCGATCGAGCCGGTCGAGCTCGCGCTGCGTCTTCTGCTGCTGCTCGTGCTCGCGGTCGAGCCGCTCGAGCTCGCGCTCCTTCTTCTGGAGGAGGCTCTTTTCCTGCTCGCTGGCGCCCGCGTCGCCCTGCTTCTGCCGCTGCTTGAGGAGGTCCTGCTTGAGCTCCTCGCGCCGCGCGGCGAGCGCCTCCGCGCGCTTCGCCTGGTCCTCGCTCGCCTTCTTCAGCGCCTCGCGAAGCTTCTCGAGCTGCGCCTTGTCGACCCCGCCCTTCTTCTGGTCCTCGCGGAGCTTCTTGGCGAGGTCCTTCAGCGCCTTCTCCGCGGCGTCGAGGTTCTTGTCCGAGAGCGCCTCGCCGGTGGGCTTGGACAGCTCGCTCTTCTTGAGCTCCTCGCCCATCTTCTTGAGCGCCTCTTCGAGCGCCTTCGCGTCCGCCTCGCGGCCCTGGAGGAGCTTGTCCTCGAGCTGCTGCATGCGGCGGAACGCCTCCGTCCGATCGAGCCGCTTGTTCGCGAGGTCCTCGATGAGCTGGTTGAACTCCTGGGTCGCGGCCTTCGCCTCGTCGGTCTGGAGCCGCTGATCGATCTCGCGGAGGAACTCGCGCATCGCGTCGAGGTCGTCCTGGGTCACGTCGACGGCGTCGATCGTCTTCGCGTTCGCGATCGGCTCGTGCCGCCGGACCTCGAAGAGGGCGATGACGGCGATGGCCGCGCACATCGCGAGGAGGAAGGGCCACTCGCGCGGCCGCTGCATCGGGACGGCGCGCGACGGATCCACGCGCTTGGCGTGGTCGAGCGCGTCGTCGATGGCCGCCAGCATGAACGGCGTGCGCTCGTCGCTCCTCAGCTCGCCGAAGGAGAGCGCGCTCGAGAGGCGATCGGCCAGGCCGTGGAAGCGATCCAGGGCGACGGCGCCGGCGCGGCGCGGCAGGCGGCGCGCGTACGCGACGGCCGCGGCGACGAAGACCTGCGCCGACGCGATCGCCAGGCCGATCCGGCAGGCGCGCTCGCCGAGGAGGCCGACCTTGCGGAGCACGAGGAGGACGGCCACGGCGACGAGGCCGCCCGCGAGCGCCTTGGCGGCCCAGAGGATGGCGCGCCGTGTGCGGAGACGTCGTTCGGCCCGCTGCGCGGGGCGCTCGATCGGATCGAGCGAGGGCGCGCGCGTCGGCGGGGGCGGCTCAGCGACGGCTTCGGAGGTCATCCAGGTCTCTTTCCAAGGTTCTCTCTCTCGTCTCTCGTGTCAGCCCCCGAACCTCGCCCGGATGCCTCATGGGTGGCGGAAGCCCCCTTGCCGATTCCCTTCGACGTACAACCCGTCACGAAGTTCCGTCATGGGTCGGCGGCTCGATCGACAAAACGCTCATCCTCTCCGTGTCCTTACATCGTAGCAGGGATCCCGGGCCGGGAAGGGCACCTCTCCAGAGACCCTACGCCGACGGCGGGGCGGTTCATTCCCGACCTCGCGCGCCTCGGCGCGGCTGAGGCATCGTGCCGGAGTCGCCGCGGCAACGCGGCCTGGGGTAGTATTCGACCTCCGTGGCGTTGCTTCCAGAGCTCCCCAAGGTCGCGCTCGACGTCGTCGCCGATCGCTCCGACGAGCGAGAGGGCTTCCTCTCCCTCCAGCGCTACGAGCTCGCCCTCGTCGGCGTCGCGGGCGCGATCCGCCCGTTCCGCTACGACATGGTGACCCGACGTGCGCTCGACGCCGCGATCATGGCGGCCCATCACCTCGACGCCTCCGGCGCCCCGTGCGTCTACCTGCGGAGCGCCGTGAGGCCGCCGGCGGCGCTCCGCGATCCGCCCGCGGCCGGCGCGCTTCGCTACGCGGCCGGCGCGCTCTGGGAGGTGCCCGCGGGCCTGATCGAGCCGGGCGAGGCTCCGGACGCCGCCGCGGCGCGCGAGCTCGAGGAGGAGCTCGGCTTCACGGTGAACGCCGGCGCGCTGCAGCCGCTCGGCCCCAGCGCCTTCCCGGCCCCGGCCTTCATCGGCGAGCGGCACTACTTCTTCCACGTCCGCGTCGATCCGTCGACGCGCGCCGAGCCCGCCGGCGACGGCTCACCGCTCGAGGAGGGCGCGCACGTGGTGAGCGTCCCGCTGGACCGCGCGCTCGCGGCCTGCAGGGCGGGAGAGGTCGCCGACGCGAAGACGGAGCTCGCGCTCCGCAGGCTCGCCGAGATCCTCTGACATGGCGCGACGCAGGAGGCCGAAGGTCGCCGTCGTCGTCAAGCGGACGACCTACCGCAAGTTCGTGCTGGAGGTCCACGACCCGCTCATCGCGCGGCTCCTCCGGCGGCGCGATCCGACGGTCGGCCGCCTCAAGCAGTCGCACGAGGACCACGAGTCGACGACGCGCGAGGTCGAAGACGCGCTCGACGCGCTCGGCGCCGAGATCGTCTTCCGCGGCGGCCCGCGCGCGCGGGTCCCGCCGCGCACCGATCTCGTCGTGACCGTCGGCGGCGACGGCACGCTGCTCGCCGCCTCGCACCTGCTCGGCGACGGCGTCCCGCTCCTCGGCATCAACAGCGCGCCCGGTCACTCCGTCGGCTTCTTCTGCGGCGCCACGAAGGGCTCGGTGCTGACGACGCTCGAGCGCGCGCTCGCCGGGGACCTCCGGACGACGGAGCTCACGCGGATGCGCGTCGAGCTGAACGGAAAGCTGCTCCACGGGCGCGTGCTCAACGAGGCGCTCTTCTGCCATTCGTCGCCGGCGGCGACGTCGCGCTACATCCTGACGCTCCGCTCGGGAGAGGAAGACCAGCGCTCGAGCGGCCTCTGGATCGGGCCGGCCGCCGGGTCGACGGCGGCGCAGCGGAGCGCCGGCGGGAAGGTCCTGCCGCTCCAGTCCGAGCACATCCAGTACGTCGTCCGCGAGCCGTACACCCCCGCCGGGGGCCGCTTCCGCTACGCGCGCGGGCTCGTCGGCCCGGGCGAGGAGCTCGTGCTCCGGAGCAAGATGCGCGAGGCGAAGGTGTTCCTCGACGGTCACAGGATCGTCCACTCCGTGACCGTGGGCGACGTCCTGACGATGCGACGCAGCGAGGAGTCGCTCACGGTCCTCGGCATCGCCGGCAAGCGCCGCGTCTGACGCGCCGCCCCGCGGCCGGCGCCCGCCGGTCGGAGCTTCTCGGTACGGCAGCTCCGCCGCGCGCGAGCCGCTATACTCCTCGGATGCTCGGCGGTCGACGCGGCGTCAGGGGGATGGTGGCGTTCGGCCTCTTCGCCGTCGCGTGCGGCACGACCTACGGGGACGGCGGCGCAGGCGACGCATCGGCGCCGGGCGAGGACGAAGACGCCGGCGCCGGGCGCGCCGACGCCTCGCCGGACGTCGAGCTCCCGGCCGCCGAGGACGCCGCCGCCGAGGACGCCGCCGCCGACGGACCGCCGGCGTTCTCCGAGCCGTGCCCCGCGTGCCCCGCGGACGCGCGCTGCGTCGCGTCCGGCTGCGAGGGCGACGCGACGACCTCGACGTGCAGCAAGCCCGTCGATCTCGTCGATCCGATCGCCGGCGAGCTCATCGCGTTCGTCTGCCCCGAGGGCTCGAGGATCGACCTCCCGCAGGCGTGCGTCCCCGGCGGCGGCAAGACGGGGCTGAACGTGGCCGTCCTCCGCCTGAACGCGAGCCCGTCGACGTCCTGGCGGGTGCGCGTCACCGGGTCGAACGCGTTCGTCGCGACGGGGGCGTGCGCGCAACCCACGACCTGCGCCGGCGGGACGAACGGCAGCGACGCGAACGTCGCCGGCCTCGCGACCGTCATGATCGGGACGACGAACGCCCTCGACGCGTGTCAGCAGATCGGCGTCCGCATCGAGAAGCGCGCCAACTGACCGATCGGGATTCGGCTCGGGCCGTTCCCGGCTCGTCGTCGCGACGGGCGCCGAGCGCTCCAGGGCGCCCCCAACGGCGAGCCGTCACTCCCCGGCGTCCACGAGGACGCAGCGGCCGTCGCGGCACCCGGCCGTGGCCTCGTGGGGCGGCTCGCACGGCGGGAGCGGACAGGTGCATCGTCGCCCGATGCCCTCGACGTCCTCGTCGAACGCGGCCGCGCGCGACGCGAGGAGCGGGCGCGGCGTCTGCGGGCAGGCGCAGTAGTCCCCGGCGAAGCGCACCGTGCACTCGTCGTCCGTCGAGCAGCCAGGCCCGTCGCCCGTGTCGCCCGTGTCGTCGTCGTCGATCGTCACGAGCGCGGTGGCGCACTCGGGGCCCGAGGCCCCGCCGCCGTCCGTGGTGATCGAGCTCCCCGGGCTCCGGCGCGCCGCCTCGCCGTCGAAGCCGCCGTCCCCGTCGAGCGGCCCGCCGCCCTTGCACGCGACGGCGACGAGCCCGCCCGCGACGAGCGAGGCGAACGAGACGGTGACCAGAGCGCGCGCCGTACGGTTCATGAAGGCCTCCAGCAACGAGGGGCGCGGCCGCCTCGGGTCCGCCCGCGCCCCCATCTTGACCATCCGCCCGCGCGCGCGCTCGGACGTTGCGCTTCAGATCGTCCCCGCCGCGCGGAGCGCCGCCTCCCGGCGCACCGCCGGCGCAGCGATCGCCGCGTGACGCGGCGGCGGCCGAAGGATCGGACGGCGGACGCGCGCTGCGATAGAGTGTCCGCATGAGGCTCGCCCGGATCGTCGCTCGGTCCTTCTCGCGCTCGCTCGTCGCCGGCGTCGCGGTCACGGCGTGCGCGAGCACCGGCTCGTCGGGCGGCGGCTCGGCGCCGGCGTACCCGGCGGCCCCCGCGATGACGATCGACACGTCGAAGACGTACTCGGCGACGATGGTGACCTCGCGAGGGACGATCGAGCTGTCGCTCGACGCCAAGGCCGCGCCGATCACGGTCAACAACTTCGTCTTCCTCGCGCGCGACGGGTACTACGACGGGCTCACGTTCCACCGCGTCGAGCCGGGCTTCGTCATCCAGGGCGGCGATCCGGACGGGGACGGCTCGGGCGGCCCCGGCTACCAGATCCCCGACGAGGCGAGCGGCCTCCCGCACGTCGACGGCGCGCTGGCGATGGCGAAGTCGGCGGCGCCGAACTCCGCCGGCAGTCAGTTCTACATCACGCTCGGTCCTCAGGCGGAGCTCGACGGGCGCTACACGGTGTTCGGGGCCGTCACCGCGGGCAAGGAGGTCGCGCGCCTCATCCAGGTCGGCGACGCGATCACGAGCGTCACGATCACCGAGCAGTGAGCCCTTGCCGGGCGCGACGCCCTCGGTGACGGGCCGCGGCCGCGGACGGGGCCTCCCGCCCGCGCTCCCCTCCCCTGCGGGACGACGCCGCACGAGCCGCGATCGCCGAGCGTGAGCGCCGCTCGACGCGGCGCCTCGGCATCCGGGTTGCAACCTCCGCGGCGATGCCCGCGCGCGCCCGCTCCGACCATGAGCTCTTCGGGGACATCGTGCGACGGATGCACGACGGACGTGTCGATGCGATCGAGCGCGCCGGCGAGCTCCTCGGCGCCGCCGCCGCGCCCGCGTTCGCGCTCACCAGCGCGCTGCGCCGCGCGCGCACCTTCCACCCTCGCGGCGACTGCGCCGACGCCGACGTCGCGGTCGCCGACGGCGTCCCGCGAGAGCACCGCGCGCTCGCGGAGCGGCTGGCCGGCAACGCCTTCGTCCGCTTCTCCGACGCGCTCACCAAGAAGAAGGCGCGCTGGCCCGACGTGCTCGGCTGCGCGCTCAGGTTCGGCGGCGAGGTGGACGACCCCGCCGCCGACGGCGACCAGGACCTCCTCCTCGCGACGATCAAGCGGCCGTGGACGATGCCGCTCGCGCCGTTGACGACGAAGGTCCACGACTACCTCGCGAACGACTACTTCGCGGTCTCGCCCTTCTCGGTCGCGACGCCGCGGCCCGGGGGAGGGGCGCGCCCTTGGCTCGTGTACTTCCGGCTCCGCCCCGGGTCGAAGGAGCCCGGCGGCGTGATCACGGTCGAGCCCTCCACCGGGCCGATCTCCGCGCTCCGGGCTTCGACGCCGAGGTCGCGCCGCAGCCGAGCCGAGCAGCGGCGGCGCCGGTTCGAGCGGGCGATCGCGAACGGCTCGGCCGTCTTCACGCTCGGGATCGCGAGCGGGCCCTGGGGTCCGTTCGCGCCGTTGGTCCGCGTCCAGCTCGTCAGCGTGCGGCTGACGGATCCGCCGGGGCTCCGCTTCGATCCGTTCCGCGCCGGACGCGGGATCGCGCCGCGCGGCTTCGTGCACGCGCTCCGGCGCGGCGCGTACGGCGCGAGCCAGCGCGCGCGCGGC
>JAHBWF010000007.1 GCA_019637105.1 Labilithrix sp.
GCCGTTGAGCCGCGTGCCGTTCTTCGATCCGAGATCTTCGAAGACGACGCCGCCGTCGGGGCCGACGAAGAAGCGCGCGTGCGCACGCGAGACGCTGGGATCGTCGACCACGACGTCGGCGGGCCAGCTCCGGCCGACGACGAGCGGCGTCGGGCCGGGCACGACGATCTTCGCGCCGTCCCGGAAGTAGAAGACGAGCGACACCCGCGGCTCGCGACGCGAGCCCGGCGCGAGCTCGCGCATCGTCGTGTCCTTGGTCGTCCCGCTCACGGTGAGGCGACAGTCTGGCAAGCCCTTGCCGGGAGCGGCAATGCATCGTTGGCGGCGCCTTGCCGATGGCGAGAATTCGTCAATGATTCCGTGCGGCACGCCGGTTGCGATGAGCCCAACCAGACGAGGGCACGACCCTCCTTCTCACGAGGAGAACGACGAATGCTGGGTGGACTCATCACGATCGCCGGCGGCATCCTGGCCGCTTCGGGCTTCATCATCAAGCGCCTGCCGAACGCGCAGTCGGTCATCGACAAGATCGCGCCGTACCAAGGTTGGATCGGCATGGTGATGTTCGGCTGGGGCGTCTGGGAGGTGCTCCACAGCGTGCTCGGTCTGTCGCTGCTCGCGACGCATCCGCTGAGCTGGGCGTTCTGGATGCTCTCCGGCGTCGCGGATCTGCTCGTCGGCTTCCTCCTCGGCTTCGGCCTCATCACCCACTACGCGCTCGGCAAGAACCCCGCGGCGATGGAGAAGGGCCAGCGCATTCGCTCGACGCTCATGGGCATCCAGGCCCCGCTCGGCGTCCTCGCCGTGGCGATGGGCGTGCTCTACATCGTCTTCCACGCGGCGTAGCGCCTCGCCAAGACATGCAGCGCGACGACGAGCCCGAGCAGCCACGCTGCCTCGGGCGCGCTCGTCTTCGTCGGGGCGGGTGACGCCGCGCAGCCCGCGGCCTCGGCCGGCGGATCTTCTTCCGACGCGGGAAGCGGCGCGCTCGTGAGATCGCTCCCCGCGGCGGGCGGCGCCTCTTCGGTCGTCGGCTCGGTCGCGTCGGGCACCACGGGTACGTCCAGAGGAGCGAGCGGCTGCGCGTCGCCCGCGTCGGCCCCGGCGTCCGACTTGCTGCAGTCTGCACCTTTCACGAAGCCGCCCACCGGCGACTGCGCGAGGCGCGCCGCGGTGGCGGGACCGTAATCACCGTCTTCGGCGATGCGATCGGTGGGGTGATTGCGGTTCCACAAGCGCTGGAACGCGCGCACCGAGAGCCCGCGCAGATCCACGGTGCCGCCGCCGACGAAGTCGTAGTGCACCGGATCGCTCGCGCCGAGCCACTCGAGCTCGTGCGCGCGCATCGCCCCGCGCCACGCCGCGTTGTCGTCGATGTCGACCGCCAGGCCCGACTCGTGGTTGCTCTTGCCCGGCGACGCGGCGAGGGCGATGCCGCAGCGGCCGGACCTGTACCAGCGGTAGAGCAGATACTGTTGAGGCAGCGTCCGCAGCGCGGAGTTGATGGTCATCGTGACGCCGCGCTCCTTCTGCGCGGCGAGGAGGGCGTCGCGCGCCGGCGCCTGCAGCCAAGGGAAGACGGCGCCCCCGAGCGAGAAGCCGGGCGCTCCGTCGAGCGAGGCGAACGTGCCGGGGCGCATGCACTGGATCTCGTCGACGAGCTGCGTCGACAGCCCCCGCACGACGCTCGTCGTGCAGCTCTCGGCGACCGCCGCCGACACCGGATCGGCGTCGGAGAGCGCCGCGCTCGCGCGGCCGAGCTGCACGTCCCCGTGCTCGTGGTGATCGCCGACGTCCGCGTCGCCGCGCGTCCCGCACGCGGCGAGCAGGGCGAGCGCGACGGCTCCCGAGGTGCGACCCACCATGACCTCGAGCGTAGCACCGGAAGCGCCCGGAGGCGTCGCGCGACGGCGATGGGCGCGGCGCCCGCGTCGATGGCACGTGTGCTGCACGGCGCATGTGTCGAGAAGGACGTCCCCATGGACACCGTCGCGCTCCTGGTGCTCCTCGCGCTCGCGATGGCCGTCCTCGTGCGCGGGATACGGCGGAAGAGCTGGCTCGCGATCCTCGTCGGCCTCGGCGCCGCGGCGGCCACGCTGGTCGTCTTCGGCTCCTTCAGCACCTGGGGCGAGATGCTCTGGCTCGACGTGGGCGCCGCCCTCCCGCGAGCCTGGCTCGTCGTCGCGGGGACGGCCGGCGTCGCGCTGGCCGCGGCGCTGCTCTCCGCGGCGCTCGTCGCGCTCGTCACGTTCCCCGCGAGGCGCGGAGCTCGACGCGCGCGCAGGATCGGCGTCGCGCTCGCGGCGCTCGCGGGGGCGGCGTGGGGCGCGGCGAGCTGGAGCCTCGTCCTGCGCTGGACGGCGGGCGGCTCGAGCGGACGGCGCGGGCCCGGCCTCGGGCGCGACCCGAGCGTCTACCTCTTCTCGCTCCCGCTCGTCGACGCCGCGTTCTCGCTCCTGCTGCTCCTCGTCGTCATCAGCGCGATCGTGACGGCGCGCGCGGCGCGCGAGCCGCCGGCGCGACGGCTCTCCGTGGGCGGCTCGCCCCGCTGAGCCCGACGGCGAGACGGATCACGGGCAGCTGCTCGCGTAGGAGGTCGCGACGCGGAGCGTGCGGGGATCGCTCCCGCCGACGACGCGGGCGTAGTCCTCGACGGCCTGGGCGGCTTCGGCGCAGCGGCCGGCGCTGTCGAGGGCGCGCGCTCGGCCCCAGATGGCGACGGAGCGGCCCCAGCGGTCGCCCTCGCCGAACTGCCGCTCGGCGCGCTCGAAGGCGGCGATCGCCTCGTCCGTCTTGCCGAGCCCGGCGAAGGCCGCGCCGGCGTTGTAGTCGATCCACGGGTTCGCGCCGGCCGTGGGCGGGAGCTTGTCCTTCAGCTCGAGCACGAGCGCGTAGTTGCCCGAGCGGAGCGCGGTCGTCATCTCGGTCACGAGCGGCGCCTCGACGGACGGGGGCGCCTCGGTCGCGCGGCACTGGCTCGCGTAGGAGAGCGCCATGTCCGCCGCGCGCGCGTCGTTCGAGCGCACGAGCGACGCGAACTCGTCATAGGCGCGCTTCGCCTCGTCACATCGACCGATGTCGTCGAACGCCCTCGCGCGTCCGTAGATCGCGAGCGAGCGGCCCCAGCGGTCCTCGCCGAACTGCACCTCGGCGTTCTGGTAGGCGGCGACCGCGTCCTCCGAGCGACCGAGGTGGTGGAGCGCCGCGGCCCGGTTGTAGAGCGCCCAGGGGTTCTGCGGCGCCAGCCGGACGGCGTTGTCGGCGCGCGCGAGCGCGTCCGTGTACTTACCGAGCGCGACGTCCTCGGCCGCCGCCTCGGCCTCGCGGTAGCCGGTCTGGAGCTCGGCGCTCGTGAGCGTCGTCCGCCGCGAGACCGCCGGCCGCGGAGAGGCGCAGGCGCCGAGCAGGGAGGTGGCAGCAACGAAGAGCGCGATCGTCGGGACTCGGGGCATGGCGTACTCCTGCCGGCGAGCGGGAGCATTCGACGTGCCCGGGTCCGCTCGATCGACGACCGCATTTGGACGGCAGCGGCATCTGTGGCATGGAGGAGAGGTCATGGCCTCCACGTCCTCGCGCGCGCTCCCGCGGCGCGCCATCCTGCTGAGCGGCCTCGCCGGGCTGGCGGCCGTGCTGAGTCGATCCGTCGTCGGCTGCTCGAAGGAGACCCTCGCCGTCGCGAACGACGACGACGCGGGGCCGGACGCCGGCGACGACGAGCTGCCCTACCGCGCGATCGCGCGGCCGGCGCTCGTCTCGAGCATCGCCGCGATCGGCCCGCTCGGCGAGCCCGACGCGAACGGCGTGCGCGTCCCGCCGGGCTTCACCGCGCGGATCGTCGGGCGCTCGAACGAGCCCGTGCTGGAGGGCAAGGGCTTCGAGTGGCACCCCATGCCCGACGGCGGCGCGACGTTCCCGACCGAGGACGGCGGCTTCATCTACGTCTCCAACTCGGAGCTGCCGTTCGCCGGCGGCGTGGGCGCGCTCCGCTTCGACTCCGCGGGCGACCTCGTCGACGCCTACCGCATCCTCGGAGGCACGAACGTGAACTGCGCGGGCGGCCCGACGCCCTGGAACACGTGGCTCTCGTGCGAGGAGGTCTACCGGGGTCAGGTCTACGAGTGCGATCCCTGGGGAGAGCACGCGGCGATCGTGAGGCCGGCGCTCGGGACGTTCAAGCACGAGGCCGCCGCGGTCGATCCGATCGCCCACCGCGTCTACCTCACCGAGGACGAGCCGGACGGCTGCTTCTACCGCTTCGTCCCGGACGCGCTCGGCGCGCACGGCTTCGCCAAGCTCTCCTCCGGCAGGCTCGAGGTCGCCGAGGTCTCGACCGACGGCGCGGTCACGTGGCACGCCCTGCCCGATCCGCGCTTCGAGGGCGACGTCCCGACGCGCGCGCAGATCGCCGCCGCGACGCGCTTCGACGGCGGAGAGGGGATCTGGTGGCACGACGGCGTCGTGTACTTCACGACGAAGGGCGACGACCGCGTCCGCGCCTACGACACCAGGACCGAGCGCGTCTCGGTCCTGTACGACGCGGCGACGGCGGCGACGCCGATCCTCACCGGCGTCGACAACGTCACCGTCTCGGCGTCGGGCGACGTGCTCGTCGCCGAGGACGGCGGCGACATGCAGGTCGTCGCGATCCTCCCCTCGGGCGAGCTCAAGCCGCTCGTCCAGCTCGTCGACTACGAGGACAGCGAGATCACGGGCCCCGCGTTCGACCCGTCGGGCACGCGCCTCTACTTCAGCTCGCAGCGCGGTCCGAAGGGCGGCACGACCTTCGAGATCCGAGGGCCGTTCCACCGTCCGGCGTGATCGCCCCTCGGACGCGGGCGGACCTCGACCGCCCCCGCGGAGGACGACCGCCGCGCGCCGGTCCCGCCGCGCCCGCGCGCCGCGCGGCGCGCCACCAGGACGCTCTCGCCTCCCCGCGCCCTCCGACTGGACTATGCTGCCGGCCCTCACGAAGAAGAAGAGAGGTCGGACATGGAGACGCAAGGCGACATCGCGCTCATCGGGCTGGCGGTCATGGGCCAGAACCTCATCCTCAACATGAACGACCACGGCTTCACGGTCGTGGCCTACAACCGGACCGCCTCGAAGGTCGACGAGTTCTTGGCGAAGGAGGCCAAGGGCACGAACGTCATCGGCGCCCGCTCCATCCCCGAGATGGTCGCGAAGCTGAAGAAGCCGCGGCGCGTGATGATGCTGGTCAAGGCCGGCGCGCCCGTCGACGACCTGATCCAGCAGCTCCTCCCTCACCTCGAGCCGGGCGACATCATCATCGACGGCGGCAACTCGCTCGCGCAGGACACGGCGCGGCGCGTGCGCGAGGTCGAGGCCAAGGGCCTCCTCTACGTCGGCACGGGCGTCTCCGGCGGCGAAGAAGGCGCGCGCCGCGGCCCGAGCATCATGCCCGGCGGCTCGCCGGCCGCGTGGCCGCACATCCGGCCGATCTTCCAGGGGGTCGCCGCGAAGGTCGAGGGCGGCGCGCCGTGCTGCGACTGGGTCGGCGAGGGCGGCGCCGGCCACTACGTCAAGATGGTCCACAACGGGATCGAGTACGGCGACATGCAGCTCATCGGGGAGGCCTACCACCTGATGAAGGACGGGCTCGGCCTCACGTACGACGAGCTCCACGACGTCTTCGCCGACTGGAACACGGGCGTCCTCGACAGCTACCTCATCGAGATCACGCGCGACATCCTCGCCTACAAGGAGCCCGACGGGACGCGCCTCGTCGAGCGCATCCTCGACGCCGCCGGGCAGAAGGGCACCGGCAAGTGGACCGTGCAGGACTCGCTCGAGCACGGGATCCCGATCACGCTGATCTCCGAGGCCGTGTACGCGCGCTTCGTCTCGGCGCTGAAGGACGAGCGCGTCGCCGCCTCGAAGATCCTCTCGGGCCCGCCGAGCCCGCGCGTCGCCGTCTCGGGCGACGCCGACAAGCGCGCCGTGATCGACGCCATCCGCGACGCGCTCTACGCGTCGAAGATCATCAGCTACGCGCAGGGCTACATGCTGATGCGCGCCGCGGCCAAGGCCAACGGGTGGAACCTGAACTACGGCGGGATCGCGCTGATGTGGCGCGGCGGGTGCATCATCCGCAGCCGCTTCCTCGGCAAGATCAAGGAGGCCTTCGACCGCGACGCGTCGCTCGTGAACCTGCTGCTCGATCCGTACTTCAAGGGCGAGATCGAGCGCGTCCAGGCCGGATGGCGGCGGGCCGTGGCGAGCGCGGTGACCGCGGGGATCCCCGTCCCCGCGTTCTCGACGGCGCTCGCCTTCTACGACTCGTACCGCTCGGAGCGGCTGCCCGCGAACCTCCTGCAGGCGCAGCGCGACTACTTCGGCGCGCACACCTACGAGCGCGTCGACGGGCCGCGCGGGCAGTTCCATCACACGAACTGGACGGGCCGCGGCGGAGAGACGTCGAGCTCCACCTACAACGCCTGACGCCGTCGCCCGCGCCGACACCGAGATGTCGGTGCGGGCTCCGGGTCGGCCGAGTCCCCCCATCTTCGCTTCTTTCCCCGGTTTCTCGGGCGCCGGAGCCTTTCTCACGTAGACTGAGCTTCATGGTCCGAGGGACGGGTGCAGCCGCGATGCGCCCCACCATCGGCGTGGTCGTATGGCCGAACGGGAGCGACGCGAGCGCGCCGCTGGTGGCGGCGGTCCGAGAAGCGGGGTTCGCGCCGCGGATCGCGACCGGGCTCGACGAGCTCGTCGATCTCTCGAGTCGCGATCCCGACGGCATCGTGCTGATCTGCGCGGCGAGATCGCTCACCGACGCGCTCGTCGCCTGCCGCCGTATCCGCGAGCTCGCGGACGGCGCGCGCTCGACCATCTGCGTGACCTCGTCGACGCGCTCCGGCGACGACGAGGCGGACGCGATCGAGGCCGGCGCCGACGCCGTCTGGAGCGCGGCGGTGCGCACCAGCGTCGTGCGCGCCTTCCTCGCCCGGGCCGAGCGGCGCGCGCGCAGCGGCGGCGACGTGATCCGCCACCGCTCGACGCGGCGGACGAGCCGCGTGCGCGTGACGAGCCGGGCCGAACGCCAGTTCCGGGCGCTCTTCGACAACGCCCTCGACATCGTCTCCGTCGTGGGTGAGTCCGGCGAGATCCGCGTCGCCAACCGGGCCGTGCAGACCACGCTCGGGCGGAGGCCCGCCGAGCTCGTCGGCGTGAGCCTCTGGGAGCTGATCCATCCCGACGACGCGCGGCTCGCGCACGAGATGCTCCGCGAGGCGCTCGCCGACCGCGGCGTGGCCTCGCCCATCACCGTCCGCGCGAGGCACAACGACGGCACGTGGGTCGACGTCGAGATCACGGCGCAGAGCCTGCTCGACGACCCCAGCGTCGGCGGCGTCTTGCTCCACGCTCGCGACGTGACCGAGCGGATGTGGGTCGGCGCCGCGCTGCAGGAGTCGGAGCGGCGCTTCCGCGAGGTCTTCGAGAACATGCTCGACGGCGTCGTGCAGATCGACGAGGCGACGCAGTCGCTCGTGCAGGCGAACCCGGCCTTCTGCCGAATCGTCGGCCGCGACCGTCGCGACATCTTCGGCCTCGCGCTCCTCGAGCTGTTCCCGAAGGAGGAGCGCGCGACCATCGACGAGCACCTGAGCGGAGCGCGCCGCGTCTCCGACGGCCTCCGGCTCCGCCACGAGGACGGCTCGATCCGCTACGTCGACGTCGGCACGTCGCGCATGGAGCTCTCCGGCGCGCGGACCTTGATCGCGGTCGTGCGCGACGTCACCGCGCGGCGAGAGACCGAGCGCACGCGGGAGCTCTTCCTCGCCGTCGTCGCGCACGAGCTCCGGACGCCGGTCGCCGTGCTGCGGAACGGCGTCGACATCTTCAAGTCGAAGCTCGCGACCATGCCGGCGGCGGACCGCGACGTCCTCGTCACGGTCTTCGACGAGGAGGTCGACCGCCTCACGCGCCTCGTCGGCGACGCGCTCGACGTCGGCGCGATCCAGGCGGGGAGCCTGCCGCTCCACCGGCACCGCGTCGCCCTCGCGCCGATCGTCTCGTCGGTGGCGGCGCGCATCGGCCTGCAGTTCAAGGCGACCGCGACGCTCTCGCTCGAGGCGACCGACGGGTTCGTCGATCCGCTGCGCTTCGAGCAGGTCCTCGCGAACCTCCTCGACAACGCCTGGCGTCACTGCGGGCCCGCGACCAAGGTCGCGGTCACGCTCGCGGTCGAGGCGCCGTTCGCCCGGGTCTCGGTCGAGGACGACGGGCCGGGCTTCCCGCGCGAGCTGCGCGACGACCTGTTCGAACGCGTGTTCGTCCCGAACGAGAGCCCGACCTCGGGCATCGGCATCGGCCTCTGGATCGCGAAGCGTTTGGTCGAGTCGATGGGCGGCGCGATCCGCGCGGACGTGAGCGAGCGCGGCGGCGGCGCCTGCGTCACCTTCACCGTCCCGCTCGAGCCGCCGCCGGCCTGAGCGCGACGGCGCGATCGCCGGCGAGCGCGTCAGCGCGGGGACCAGCGGAGCGTCATCTCGCAGGAGCGCTCGCCGCCGCCGCAGGTGTGCCGCTCGAGCCGCGCGTCGCCGCACCCGGTGTGCTCGAGGACGCGGACCGCGCTCGCGCCGACGATCGCGCACCACCGCTTCCCGTGGAGGCCCCAGTTGCCGACGGCGTGCATCGACGAGCCGGCCACCGAGGCGGAGATCGAGCCGGTCGAGTGGTAGAAGCGCCAGAACATCTGGGCGCTGATCGCGGTCGTCTCGGGCGACGCGAACCACTCGAGGGCGGCGCGAGAGACGCGGCCCAAGCTACGGTCGACGGTGACCGCGCCGATCGCGCGGAGGACCTCCGCCTCGGTCATCGAGCGGGCCGCCGCGGCGGCGACGACGGCGTCGGCGAGCGCGCTCGCGAGACGCTCGTCGTACCAGCCGGCCGGGATGATGCCGAGCGCCGGCCGGTCGGCGACGAGCTCTTCGCACCACGGCGCCTCGATGGACGCGGCGAGCTCCGGCAGCGCGGCGGGACCGAAGGTGCTCGCGAACCACTCGACCATCGGACGCACGATGACGCCCTTCGCTTTTCCGCGGCGCCCCTCCCCCTCGCCTCGGGGATCTGTCTCCACCACTTTCGTCGAGTCTACGTGCGTGGACCTCGGGGGCAACCCGTCACCACGTGTCGAGCACCTCGCCCGTCGTCACCTGCATCGTCACCGACCACGTGAACGCCGCGAGCGTCCGCGGCGGCGCCCCGCGGAAGAAGCGGCGCTCGAGCGACCAGACCGGTTCGTTCGGGAGCTCGAGGGAGTGGCCTCGCACGAGCGCCGGCGCCCCCGGATCGACGAGCCGCGGCGCGAAGCGCGTCAGCTCCGAGACCCGGGCGCGTCGCGGGTTCGACAGGTCCGGGAGCTGGCGGACGTTCAGGATCTGCCCGGCCGGCGCGAGGGCGATGGCCCCGACGAGGTCGATCGTGTCCTCGTCCACGCCGGCTCCGCGCACGACGCCGGCGAGCGCCTCGGCGAGCCCCGACAGCGCGCGCGCGACCAGGCCCGGGCGCGTGTCCCACCTCGACTTGAGGACGGTCACGACCTTCCTCTCGCCGCGCGGGCTGTACGCATAACGCACGGCGGCGGAGCCGCGCTCGAGCGCGACCTCGCCGAGGACCTTGGGGAAGCCGTAGTACTCGCGGCCGGAGACCATCGGGACCGGATGGTCGACGAAGAGGATGAGCGGGAAGAGCGCCGGGACCGGGGTCCCGACGCCCTCGACGACGACCGCGAGCATCACCTCGTTGTAGCGATACACGTTGTCCTCGGGGTCGCCGTTGTCGGCGGCGCTCGTGAACGCCGTCTGCACGACGACGAGCGGCGCGCTCGCGATCGGCTTGAGCAGCCGATGCGCGGGCACGGCGCCCGCGAGGGCGCGCGCGTCGGCGCCGCCGACGAACGCCACGAGCATGTCGGCGCGCAGCGTGGCGACGTCGCCGAAGCCGTACATCCGCTTGAACGCAGGTAGTCCGAAGAACTCCGTCATGGTCCGCTCCGGCGTCGGAGGAAGGGGATCGCGATGGTCAAAGGGGCTCGCGGTTGACGCCGAGGAGGTCCTCGATGATCCGCGTGACGAAATCGACGCCGCGGCGCCCGACCCGCGCGAGGTCGCGGAGGTTCCACGGCGTGCGCACCGGCGGGATCAGCGGGACGCGCTCCGGGTCCTTGCCGGTCCTCCGGGCGATCGCCCGCGCCGCGAGGCGCCCGGCGCGGACCGCCCGCTCCATGTACCAGGCGCCGTCGTCGGGCTGCACCCAGTCCGCCGCGAACACGAGCCCCTCCGGCCCCGACTCGGTCGTCGGGCGGACGGCCTCGCTCTCGGGATCGAAGCCGCTGTAGACGTCGCGGTGGAGCGCCACGTGCACCGGCTCGAGGATCTCCGGCTCCTCGCTCCAGCCGTAGGCCTCTCTCAGCTCGGCGCGGATCGTCCGGAGGAGCTCGTCGCGCGAGAGCGCGCCCGCCGCGCGATCACGCAGGATCTGCAGCTCGATCACCTCGTGGACGCGGTCGCGGTAGTCGTCGAGCTGCACGCCCTGGAGCTTGGTGACGTTGAAGAGCGCGTCGAGCGTCCGGAAGCCGGAGAAGATGGCGAGCACGTCGTCGATCCGCCGGCCGAGGACGAAGCGGACCACGGTGACCGACGTCGTCCGCATTCGGAAGAGGTCGCGCACCACGGGGAACTTCTGGAGGGCCGGGCTCGCCTGGAGGATGTGCTGCATCGGACGGACGTCGGTGGCGAGCACGACGTAGTCGGCGCGGATCTTCGGCGGGCGGCGGATCCGCACGTCGATCCGGCCGTCGCCGCGATCGACCAGGCGAAACGCGAGCAGGCTCGCCTCGGCCGGCCCGCAGGAGCGCGTGCCCCGCGCGTCGAAGCGGCTCCCGTGGAGCGAGCAGGCGAAGGAGCGCAGCCCGCGGTCGTAGCGGAGGCGACCGCCGAAGTGCGTGCAGATCCCCGCGTAGGCGCGGAGCTCGCCGTCGATACGGCCGACGTAGAGCGGCAGGTGCGACGGCGTCGTGATGTTCGCCGCGTGCATCGCGAGCAGGTGCGTCGCGCGCGCGAGGTTCGCCTTGAGGCGCTCGATCTCCGCGGGCGGCGTGTGGTTGGGCGACCGCTCCCAGAGCACCTCGCGGAAGGTCCCGTCGGGGACGTCGCGGGCGTCGAGCGTCCCGAGGGTGACGAAGCGGTTCTCGAGGACGCGCACGCGTTTGCCGTCGCCGTCGGCGCTCTCGACGTCGAGCCAGCGCGGATCCGAGGGCGACGTCGGACGCGTGGAGTCGCCGAGCCAGGCCTCGGGCACGGCGCTCCCGTGGCCGGAGTCGCCGCCGTCGGCGAGCGCGAGCCACACGTTGTCGAGGTGCTGCAGGGTCGCCCGCGCCAGCGCGAGCTCGCGCTCCTCCGACGCCGGCCAGGCCGTGTCCGGGTCGAGCAGATCGCGCGGGGTGCGCGTGACGTCCGCGACCGCGATGACGCCGCGGTGCGCGCGGTCGACGTAGACGCTGTCGACCTTGTCGTCGTGCGCCCCGAGGCCGAGCACGCGCGCGTAGGCGACGCAGTCGCCCTGGTCCTCGATGGCGGCCCGGAGCGGCTGGAACACGAGCTTGTCGGGGTGCGACCTCAGCCACTTCGCCTCGAGCGAGGCCTGGGCGTCGAAGATGTAGAAGTTCGCGCTCGAGAAGAACGCGGCCGCGCTGATCCGATCGAGGGGCGAGAACGCGCTCGCCAGCGAGAAGTTCGCGAGGACCAGCTCTTGCGCGCGCTTGGAGACGCCGAGGTCGTCGGCGACGCCGCTCGCGGTCTCGTCCTGCCACGTCGCGTAGTCCTTCGTGTGGTCGAACGCGATCATGGTCACGAGGAACCGCGTGAGGCTCGCGACGTCGGCCATCGACATCGCGCGCTGCTTGACCATCTGGATCGCGGCGTTCACGACGGGGGCGATCCGCGGCTCGTCCTCGACCGGCGGCGGGCGCGACATCGTCACGATCCGGCCGTCGGCGAGCCGCGCCGTGAAGCGCGAGAAATAGGGGCCGGCGAAGACCTCGCGCTCCCAGCCGTCGCGCCCGTAGAGCCCGCGCAACAGATCGAGGAAGTTGCCGTAGCCCTTCCACCAGCCGTGCACGCCGTGCTCGATCGGCAGGCCGCCGTAGCCCTCGGACGACATCAGCTTGCCGCCGAAGTGACCGCCGCGCTCGAGGACGATCGGCGACAGACCGATCCTCCCGAGCTCGTAGGCGCAGGTCAGCCCGGCCAGACCTCCGCCGACCACGACGATCACTGGATCACGATCCACGGTTTTCCGTCGAGCGCGTGAATGAGGCGCCACGTTACTACGATGCTAGAGAGGCCGAAGTGAGCACGCAATACGCGCACGACGGGAATCGACGCGCGCGGGAGGCGCGCGCGGGCGGACGGCGCGGAGACGGCGCGCGCGGGCGATGGTTCGCGCGATCGAACGTGAGTAGACTCGGCTCCATGCGTCGAACGAGCATGGTCGTCCTCGCTCTGGCCCTCGGCGCTCTGGCCCTCGGCGTCGGGTGCCGTCGCGCCGAGCCGCGCAGCGCCGCGCCAACGCCGCCTCCTTACGCGGGGTACCAGGGGCAGGGGTATCCGCCGCCCGGGTACTACCCACCCCAGCAGCCTCCCGGGTATTACCCCGCCCCGCAGCCGCCGGGGTACTACCCGCCCCCGCAAGGGCAGCCACCGAGCTACCCGGCTCCGCCCGCGCAGCCGTCCTACACGCCTCCCCAACCTCAGCCCAGCGCGCAGCCGTACAACCCGTGGCTCACGATGCTCGGGAACCTGTTGAACGGAGGCGCGCCGCCCCCGCCCGCGCCGTCCCCCGCCCCTCCGCCGGCGCCGCCGGCTCCGGCTCCGGCTCCGCCCGCGCCGCCCGCGATCGGCGCGCGGGCGCTCGAGCTGGCCAACGCGATCAACAGCTACCGCGCGCAGCACGGGCTCGCGCCGATCCCGATCTCGAAGTCGCTCACGCACGTCGCCGAGACGCACGTGCGCGATCTCCAGAGCTCGCCGAAGGTCGCGGCGACGTGCAACGGCCACAGCTGGTCGGCGAACGGCCCGTGGACGCCGTGCTGCTACACCGCGGATCACGCGCAGGCGAAATGCATGTGGGACAAGCCGTCCGAGCTGACCCAGCTCAAGGCGACGGGCTTCGAGATCACGATCGGCCAGCCGGGCGAGACGAGCGGCGTCGTCCTCGACGCTCCGAAGGCGCTCGCCGCGTGGCAGGGCAGCCCGCTCCACAACGACGTCATCCTCAACCGCGGCACCTGGCAGAGCATGACGTGGCGCTCGCTCGGCGCCGGGATCGTCGACAGCCACGCGTGCGCCTGGTTCTCGGATCAGGCCGACCCGACCCCGTGAGCGCCGCGCCGCCGTGAGGCGCGGAGCCCCGCCCGCGCGCGCGGCTGAGCTCGAGCGCGGTTTCGCCTCTTCCCCCTAGGAATCTCCAGCGCTCCGAGTAGCGTGGCCGGTGCGTGCGCCTCAGCGTCTTCGACATCTTCAAGATCGGGATCGGGCCGTCGAGCTCCCACACCGTCGGCCCGATGAAGGCCGCCCGCCGCTTCGCCGAGGCCCTCGAGCGAGGCGGGGCGTTCGAGCGCGTCGCGCGCGTCGCGGTGGAGCTCTACGGATCGCTCGGCCACACCGGCAAAGGTCACGGCACCGACGTCGCGGTCCTCCTCGGCCTCGAAGGCGAGCTCCCCGATCGGACGGACGTCGACGCCGTCCCCGCGCGGCTCGCGCGCATCGGCGCCGCCGGCGAGCTCCTCCTGCTCGGCCGCCGGCCGATCGCCTTCCGCGTCGCCGACCAGATCGTCTTCCACCGGCGCAAGTCGCTCCCGCTCCACTCGAACGGGATGCGCTTCGTCGCGACGGACGGCGCGGGCGCGACGCTCCTCGAGCGCGTCTACTACTCGGTGGGCGGCGGCTTCGTCGTCGACGAGTCCGATCCCGAGAAGGCGAGCGCGGCGGCTCGGCCGGTCCCCTACCCGTTCAAGACGGGCGCCGAGCTGCTCGAGCGGTGCAAGACGAACGGCCTCTCGCTGAGCACGCTCGTCCTCGAGAACGAGAAGGCGCTGAGCTCGGAGGCCGAGGTGCGCGCCGGCGTGCTCGCGCTGGTCGAGGCGATGCGGGCGTGCGTGCGCCGGGGCTGCGAGCGAGAGGGCATCCTCCCGGGCGGCCTCAAGGTGAAGCGCCGCGCCGCCTCGCTCCACCGGCGCCTGCGCGCCGACGCGTCCTCCGACGACCCGCTGAACGCGATGGACTGGGTGAACCTCTGGGCGCTCGCCGTCAACGAGGAGAACGCCGCCGGCGGCCGCGTCGTCACCGCCCCGACGAACGGCGCCGCCGGGATCGTCCCGGCCGTCCTCCACTACTACGCGCGGTGGGTCCCCGGCGCGGACGACGACGGCGCGGTGCGGTTCCTCCTCGCCGCCGCCGCGATCGGGATGCTCTACAAGATGAACGCCTCGATCTCCGGCGCCGAGGTCGGCTGCCAGGGAGAGGTCGGCGTCGCCTGCAGCATGGCCGCGGGCGCGCTCGCCGAGGTGATGGGCGGAGATCAACGCGGCGCGCCTCGCGCTGCGCGGCGACGGCTCGCACCTCGTCTCGCTCCACAAGGTGATCGCGACGATGCGTCAAACCGGCGCCGACATGTCGACGAAGTACAAGGAGACCGCGCGCGGCGGCCTCGCCGTCAACGTCGTCGAGCGCCGAGGACGCGCGCACGCGCGCCGCGATCGCCCGCCCGGTCGGAGCCGACGCGCGCCGCGCGATCGGCGCGCGGCGCGACGCGGCCGCGCGCGATCCCTTTGACGAAGGCTCGGCCGTGCGCGCGGTCCTAGGCTGTGCTTCATGAAACTCGGCCTCATCGCCCTCGCCCTCGCCGCGCTCTCCTCGGTCTGCTCCTGCAGCAGCGATCGGACCACCGCCTCGAACAACGCCGGGGGCGACTCCGGCATCACCTCGGACGGCGTCACCGCGGACGGCGGCGCGCCGAACGGAGTCGAGTGCTCCCACCCCGGCGCCGGCAAGGCCCTCGGCGACGACCGGTGCGAGTGCACGACGACCCTCGACGTCGGCGGCGAGTGGAGCGCCAAGCGCACGTGCCGAGAGGGCAACGACTGCCCGACGCGGAACAAGGAGGAGCGGGTCGTGCTCACCCAGGAGGGCACGAGCGTCCGCATCGATCGCGGCGACGATTACCAAGCCACCGGCACGCTCTGCGGCGACGTCCTCGTCTGGAGCGGCGGCGCGAAGAGCGGCTTCAACCCGGAGTGCGGGCAGCTCCGCTTCACCGACGACGGCCGCTACCTGAGCGACAGCTGCTTCGTCTCCTCGGGCGAGTGCGTCCGGAGCCACGGACAGGGCTGCCCCTCGTTGAAGGGCCAGTGCACCGGGACCGGCGCGAAGATGCCCGAGACCGCCGCGAACATCCAGAAGCTGATCTGCACCGACTGACGGGCGGACGGCGCCGTCCGGCGCGACGGCCGGCGGCCCCGAGCGGGATCGCGACGAACCGGTCGAATTCTCGCTGTCCAGGCACCAAAATCGACGGTCGAGAACCTCGACCGTCCAAATCGCGAACGAAGTGAGCCCGCGTGGGGGAGACCCCGAAAGACCGCGCTCTTTCGCGGGCGGCGCGCGCCGCCCCGTGAGGACGAGCCGCGAAATGGGCCGAGCATGATTCCGAATCACGCTCGGTCATGTAGCCTGCGGCTCGCGGCCGGCGTGGACGGCCGCCCCGAGCTCCGCCATGAGACCTCCGCGCCTCTCCGTCCTCTCCTTCTTCTCCTTCGCTCCTCTCCTCGCGCTCGTCGCGTGCTCGAAGGCCGCGCCGCCAGCGCCGGCCGAGACCGACGCGGACGCGCCCGCCGTGAAGGCCGCGCCGGCGGCCATCGCGTCGAGCGCCCCCGCGGAGACGCCGAGCGCGACGGCGCCCGCCCCCGTCCCGAAGAAGTACGCGCGCGTCCTGCACACGGGCGACTCGATGGTGGGCGGCGGCCTCGCCCGCGCGCTGGGCCCGAAGTTCGAGGCGGACGGCGTCCAATACCGCCGCGACGTGATCGAGAGCGGGACCATCCACGAGTTCTCGCAGAACGATCACCTGCCGAAGCTCATCGCGAGCTTCAAGCCGGACCTCGTCCTCCTCACGCTCGGCGCGAACCACGTCCCGCACAGCGTCGATCCGGAGAAGGAGATCGGCCCGTACCTGCCGAAGCTCCTGAAGCGCGTCGCCGGGATCGACTGCTACTGGATCGCGCCGCCGATCTGGAAGCCGTCGCAGGCGAAGTTCAACCAGTGGCTGAGCGAGCACGTCGCGCCCTGCCGCTTCTACGACGCCTCCGCGCTCGAGATCGCGCGCCGCCCGGACAAGATCCACCCGAACGAGAAGGGCGGAGAGGTCTGGGCGGACGACTTCTGGAAGTACTTCAAGGGCCCGGGGGCGTTCGTCGTCGACGGCGCCCCGTCGCTGCTCGACGCCGCCGCTCCCTGATCACTTCGCGAGGCTGGAGACGTCGACGACGAAGCGATACCGGACGTCGCCGCGGAGGACGCGCTCGTAGGCGGCGTTGATCTCCTGCGCCGGGATCACCTCGACGTCCGACACGATCCCGTGCTCGCCGCAGTAGTCGAGCATCGCCTGGGTCTCGGCGACGCCGCCGATGTTCGAGCCGACCAGCCGCCGGTTCCCCAGGATGAGCGCCGTCGCGTCGAGCGGGATCGGCGCCGGCGGGATCCCGAGCAGGACCATCGTCCCCAGCGGGCGGAGCGTCCTCAGGTACGCGTTGTAGTCGTGCGGCGCCGACACGCTATCGATCACGAGGTCGAAGCGCCCGGCGAGCCGCTGGAAGGCCCCCTCCTCCCGCGTCAGCTCGAACGCCGTCGCGCCGAGGCGGCGCGCGTCGGCCTCCTTCGCGCGCGACGTGCTGAGCACGGTGACCTCGGCGCCCATCGAGCTCGCGATCTTCACCGCCATGTGACCGAGCCCGCCGAGGCCGACGACGGCGACGCGATCGCCGCGCTTGGTCTTCGCCGCGCTCAGCGGAGAGAACGTGGTGATGCCGGCGCAGAGGAGCGGCGCCGCGCCCGCCGGATCGAGCGACTCGGGGACGCGGAGCACGAAGTGGTCGCGGACCACGATCCGGGTCGAGTAGCCGCCGAACGTCGGCGTCTTTCGATCCATCTCGGTGCCGTTGTACGTGAACGCGGCCCCCTCCTCGCAGAACTGCTCGAGGTCGCGCTTGCACGGCCCGCACTCGAGGCAGGAGTCGACGAAGCAGCCGACCCCGACCTTGTCGCCCGGCCTGAGCCGCGTGACGTCGCGGCCGACCTCGACGACGCGGCCGACGATCTCGTGGCCGGGCACCATCGGGTAGCTCGAGTTGTTCCACTCGTCGCGGGCCTGGTGGATGTCCGAGTGACAGATCCCGCAGTAGAGGACGTCGATCACGACGTCGTCGGGGCGCGGGTCTCGGCGCTCGATCGTGAACGGGCTCAGCGGCTCGGTCGGGCCGCGGGTCGCGTAGGCGGGTACCTTGGTCATGGCGTGGGCTCCTCTGCGCCGCCGGTCGCAAGGCGCGTACCTCGAGCACATGAGCTCGCGCCGTGACGCCGAGCTCGGGAGGCGTGAGCTCGTGTCACGCGGGCGCGCCGTCGCGCCGCCGAACGCCCCGGCGACATCAACGCTGGCGTTCGCGGCGCGGAGGCGGCAAGATAGCCCGCGCATGGGAGACCAGGACCTCCCGTCGCCGCGCTCGGACGAGAGCTTCCCCGCCGCGACCGAGCCGCCGGAGAAGCGCGAGCCGATCTTCGCGAACGGCACGCTCCTCCAGGGCGTCTACGAGATCCGCGGCGTCGTCGGCGAAGGCGCGATGGGCCAGGTGTTCGTGGCTCAGGACACGCTCCTCGAGCGCCGCGTCGCCATCAAGGCGCACTGGCCCGACACGCTGCTGTCGATCCGTCACGAGGCGCGCGCGCTGGCGCCGATCCGCCACCCGTCCGTCGTCACCGTGCACGCGCTCGGCAAGCACGACGGCGTCGAGTTCACGGTGATGGAGTACGTCGCCGGGAGCCCCTGGAGCCATCACCTCGCGCGCATGCGCGAAGCGGGCGAGCCGGCGCCGGCGCTCGAGACGCTCGACATCCTCGAGCGCGTCGCCGACGGGCTCGAGGCGGTGCACGGCGCGGGGATCGCGCACGGCGACGTGAAGCCGGCGAACGTGCTGCTCGCGCCGAACCGCGTGATGCTCACGGATCTCGGCCTCGTCCGGGTCGAGGGCCGGCCGCACGGCCTCCGCGCCGTCGCGGGGACGCCGACCTACCTCGCGCCGGAGGTCGTCTCCGGCGAGGTCGCGGTGGGCTTCGCGCACCTGGTCGACGTCTACGCGTTCGGCGTGATGGCCTACGAGGCGCTCGCCGGACGACCTCCCTACGAGGCCGAGCACTCCGTCATCCTCTTCTCGATGCATATGGAGGATCCGGTCCCGAAGCTCGCCGACGTCGTCGACGTCCCGGTGCGCCTCAGCGAGCTCGTCGCGAGCGCGATGGCGAAGGATCCGCACGATCGCCCGACGATGCCCTCGCTCCTCTGGCAGCTCCGCGGGGTCGTCGAGTCGATGTCGGCGGGCGACCAGCCCCTCGACGTCCTCGTGGTCGACGACGACGCCGACATCGCGCGCCTCGTCGCCGTGGGCGTGAAGGAGGGCTGCCCCGCGGCCACCGTCGAGATCGTCGCGTCCGGCGCCGAGGCGCTCGAGCGCGTGCGCCGCAAGGAGCCGGCGCTCATGTTCATGGACCTCATGATGCCGCGGATGACGGGCTTCGAGCTCTTCACGTACCTGCGCGGCGCCGGCCTCGTCGAGCACTGCAGCGTCGTCGCGATGAGCGCGGCCACGCCGACGGACGACGTGTCGCTCCTGCTCGATCTCGGCGTGGCCGCGTTCGTCCAGAAGGGCGTGAACACGCGGAGGGAGGTCCGCGAGATCGCCCGGGCTTACGCCGCCGAGCGCAGCGCGAGCGCGCAGGTCTCGCGGGGGCCCGTCGCGAGCTCACGCCGGCCGTCGGTCAAGCGCAACACCCTCTGAGCCTCGCGCGCGCCGTCAGCCCTTCTTCTTCTTCGACTTGCCGGCCTTCTTCTTCGCCGGGGTCGCCTTCTTCGCGCTCGCCTTGCTGCTCGGGAAGGGCGGGATGATGTCGGAGCCGTCGTCGGCGCCGCCCGAGGCGGCCGGGGCGCCGGGCGCCGGATCGTCGCTGGGGTCACCCTCGATCGACGGATCCGGGAAAGCCGATCCAACTCGTGGTGCGTCGGCGGCGTCGTCGCCCGGGGCGCGCGCTCCCTGTGGGGTCCCGCCGCACGCGGCCATCATCGCGATCAGGAAGGAGAAACCGAGGGTCGCCAGGGCTCGAGCACCGAAAGAACGCATCGTTCGAGGACCTCCCATTCCGAGCGCGCGCCGTCCGTCGCGCGCGCTCGCGGGGAGCTCTCGCAAGAAGCGCGCACGACGCGCGGCCGCCCTCAGCGGAGCGCGGCGAGCGCCGCGGCGGCCTTCGCGACCGACACCGGGACGGGCGTCTTCAGCTCGGGCGCAAAAATCGCGACGCGGAGCTCCTCGAACGTCCACCGCAGCGCGCGCGCCGCCTCCTGATCGCGCGCGGTCGCGCGCTTGGCGAGGAACGAGGACCAGAG
Organism: Labilithrix sp.; assembly: GCA_019637105.1. Lineage (GTDB taxonomy): Bacteria > Myxococcota_A > Polyangia > Polyangiales > Polyangiaceae > Labilithrix. The sequence continues at coordinate 19,729 of JAHBWF010000007.1, forward strand.
CGGGGCGAACGGCGCGTGCTTGTCGCCGTCCTTGCGCGGGTCGGCGACGGCGCGCTGGAGGCGGGCCTGCGCCGCGCGGAGGTAGCGCGGGTAGTGCTCGAGGCGCCCCAGCGGCACCCACGAGACGAGGTCGTCCGGGAACAGGTGCTCGAGCTGGGCGTACATGTCGGCGATCGCGTTCCGGCCGCTCGGGTGCCTCGACGCGTTCCGGAGCGCCGTGAGCGTCCGATCGAGCTCGGCGGCCACCGGCTTGAGCGCCTCGGCGAAGACCCGGAACGCCGGATCGATGCGCGGGGCGCCCGCCGCGACGAGCGCGTCGAAGGCGGCCTTCGTTCGCGGGAGCTCCGCGCCGTCGTCGAGGCGGAACGCCGCGTCGACGATGCGCGCGAGGAGCATCGCGCGGAACGCCTCGGTCTCGGCGCGCGACGCCGGCGCCCCGTTCGGCCGCGCGAGCGCCGCCGGCAGGCGCGGGGCGACCGCGGAGATCGCCTGGCGGACGGCGATCATGAGCAGCCGACGCACGCCGGCGCGCGACGCGCTCTCGGCCGCGCTCGCCGACTCGACGAGCACGAGGTCGACGGCGCCGCCGCGGTCCTCGAGCGCCGGATAGCTGCGCACGTCCTGACCCCCGACGCGGCGCACGACGAACGGAGCGAGCTCGCCGAAGTCCCAGCTCGTGATCCCCTTCCGCTCCCAGCGCTGCGCCGGCGCGCTCGCCTTCCAGGCCGCCCGCGCGCGCGCGCCGTGGCGCCTCAGGAGATCGTCGACGTCGCGGCTCTCTTCGATGACCTTCCGGTCCTGGTCGACGACGCGGCAGGTGAGCCGCAGGTGCGCGGCGACGGCGTCCGGCCGGAACGCGTCCTCCGGCACGCGCGCGCCGGTGACCTCCTCGAGCGCGCCGACGAGCGCCGGGATCATCGGCCCGCCGAACGGCGTGAGCCTCGGCGCGACGGCGCGGGCGACCGCGGGGACGTCGCCGATCTCGCGCCGGTGCGCCCGCGGCAGCTCGTAGAGGAGCGCGGCGATCTTCTCCTCGTGCCAGCCCGGGATCGTCCAGTCGAGCTCGCCCGGCTCGAGCTGCGGCAAGAGGACGAGCGGGACGGTGACGGTGACGCCGTCGTCGTCGGCCGACGGGTCGAAGCGGTAGGACAACGGCAGCGCGGCGCCGTGGAGCGTGATCGTGTCCGGGTAGTCGGCGGCCGCAAGCTTCTGGTCCCCCGTGAGGACGTCCTCAAGCGAGAGGTGGAGCGCGCGCGGATCGTCCTTCTCGGCGCGCTCGCGCCAGAGCTCGAACGTCTTTCCGTTCACCACGTCGCTCGGGACCTTGCGGTCGAAGAAGTCGAGCAGCGCGTCGTCGTCCGCGAGCATGTCGCTCCGCCGCGCCTTGTCGCGCAGGCGCGCGACCTCGGCGAGCAGCTCCTGGTTCTTCTTCTGGAACGCGCCGCGCGACGCGTACTCCCCGCGCACGAGCGCGTGGTCGAGGAACATCCGCCGCGCCGCCTCGGGCGCCACGCTCGCGTAGTCGACGCTGCGGTCCCGCGCGATCGACAGGCCGAAGAGCGTGGCGTGCTCGCGCACCGAGGCGCGCGCCGATCGCTCCGACCAGTGCGGATCCGAGTAGCTCCGCTTGACGAGGTGCGGCGCCGCCTCGAGCAGCCACTCGGGCTCGATCTTCGCCGCCGTCCGCGCGAACAGCTGCGAGGTCTCGACCAGCTCGAACGCCATCACCCACGCGGGCGGCCTCCGCGCGAGCGCCGACGACGGGTGGATCGCGAACCGCGTCTGCTTCGCGCCGACGTAGACGCGCTGCTCCGGGTTCCACGTCCCGACCTTCGACAGGAGCCCGGTGAGGAGCGCCCGGTGCAGGGCGTCCTCGTGCCCGGCGCCCCCGCCGGCCCCTCGGGCGCCGCCGCCCGCTCGACGGCCCGCGGCGCGCTCGCCCCGCGCCCGCGGATCGATCCGCAGCTCCCGCACGATCTCCTCGAGCTGCCGGTGGATCTCGCCCCACTCGCGCACGCGGAGGAACGAGAGGAGGTTGTCCCGGCACGCGCGCCGGAGGTTCGACGTCCCCTTGCGCTCCGCCTCCTTGACGAAGTCCCACAGCCGGAGGAGCGCCACGAAGTCGGAGCGCTCGTCGCGGAACCGGCGGTGCATCTCGTCCGCCTTCTGCTGCGCGTCGCGCGGCCGCTCGCGCGGGTCCTGGACGTTGAGCGCGGCGGCGACGACGAGGACCTCGCGCAGGCACCCGAGGTCGGCGCCGGCGAGGATCATCCGCCCGATCCGCGGGTCCACCGGGAAGCGCGCGAGGCGCCGCCCGAGCGGCGTGAGCTCCCGCCGCTCGTCGAGCGCGCCGAGCTCCTCGAGGACTCGCCACCCCTCGGCCACCGCCTTGGCGTGGGGGGGATCGAGGAACGGGAAGTCCTCCACGTCGCCGAGCCCGAGCGACTTCATCCGGAGGATGACGCCCGCGAGGCCCGTCCGCTTGATCTCCGGATCGGTGAACGCCGGGCGCGAGGCGAAGCTCTGCTCGTCGTAGAGGCGCACGCAGATCCCGTCGCGGACGCGGCCGCAGCGGCCCTTGCGCTGGTCGGCGCTCGCCTGCGAGATCCCCTCGATCTGCAAGCGCGTCGTGCCCGAGCGCGGGTCGTAGCGCGAGAGCCGCGCGACGCCCGTGTCGACGACGTAGACGATCCCCGGGATCGTCACCGACGTCTCCGCCACGTTGGTCGCGAGGATCACGCGCCGCTCCGGGATGCTGGCGAACACCTTGCTCTGCTCCGCCCCGGACAGCCGGCCGTAGAGCGGCTGGACCACGGTGTGGCGGAGGGCGCGCGCGCGGAGCGCGTTCTCGGCGTCGCGGATCTCGCGCTCGCCGGGCAAGAACACCAGGACGTCGCCGCGCGGATCGAGCGAGGTCACGTTCGCGACGGCGTCGGCGACCGCCTCGGGCAGGTCGGCCTCGGCGGCGGGCGGCTCGTAGAGGACCTCGACCGGGAACGTCCGCCCCTCGACCTCGATGACGGGCGCGCCGCCGAAGAACTCGGAGAAGCGCGCCGTCTCGAGCGTCGCCGAGCTCACGACGACCTTGAGGTCCGGCCGCTCCGGCAGGATGCGCTTGACCCAGCCGAGCAAGAAATCGATGGTCAGGCTCCGCTCGTGGGCCTCGTCGACGACGAGCGTGTCGTAGCGACGGAGCAGCGGATCGCCGTGGATCTCCGCGAGGAGGATCCCGTCGGTCATGAACTTCACGTACGTGCTCGGCGACGTGCGATCGTCGAAGCGGATCTGGTAGCCGACGTCGGTGCCGAGCGGCGAGCCGAGCTCGCTCGCGACGCGCGCCGCCACGCTGGTCGCGGCGATGCGGCGCGGCTGGGTGACCCCGATGACCTTCTCGAGCCCGCGCCCCATCGCGAGGGCGATCTTCGGCAGCTGGGTCGTCTTGCCGGATCCGGTCGCGCCCGCGACGATGACCACCGGGTGCCGGTCGATCGCCGTCGCGATGTCGGCGACGCGCGCGGAGATCGGCAGCTCGGGCGGGAACGGGATCGGCGAGCGATCCTCGGCGCGCGCGCTCGAGCTCGTGGACGCGGGAGCCTCGCCGGACATCGCCCCGCGAGATAGCACTTCTCCGCCCGCCGCGTCGCCCGGGAGGCGGGCGGAGGCGCGCGCGTGGTAGATTCCGCCGGGTGACGAGCGGGATCGCCGTACTCCCTGCCGCGGGCGTCTCCGCGCGCGACACGCGCGCCTCGCGCCTCGTCGAGTTCATGCTCGTCGGCGGCGCGACCCTCGTGCTGTTCCCGCTCGCGTGGCTGCTCCGCGGGCTCGCCGGGCTCGACGACGCCGAGCTCGCCGTGGGCTTCACCGCCTTCTACGCCGCGTACGTCGTCAACGATCCGCACTTCACCGTCACGTACCTCCTCTTCTACCGAGGCGCGCGCCGGCGGGCGTTCGGGGCGGAGATCGCGCGCGCGCAGCGCGCCCGCTGGATCTTCGCCGGGGTCGTCGCGCCGATCGGCCTCGCGGCGTGGGCGGCGGCGGCGCTGGCGCTCCGCTCCGCCGCCGCGCTCGGGTGGATGATCCAGCTGATGTACCTGCTCGTCGGGTGGCACTACGTCAAGCAAGGCTTCGGCGTCGTCACCGTGCTCTCGGCGCGCCGCGGCTTTCGGATGAGCCCGCGCGAGCGCGCGGCGATCCTCTTCCACTGCTACGCGGGGTGGGCGTTCGCCTGGTCGAACCCGGCCGCGCCGGCCGGCGAGTACGAGGAGAAGGGCGTCGTCTACACCGCGCTCGCGCACCCGCGCTGGCTCGAGCTCACCGCCGGCGCCGTCCTGGCGATCAGCGCGGTGACGCTCGCCGCGGTCGTCCTCGCGCGCTTCCGCCGCGAGGGCCGGACGTTGCCGCTGGCGCCGCTCGGCGGGCTCCTCATCACCGTCTGGTCGTGGGCGATCTTCTCGGCCGCCGATCCGCTCGTGCGCTACGTCATCCCGGCGCTGCACTCGATCCAGTACCTCTACTTCGTCTGGCTGATGAAGCGGAACGAGGCGCGCGCCGAGGAGGGCCCTCCGGCGTTCGGGCGCCCGGTCGCGGTCCGCGTCGGGCTCCTGGCGCTCACGGCGCTCGGACTGGGCGTCCTCGTCTTCCACCTCGGGCCGACGTTCCTCGACACCGCGTTCGCCCCGCGCCCGCCGCGCGGCGCGGCGACGACCGACCCGCTCGGCGAGACGCCGTACTTCGCGGCGATCTTCGTCTTCGTGAACATCCACCACTACTTCATGGACCACGTGATCTGGCGGCGCGAGAACCCGGACACGCGCTGGCTCCGCGAGCCGGCGCCGGGCTGAGGCGCGGCTCGGGCGCGCCGATCCCGAGCCGGCGGCGCGGATCGGAGATCGGGCGCGGCGCCGATCGGGCGCGTCGCCGATCGGCCGCGGCGCTCTCCACGTCCGCCGCGGCGGCGCTCTCAGCGATGGTGGTGCTCGGCCTCGGCGGCGTCGGCCTCGGCCTTCGTCCGGTGAACGGTGCCGTCGGGGTGCTCGGCCGGCGCGTAGATCGAGTAGAGCTTCAGCTCTCCGTCCCCGGCGTTGACGACGTTGTGCCACGTCCCGGCCGGGATGATCACCGCCCAGTCCTCCCCCACCTCGCGCGTCTCGTCGAGCTGGTCCTTCGCCTTCCCGGTCGAGACCCGGGCGCGCCCCTTCTCGATCCGGATGAACTGGTCGATGTCGTCATGGACCTCGAGCCCGATCTCCTCGCCCGGCTTCAGGCTCATCACCGTGAGCTGGAGCGAGCGGCCGGTGAAGAGCACCGTCCGAAAGTTGGCGTTGTCGATCGTGGCTTCTTCGATGTTGGAGAACCATCCGGGCATGCCCGAACGTCTACCTCGAGCCGCGGCGGCGAGCCAGGCGGATCGGGCCGAGCGAGGACGGCGGGCGGGCCTCGCCGCGGTCAGAACAGCTGGGGGACGGCGAGGCTCCCCGAGCCGACCCGGGTGGCGTTCCCGATGAAGCGCGTGTCCGGGGAGATCCACACGTCCCGGGGATCGGTCGCGTCGTCGCCGGGATCGCCCTCGATGAGCTCCGCCCCCTCCTGGGCGTGGACGCCGATCGCGTTGCCGAGCACGACCGAATCGCGGACGACCCCGCCGCCGCGGTCGAAGAGGAGCCCGACCCCTGCGTTCGCCTCCACCGTCGCTCCCTCGACCAGGAGCCGGCCCCCGAGCAGCGCGACGAGCCCGTGCCCGAAGCGGTCCTTGGCGTCGCTCTTCGTCCGCGCTACGAGCGTCCGCTCGATCCGCAGGATCGAGCCCTCGACGGCCGCCGCCGCGGCGAGGTCCTGGACGTCGACGAGGGTGCTCCCGCGCACCGTGGCCACGGCCCCGCGGTTGACGATGACGGCGTAGCCTCCGCTGTTCGCGGGCACCTTGCCGCCGCCGGGCGACCGCCTGCTCTCCGCGACGATCGAGCGCTCGATCGTGAGCTCGGCGCCCTCGAGGTCGACCATCACCCCGGAGAGGGTCGCGGCGACGACGGCCGAGTCGCTCATCTCGACGCGACTGACGTCGGACACGACCAGACCGACGCCGTTCCCGCTCACGCCGTCGGCGCCGATGTTCACGACGACGCTCCGGTCGATCGAGGCCGACGCCGCGCCCTTCCTCACCGCCACGCCTGCGCCGAAGCCGTCGGCGACGGTGGCGCCGGAGAGCGTCAGCGCCGCGCCGTCCTGGATGCTGATCCCCGTGCTGGTCTGGAGCCCGGGACGGTCGTCGAGCCTCGTGTCGACGACGCTCGACCGCTCGAGGACGATCGCGGTCCGCCTCCCGCCGCCGAGGATCGCGGCGCCGCGCGCGCCGACGACCGCGCTCTCGATCAGCTCGACCTTCGCGCCGAGGAAGGCGCGGACGGCGAGGCCGCCGACGCCGTCGGATCGCGGGACCGTGTTCCGCACGATCACGCGCTCGAGGCGGAGGCTCCCGCCGCCGGTGGTGCCGAGCCCGGCGTCGGCCGCGCCGGCGACGACGCTGTCGACCAGGCGCACGGCCGCGGCGTCGGCGAGGACGCCGTTGGTGATCGCGCCCCGCGACTCCTCGCGTGTGCCGCGCACGACCACCCGCGCGGCGTCGACCTCGGCGCCGTCGAAGGCGTCGATCCCGGCGATCGCGTTGTCCTCGAACAGCGCGTCCTCGAGCGTGACCCGCGCCGTCCCCTCCGCGCGCAGCCCGCGCGAGCCGCCCGCGAGCGTGACCCCGCGGAGCGACGCCGCCCGATCGCTCACCGTCACCACCGCCGCGCCGGCGCTCCCCTCGAGCACCACGCTCGCCGCGCAGCGCCCGACGATGGTGACGGCCTTCGTCAACCTGACGCTCTCGGCGTAGCGCCCGCGCTCGACCGCGATCGTCGCCCCCGACGGCGCCGCCGCCAGCGCGGCGGCCAGCGACTTGAAGTGCGTCGCGTCGACCGCCTCGTCCGGCAGCGCCGCGTCGACCGTGTGGGTCGTCCCCGCCGGCGGGAACGCCGCCCCGCAGTCGCCGATCGGCGCGCACCCGCTCCGACCGAGGATCTCCCGCGTCGCCCCCGCGCACGCCGCCGTCGGCAGGACCGGCCGGCAGCCCCAGCCGCTGGGGTGCGCCTCGAACCCGTCCGCGCACGACGCGACGCCGACCGGCGCGCAGGCCTCGCTCCCGAGCGCCTCGCGCGTCCCGGCGGGGCAGGGCCCGGCCGGGCGCGCGATCGCGCAGCCCTCCGGCGTCGCCATCTCGCCCTCCGGGCACGCCGGCTCGTCGGGCGGAGCCTCGGCCGGCGGGGCGGGGTCGTCGCCGCACGCGGCGACGAGGCAGAGCACCAGCGAGGCGAGGAGCGGGCGGCGAGGCAAGGCGACAGTCTAGCGCAAGGGCGGGAGCTCCGCCGCCCCCTCGGACCTCCGGGCGACACTTCGGCTGACGCGCGGCGGCGGCCGCGGTAAGCGACGCCGATGATCGGCAAATCGCTGCGCGAGCGCTGGGAGCTCGGACGCCTCGACGCGGACGAGGCCGTCGCGCTGCTGAAGCGGATGCTCGCGACCCACGCGAAGCCGCTCGTCGAGGTCCGGCAGAGGGACGCGCGGATGGTCGCGTGCCTGGTGGCCGGCGCCGACAAGCCCACGCTCCGCCTCTGCCGCGAGCTCGGCTTCACGATGAGGCCGGGCGGCGCCGGCGTGTTCGGCGTCCTCGGCGCCGACGCGGCGCGCCTCTTCCCCGCGCTGCCGGAGCCGGAGCGGGCCTGGCTCGAGGCGCCCTCCGGCCCGCGCGAGACCAAGGTGCTCCTCGTCGCCGGCGGGATCGCGCTCCTCTCGCTCGAGGCGAAGGACGGCGCGGTCACCGTCACCGCCGCCCCCTGAGCGCGCGGTCTCAGCCGCGCGCCTGGAACACGCCGCGGAACAGCGCGCGCGCCCGGGAGAGCTCGGCGATCGACACCCACTCGTCGGGCGCGTGCGCCTGGGTGATGTCGCCCGGCCCCAGCACGACGGCGTCGACGCCGCTCGACGCGAGCACGGCCGCCTCGGTCCAGAACCCGAGGTCGATCGGCGCGCGCGCCGGCGCGCCGAGGAGCGGCTCGAACGCCGAGAGGTCGCGCGTCGCGAACGGCGCGTTGTCGCGCAGCCGCGTGAAGGTCGCCTCGGGCGCGGCCGCGCGCACGAGCGCCTCGAGCTCGGCGGTGACCGCGGCGGTGTCCGCCCCCGGCGGAGGGCGCAGCGACACGAGCAGCCGCCCGGCGGCGGGGATGACGTTGAACGCCACGCCGCCGTCGAGCCGCGCGAGGTTCAGGCACATCCCCGGGAAGCCGGGGGGCCCGAGCGCGCGCGCGCCGCGCCCCCAGTCGTCGAGCGCGACCGCCACCCGCGCGAGCGTGGCGATCGGCGCGGGGAGCGTGTCGGCCTGGGACGAGTGCCCGCCGGGCCCGCTGACGCCGACCTCGAAGGCGGTGAACCCGCGGTGCCGGACGCCGACGGCCAGGTTCGTCGGCTCGCAGACGATCGCCCGCTCGAGCCCGGCACGGTGCGGCCCGGCGACGAAGGCCCGCATGACGACGCTGCTGAACTCCTCGTCCCCCGAGAAGAGGACGCCCGTGTCCACCGGCCGGGCGTCGTCGAGCGCCGCCAGGATGGCGGCGATGGCCCCCTTGGTGTCGGCGGCCCCGAGCGCGTAGAGCCGGTCGCCCTCGATCCGCGGGGCGAACGGGTCGGAGCTCCAGTCGGCGTTGGGCGGGACGGTGTCGAGGTGGGCGTTGACGAGGAGCCGCGGCCGCCCGAAGCGCGCGTACACGTAGGAGCCGGGCTTGCCGTCGGCGCGGGGCACGTCGGCCACGGTCACCTCGTCCGGGCCGCGGCGCTCGAGGAGCTCGGCGAGCCGAGCGGCCAGCGCGCGCTCGTCTCCGCCCGCGCAGTCGGTGCGGAACGAGACGAGCTCGGAGAGGAGGGCGACGGGGTCGGCGGAAGGGCTCATGGCGGTCGGCCGGGAGGCGAGGCTCCTTAATCTCACGCCCGGCGGGACGGCGGCGCCGAAATCCGTCCGTGGGTGGGGGTGCGCGCACCCGCCGAACTCATCCTCGCCTCCGTGCGCTTCCCCGTTGGCTCGGCGGGCGTCTGCAGTAGAGTGCCGCCCGCGATGGTGGACGGAATCACCGAACGAGACTCCTGGACGGTCGACGACGCGCGCGATCTCTACATGATCGACCGCTGGAGCGGCGGGTACTTCGACGTGTCGCCCGACGGCAAGATGACCGTCGCGCCGCTGCAGGCGCGCGGCCGCCGCGTGGCGATCCGGGACGTCCTCGAGCAGGCGATGCGCGACGAGGGGCTGAAGACGCCGCTCGTCATCCGCTTCCAGGACATCCTCCACCACCGCGTGCGCGTGCTGAACGAGGCCTTCGCCAAGGCGATCGCCGAGAACAAGTACCGCGGCGTGTACCGCGGCGTCTTCCCGATCAAGGTCAACCAGCTCCGCGAGGTCGTCGACGAGATCCTCGAGGCCGGGCGGCCGTTCCACTACGGCATCGAGGTCGGCTCGAAGCCCGAGATGTACGCCGGGCTCGCGGTCCACACGGACAACGAGTCGCTCATCGTCTGCAACGGCTACAAGGACGACGCCTTCATCCGCGCGGCGCTCATCGGCCGCAAGCTCGGGAAGAAGGTCATCCTCATCGCCGAGAAGCTCTCCGAGGTCCGCGCGATCGTCCGCATCGCGAAGGAGATGGGCGTCGAGCCGGAGATCGGCGTCCGCGTCCGCCTCGTCGCGCGCGGCGCCGGCAAGTGGGCCGAGTCGACGGGCGAGCACGCCAAGTTCGGGCTGTCGACCTCCGAGATCCTCGAGGCGGCGGCGATCCTGCGCGACGGCGGGATGCCCCAGGCCTTCAAGCTGGTGCACTTCCACATCGGCTCGCAGGTGCCGGACATCCTCATCATCAAGCGCGCGGTCCGCGAGGCGGCGCGCTACTACGCCAAGCTCCGCCGCCTCGGGCACCCGATCGAGTACATCGACGTCGGCGGCGGCCTGGCGATCGACTACGACGGCTCGCGGACGCCGACCGACGCGTCGATGAACTACTCGGTCGAGGAGTACGCGCGCGACATCGTCGCGAACATCGCCGACGTCTGCGAGGAGGAGCGCGTCCCGCACCCGCACATCGTCTCGGAGTCGGGCCGCGCCATCGTCGCGCAGCACTGCGTCCTCGTCGTCGAGGCCTTCGGCGCGATCGAGCGCGCCAACACCGCGCAGTCGATCGTCCCGCCGCCGTCCGACGAGCACAAGCTGATGGTGACGCTGCGCGAGGTCAACGCGCGGCTCAACGAGTCCAACCTGCTCGAGTCCTGGCACGATCTCCTCGAGGTGAAGGAGGAGGCGCAGAAGATGTTCGAGCTCGGCTTCCTCGAGCTCGACGTGAAGGCCGCCCTCGAGACGCTCTTCTGGCAGATCGCCGCGCGGATCCGCCAGGAGACGAAGAAGATCGACCCCGCGGAGCTGCCCGACGAGCTCGCGGCGCTCGAGCCGAAGTTCGGCACGCAGCAGATCTGCAACTTCTCGGTCTTCCAGTCGCTGCTCGATCACTGGGCGTTCGGCGCCCTCTTCCCGATCGTGCCGATCCACCGGCTCGACGAGCGCCCGGGGCTCCTCAGCACGCTGGTCGACATCACGTGCGACTCGGACGGCAAGGTCGGCAAGTTCATCGACCGGACCGAGGCGTCGCGCGACACGCTCCCGCTGCACTCGCGGAACGACGAGCCGTACTACATCGGCGTGTTCTTGACCGGCGCGTACCAGGACATCATGGGCGACATCCACAACCTCTTCGGCCGCGTCAACGAGGTCCACGTCTTCCTCGACGACGACGAGGAGTGCGGCTACTACCTCGAGGAGACGATCGAGGGGAACACGATCGCCGAGGTCCTGAAGATGACCCAGTACGACACGCACGAGCTCGCGACGCGGGTGAAGGCGCAGGTCGACGCGGCCATCAAGCAGGACCGCCTGAAGCCGACCGAAGGCATGCGCCTGCTCGCCGAGTTCGAGCGCGGCCTGAAGGACCAGACGTACCTGAGCTGGTAAGCGCCTCACACCGCCCTACAGCGCCGCCGATCACGCGGGACCGGCGCTTCCGCGAGAACGGCTTCGACGGCGGGGCTGAGCTTGGTATCCTCGAAGGATGCGGTCCTTCGTGACGGCGGCGCTCGCGCTCAGCGTCGCCGGGTGCGCCCCGGCGCCGATCGGCGACTACCCCGAAGAGGAGAGCGTCAAGCTTCCCGACCGTCGGAGCGGCGACGACGCCGACGACGCCGACGGCGAAGAGCCGAGCGACGGCACCGTCACGCAGCCCGCGGCGAGCACGTTCACGCTGACCGTGACCCTCGGCGGAGACGGCGCCGGCGCCGTCACGTCGACGCCGGGCGGCCTCACCTGCCAGGGCAAGACCTGCACGGGCTCGTTCGCGCCCGGCACCGCGGTCACGATCGTGCCGACGCCGGCCGCCGGCTCGATCTTCGTCGGCTGGGGCGGCGCGTGCGACGGGACCAGCTCGTGCGCGCCCGTGCTCGACAAGGACGTCGCCGTCACCGCCGACCTCGAGTCGTTCGCGGGGACGTGGTCCGGGACGTACACCAACACGCGCCAGGCGTTCGGCTGCACGTTCAACAACGCGGGCACCATGACGATCACCGTCGCGGCGGACGGCGCCGCGTTCTCCAACACGGGGAGCGTCACGGGCCTCGAGCTCCGGCAGCAGTCCTCGTGCAACCTCGTCCGGACGACGACCGGCACCTCGCCGAAGGAGGCGGTCACGCTCACGGGCAACGCCACGAGCGGCACCTGGACGTTCGCCGTCCAGGGCGTGAGCGGCACCCTCGCCTTCCCGTACACCGGCACGGTGACGGGCAAGAAGCTCTCGGGCAGCTGGACGTGCCCGACCTGCGTCGGCTCGTTCACCCTGACGAAGCAGTAGCCCGCCGCCTCCCGCGCGACGCCACCCCCGCGCGCAGCGTGGTCGAGCTCTGCTGCGGCGCGGCGCGGCGGACACGCCGTTTTGCGCTGTGCGCCGCGCCGCGCTCGTGGGATCCAACGCGCCGGAGGTCGCGTGGATCCGATCATCGTCGCTTCGAAGGTCACCAAGACGTACGCGTCCGGGTTCCAGGCGCTCAAGGGCGTCGACCTCACGATCCGCCGCGGCGAGATCTTCGCGCTCCTCGGGCCGAACGGCGCGGGCAAGACGACGCTCATCGGCGTCGTCTGCGGCATCGTCAACCCGACGTCGGGCACCGTCGTGGCCGACGGGCACGACGTCATCCGCGACTACCGCGCCGCGCGGGCGAAGATCGGCCTCGTCCCGCAGGAGCTCTCGACCGACACGTTCGAGACCGTCTGGGGCACCGTCTCGTTCAGCCGGGGCCTCTTCGGCAAGCCCGAGGACGCGGCGTACGTCGAGAAGGTCCTCCGGGATCTGTCGCTCTGGGAGAAGCGCCACGACAAGATCATGACGCTCTCCGGCGGGATGAAGCGGCGCGTCCTGATCGCGAAGGCGCTGTCGCACGAGCCGCGGATCCTCTTCCTCGACGAGCCCACCGCCGGCGTCGACGTCGAGCTCCGGCGCGACATGTGGAAGATGGTCCGCTCGCTCCGCGAGACGGGCGTGACGGTCATCCTGACCACGCACTACATCGAGGAGGCCGAGGAGATGGCCGATCGGATCGGCGTGATCAACAAGGGCGAGATCGTCCTCGTGGAGGAGAAGGCCGCGCTCATGCAGAAGCTCGGCAAGAAGCAGCTCACGCTCGTCCTGCAGCGGCCGCTCGCGAGCCTGCCCGCGTCGCTCTCGCCGTACGCGCTCGAGCTGTCGAGCGACAAGAGCCGGCTCGTCTTCACGTTCCAGTCCGAGGCCGAGCGCGCGCAGATCGCCGGGCTGCTCCGCGCGCTCGCCGAGCTCGGGATCGACTTCCGGGACCTCCAGACGAGCGAGAGCTCGCTCGAGGAGATCTTCGTCAGCCTGGTGAGGTCGGACGCATGAACTGGTACGCGATCCGCGCCATCTACTCGTTCGAGATGGCGCGCACCTTCCGCACGCTGTTCCAGAGCATCTTGTCGCCGGTGATCTCGACGTCGCTCTACTTCATCGTGTTCGGCTCGGCGATCGGCTCGCGCATGGCCGAGATCGACGGCGTCCACTACGCGGCGTTCATCGTCCCCGGCCTGACGATGCTCTCGTTGCTCAACGAGAGCATCTCGAACGCGTCGTTCGGCATCTACATGCCGCGGTTCTCGGGGACGATCTACGAGGTCCTGTCGGCGCCGATCTCGTGGGTCGAGATCGTCCTCGGCTACGTGGGCGCGGCGGCGTCGAAGTCGATCCTCCTCGGATCGATCATCCTCGTCACCGCGCGGCTCTTCGTCTCCTACGAGGTCGCGCACCCGCTCTGGATGATCACGTTCCTCGTGCTCACGTCGGTGACCTTCAGCCTGTTCGGCTTCATCATCGGCCTCTGGGCCGACGGCTTCGAGAAGCTGCAGCTCGTGCCGATGCTGATCGTCACGCCCCTCACCTTCCTCGGCGGCAGCTTCTACTCGCTCAAGATGCTCCCGCCGATCTGGCAGAAGGTCACGCTCTTCAACCCCGTCGTCTACCTCGTCAGCGGGTTTCGCTGGAGCTTCTTCGGCGTCTCGGACGTGAGCGTCGAGCTGAGCGCGGCGATGACGTTCGTCTTCATGGTGCTCTGCCTCGCGACCGCCAGGTGGCTGATCCGGACGGGCTACCGCTTGAAGAGCTGACCCCGACCGCCGCGCCGCGCTCGTGTCCCACCCGAGTGCCCTTGCGCGTCGATTTGTCTACATAGAGTGCATCATAGCTTACCGAAATCAATCGTTTATTTTTGCGTCCCACCCGCGCGTCGCGGATCGAGCGCGGAGCCGAGTCGACGACCGATCTCGCCTGCGCGCCGTGTCCGGGAGCGCGCGCGAAAAAAAGCCGAGCCGCGTGTCGATCTCCCGCCGCCTCGTCTGTCGTCCTCGTGGGGCGGCCGCCGGGCGGTCCGGCGGCTCGAGAGCGGGAGGAGAGATGCGGTTCATGGTGCTCGTGAAGGCGGCGAAGGAGCCCGACGGCGGCGCGCTGCCGGGCGCGAGGACGTCCGAGGCCATGGGGAAATTCAACGAGGAGCTCTCCAGGGCCGGCGTCCTTCTGGACCTCGCGAGCCTCCACCCCAGCTCGAAGGGCGCCCGCGTCCCGTTCGGCGGCGCGCGGACGGTGATCGACGGGCCGTTCGCCGAGACCAAGGAGCTCGTCGCCGGCTACTGGGTGATCCAGGCGAAGACGAAGGAAGAGGCCATCGAATGGTTCAAGCGCTGTCCCACGCCGCGCGACGTGGAGGGCGAGATCGAGATCCGGCAGGTGTTCGAGCCGTCGGAGCGCGCGACGACGGCGGAGACGCAGGTGTCGCGCGACGCCGCGGCGGGGACGCCGGACGAGGAGCGCTCGGACGCGTAGCCGGCATGCACCGGCGCGGCTCGGAGTCGAACGTCGACGGCAGCGCCGCTCCGCCCGGGGTCGCCTGCGGTCGCTGCCGGACCGTGCGGTCCGCCGGCGAGTGGTCCGCGCTCCCGCTCCGCTCCGAGATCGGCGAGGCCGAGGTCGCCGCCCTCGTGAGCCGGTGGCCGGACGACCTCGTCGTCGTCGTCCGCACGTGCACCTGCGGCGCGCCCATCGCGCGGCTCGCGCCCCGACGCGCCGGCTGACCTCCTCTGCGCGCCGCCGCTCCCGCGCGAGTCCGGGCCTGCTAAGGAAGGCGCATGCCCTCTCCGACGCTCACCGCCGCCGAGCGCGCGCTCCTCCGGGAGGTCCGGCTCTCCGACGAAGACCACGGCGGCCTGGCCGGCGCCGAGCTCGCGGTCGACGAATACGGCGCGGTGGATCGCCTCTGCGCGCTCGGCCTCGTCGAGGCGCTCGGCGAGTACGGCGAGGCGCCCGACGGCGAGGAGGACGAGCGAGAGGCCGGAGCCTCCGCGCTCGTGTACCGGATCACCGCGGCGGGCGTCGAGGCGCTCGCGGACGACCCCCCGCTCGACGTTTGAGCGCTCCCCGGCGGCGCGCCGGAAGAAAAAGCGCCCGGGCGTGTCGATCGCGACCGGGCTCGATTGACGTGAAGACGAGGCCTCGGCGAGGCGCCGAGCCACCCAAGGAGACACCACGATGCGTTTCTTGATGACCATCCACGCGACCGAATCCACGAAGCGCGACGAGCCCCCCGACCCGAAGCTCATGGCGGCGATCCAGGCGCTCGCCGAGGAGGAGATCAAGCAAGGCAAGATGATCACGACCGGCGGCCTCGGCTGGTCGGTGCGCGGCGCCCGCGTCGCCGTCCGCGACGCGAAGCTCGAGGTCGTCGACGGACCGTTCGCCGAGACCAAGGAGCTCCTCTCCGGCTTCGCGATCTTCGAGCTCGCCTCGTTGGAGGAGGCCGTGGAGCACGCGAAGCGGTTCATGAAGCTCCACCTCGACGTCCTCGGCCCCGGCTACGAGGGCTCGATGGAGGTCCACCCGATCTTCGGCGCCTGAGGCGGCGGGGCGCGGTCGCGGCGGGGGGCGTCGACATCCGCTTGCGTCGGCGGGGCAAACTGTTTTGATCGCCGGCCGTGACGGCCACCGACACCCACCGCGCCATCACGGCGATCTACCGGCTCGAGTCCCCGAAGCTCATCGCCGGCCTCGCGCGGATGGTGCGCGACGTCGGGCTCGCCGAGGAGCTCGCCCAGGACGCGCTCGTCGCGGCGCTCGAGCAGTGGCCGGAGTCGGGCGTCCCGAACAACCCGGGCGCCTGGCTCATGAGCACCGCGAAGAACCGGGCCATCAACGTCCTCCGCCGGGGGAAGATGATGGACCGCAAGCACGAGCAGCTCGGCCACGAGATCGAGGCGCGGCACGAGGCCGCCGCGCCCGACCTCGAGGCGATGATCGACGACGACGTCGGCGACGACCTCCTGCGGCTGGTGTTCACGGCCTGCCACCCCATCCTCTCGATCGAGGCGCGCGTCGCGCTCACGCTCCGGCTGCTCGGCGGCCTCACGACCGACGAGATCGCGCGCGCCTTCCTCGTGTCGGAGCCGACGATCGCCCAGCGGATCGTGCGGGCCAAGCGCACGCTCGCCGAGGAGCGCGTCCCGTTCGAGGTTCCGCGCGGCGCCGAGCTCGCCGAGCGCCTCTCGTCGGTGCTCGGCGTCATCTACCTCGTCTTCAACGAGGGCTACGCCGCGACCGCCGGCGACGACCTGATGCGCCCCCAGCTCTGCGAGGACGCGATGCGCCTCGGCCGCGTCCTCGCGGGGCTCGCGCCGGACGAGCCGGAGGTCCACGGGCTCGTCGCGTTGATGGAGATCCACGCGTCGCGCGCGGCCGCGCGGACGGGCCCGTCGGGCGAGCCGGTGCTGTTGCTCGAGCAGAACCGCGCGCGCTGGGATCGCCTCCTGATCCGCCGCGGCCTGGCGGCGCTCGAGCGCGCGGAGGCGCTCGGCGGGAGGCGCGGTCCGTACGCGCTGCAGGCGGCGATCACGGCGTGCCACGCGCGCGCGCAGACCGCCGACGCCACGGACTGGGCGCGCATCGCGGCGCTCTACGCGGAGCTCGCCGAGGTCATGCCGTCGCCGGTCGTCGAGCTGAACCGCGCGATGGCCGTCGCGATGGCCGAGGGGCCGGCGGCCGGCCTCGCGCTCGTCGACGCGATCGCGTCCGAGCCGTCGCTCCAGCGCTACCACCTCCTGCCGAGCGCGCGGGCGGACCTGCTCGCGAAGCTCGGGCGCCTCGAGGAGGCGCGCGCCGAGTTCGAGCTCGCGGCGTCCCTGACGCGCAACGCGCGCGAGCGGACGCTGCTCCTCGAGCGGGCGCGGGAGTGCGCGCGCGAGCCCTCCGCCGGCTGAGCTCGCGCGGCCGATTTTTGCCGACGCCGCGCGCGCGTCGAGGTAGCAAGGGCGCCGACCTCCGCGAGGACGAACCGCCATGCTCTACGCCATCCTTTGCTACGACTCGGAAGCCGCCGTCGGCGCCTGGACCAAGGAGGAGGACGCCGCCGTCATGGCGCGCCTCGAGGTCGTGCAGGCGAAGCTGCGCGACGAGGGCCGCCTCGGCCCGGTCGCGCGCCTCGCCCCGACGACCAAGGCGTCCACGCTGCGGAAAGGTCGCGGCGCGATGGTCGTCGACGGGCCGTTCGCCGAGACCAAGGAGCAGCTGCTCGGCTTCTACATCATCGACTGCGCGTCTCAGGAGGAGGCCCTCGAGGTCGCGCGCGAGCTCGGCCGCGAGTGGCAGCGACGGCGCGCGTACGAAGTCCGCCCCGTGGCGTTCTTCGGCCGGGCAGCGCCGGCACGTAGCGAGGCAGCGCGGCTGCCTGCGCGCGCCCGCGCCACGAGGCACTTGTCCTCAAGCGTGGTGAGATGCCTCCCGGGGTCCACGGCCTCGCGACGTCGTTGCGCGCGCCGCGAGCGCTCTACCGTGGCGCGTGATTCGCATGAGCCCAGCTCCGGAAGGAACCACGGAGCTCGTCGTGCGCAAAAGCCCCCTCGTCACGCTCGGCGTCGCGGTCGTCGCGGCGCTCGTCTCACTCTCGGCGTGCTCCTCCGAATCGAAGCGGAGCGCGACGTGCAGCAACGGCCGTCAGGATCCCGACGAGGCGGGCATCGACTGCGGGGGCGTCTGCCCGACGGCGTGCACCGCCGACGGGACGCAGCCGATCGACGGCGTCAACGGGCTCCGAGACAACGGCGAGACGGACGTCGACTGCGGAGGCCCGAGCGCCCCCAGGTGCGTCGAGGGGAAGGCCTGCCTCGAGGACCGTGACTGCGAGACCAACTACTGCCTCGAGTCGACCAAGGTCTGCGCCGTGGCCAGCGCCGACGACGGCGTGAAGAACGGCCTCGAGACCGACGTCGACTGCGGAGGTCCGAGCGCGCCCAGGTGCGCCGAGGGGAAGGCCTGCCTCGAGGACCGCGACTGCCACGCCGCCTGCAACTACGCGAAGAGGTGCGTCGAAGCCCCGAGCTGCCGCCCGCACCTCGGCGGCGACACCTGCGGCGCGGGCGAGGTGGGCCCCGGCGCGAAGCACGAGAGCTGCTGCCGGACGCTCCCCGTCACCGGCTACACCGACCCGCGTCACCCCGGCAAGGCGGTCTACCTCGACAAGTACGAGATCACGACGGGCCGCGTCCGCGCGTTCATCGCGGCGATCACGGAGGAGTACGGCGGGATGCCGAAGATCCGAGACTGGGTCGTCGAGAACCCGCCGCCGATCTGGGACGCGTCGTGGAACAGGTTTCTGCCGGTCGACTTCGACGGCGAGCAGATCATGATCGATCGTCACGTCCTCGGCGATCCGCGCGGCGGGGCCGACGCGCCGCCCGTCCCGCCCGCCGACGAGCCGCGCAAGACGGGCATCGACTTCCAGTTCAACGGGTCGCTCTTCGTCTACCTCCACGGCAACAACTGCAGCACGCACGCGCCGACCGGCTACGGGTTCCCGACGTTCTTCTACCCCGCCGAGGTCCTCGCCAAGATGGGGGGGCAGTTCCCGCCGCGCGCCGACGGACGCGACTTCGCCGGCGCGGTGATCCCCGCGCGCGAGCACCTCGAGGTCAAGGCGATGAACTGCATCACGAACGCCATGCTCGCCGCGTTCTGCCACTGGGACGGCGGACAGCTCGCGACCGACGAGGTCCTCGACTTCGTCACGGCGACGCCGCGCACCGGCCCGAACGCGCTCGGCGATCGGCAGGGGTGCGGGACGCAGATCGGCACCGAGGATCCCCCGACGACGGCGGCCTCGATGACGGGCGGGCGCTGCGCCGACCTCGACAAGATCAACGCCACCTACGACGCCGGCGCTTCGCTCCCCGTCCCGAACAGCCCGCTGAACGCGAACAACTACCAGTTCCCGTTCTTCGCCCAGGACGTCATGCACGACAAGGCGTGGGAGATCTCGGCGCCGGGCCGCGGCAGCCTCGCGGCCAACGGCGAGCCGGTCGACATGGTTCGGATCCACCCCGACGACGAGCCGTGGATGGACCTCGCCGGGAACCTCAACGAGGCCGTCCTGACGATGAACGGCGCGACCTTCACCGGCAAGTTCGGGCTCAAGTACCGCGGGATCGGCTACAACAGCGCGCGATCGCAGCTTAACTTCCGGGACGACTGGGAGGGCGAGGGCGGCCTCCGGCGCATCGAGCGGGCCGAGGCGAAGGCCGGCTTCACCGGCGGACGCTGCATGCGGTTCCGCTGAACGAGCTCGAGGACGCGCGGGCGACCGCCACGTTTTGCGTGGCGCTCGGGAGACGAGTCGTGACCTAATTCCTCGTTCGTGCCGCGAGCGCTCCGCTCGGCGCGCGCGCCGAGGAGGGATCATGGTTCGACGCTCGTGGACGCTTCCGATGGTCGAGACCCCGCGCGCCGCGCGCGCGACGCCCCGCGCGCCGCGACCTCGCGCCGAGCTCCCGGCCCCGACGCTCGTCGACGACGCCGCCCACGCCGAGGCCTTCCGGAGGCACCCGCACAAGGAGTGGTACACCGAGTGGTGGTACTTCAACGTCCGCGATCCGAAGAGCGGCCTCGCGTTGCTCGGGATGTACGAGGCGTCGCCGTTCGGCCTGGGCACCGGCGCCTTCGCCGCGATGGTGTTCCCGCGCGGCGAAGCGCCGTTCGACGCGACCGATCTCTACCCGTCGTGGGAGGTGAGCGTGAGCGGCGAGCGCCCGGACGTCCGCATCGGCCCGACGAACCACGCCTACGCCGTCGACGACGACACGTACCGCATCGTCGCCGCGAGCCGCGACGGACGCGTCGCCTGGGACCTCACGCTCGAGCGCGTCGACGGCGCCGGGCCGTCGTGGCTCCTCCACGACGCGCAGGGCCCGCTCGACTGGGAGAACGGCTGGTGGATGACGTGGCTGCCGCTCGCCCGCGCGCGCGGCACGGTCACGATCGACGGCGTCGCCCACGAGATCGACGGCGCGGCCGCGTACCACGATCACAACTGGGGCGTCTGGTGCTCGCCCATCCGCAACTGGCAGTGGATGCAGTGCTCCTCGCCGGCCGAGCGCGTGGCGCTCGACCTCGGCTACTCGGACGGGTTCGATCCGCCGCGCGCGGCGATCCTCGACCTCGACGGACGCCGCGTGACCTTCGACGCGTCCGGGATCGATCTGCCGACCTACGCCGGGTTCCGCGACTGGCCCGGCACGCCGTGGAAGTTCCCCTCGAGCGCGACGACGACGCTGATCGATCCGACGGGGAGCCTCCGCGTCGAGGTGGAGTGGTCGGCCCCCGAGCGCGCGACCCTCCCGCTCTACACCACGATCGTCCTGTTCGAGCAGCACGTCGCGGTCACGCTGCGGATCTCCGAGCGGGACGAGCGCGGCGCCTGGCGGCCCGCGCGGACCGTCGCGCTCGACGGGATCGCCGAGTGGTCCGACTCGTACCTCGCCGAGTGGTCGACGGGCGAGGGCTTGATCGGCGGCTACGCGGCGGAGGCCACCGTGTTCGGCGGCGGGGTGACCGGGCTCACCGTCGCCCACGAGCTCGTCGAGCGCGGCTTCGCGGTCACCGTGGTCGAGCCGGAGCGAGCGCTCGACGCCAGGGGCGACCGCGACATGGCCCTCGGCGGGATGGCTCGGTCGCACTACGCGCGCGTCCCGCGCCTCGGGCAGGCGCCGGCGCGGTCCCCGGCCGGGCGCCCCACGCCGAGCGCGCGCGACGACCGCTGGCGCGCGCGGGAGGTGACCTTCCGGTCCGGCTCGTCGACCGTGCCGGACGAGGCCGAGCCCGCGATCGCCCTGGCCGCGCGCGCGTTTCGCGACACGTACTGTGACCAGGGCTACCGGATGCGCGTCACCGGCTCGGCGGCCGCCCTCGAGGACGAGCCGCGCGCGCTCGCCGCGCGCCGGGCGGAGGCGATCCGCGACCGCCTCGTCGAGGGCGGCGTCGCCGCCGACCTCGTCGTGCTCGCGACGGACGACGCGCGCCGGCGCCCCGAGGCGATCATCGCCCTCGAGCAGTGGGTGCTCCCGGGCGAGCACGGCTTCCGCTTCTTCCCCGCGTACTACCGCCACGTCACCGACACGATGGCGCGCATCCCCGTCTACGACCGCGACGGCCAACAGACCGAGCGCCGCGTGATCGACAACCTGAACCCGACGCCCGAGCAGGTCGTGCTCCGGAGCGGCGAGCGCCCCGTGCCCGCGCTCTCGGCCGGCTCGACGCCGCTCCAGGCGCTGCGCGCGGCGCTCCAGACGCTCACGGACAACGACTACGACCCGCGCGATCTCCTCCAGATGGGGCTCCGGATCGCGCGCTACCTCGCGACGTGCCCGGAGCGGCGCGCCCCGCTCGAGGACATGTCGTGGTGGAGCTACCTCTCCGGCTTCTCGCCGAGGACGCGCTGCTACCTCTACCGCTACAGCAACGCCTTCACGCGCGACTCGACGGCGTCGGGCCGCGTGCTCGCGGCCTTCGACTGGCGCTACGGCGACGCGCGCACCAACGGCAGCACCTACGTACAGCTCTTCGAGCCGCGGCCGCCCGGCAGCGGCGAGAGCTTCGACGGCACGCTCGACGCGCCGACCTCCGAGGCGTGGTTCGTCCACTGGCGCCGCTACCTCGGCGATCGCGGCGTCCGCTTCGTCTCCGGGGCGCTCGAGCGCCTCGACCTCACGACGGTCGACGGCGCGGAGGTCGTGGTCCCGTCGGTGCGCCGCGCCGGGAAGACCCACGCCGAGCCGTGGGTCGGGAGGACGCGCGGCCCGCGCTACCTCGTCGTCGCGACCGACGCGCCGTCGGCCGAGCGCGTGTCCGCGCCGCTGCCGCGGGTCGGCGTGCCCGCGGGCCTCGCCGGGTACACGACGACCTTCGACGGCGCGCCGCGCGATCCTTACCGGCAGCCGGGGCTCGGGCCGAACGATCGCCTCCAGACGCTCTCGGGCGTGCAGTTCTTCTTCGATCAGGACTTCGCCGTCGGCGGCCACGCCTACTCGCTCGACGCGCCGTGGTCGCTCTCGACGCTCAGCATGCAGCGCGCGTGGAGCCGCGTCCCGTTCGTGAAGCGCGACGGCTTCGCCGGCGTGCTCAGCGTCGACATCGGCGACTTCAAGGTGCCCGCGGGGCCGACCCACACGACCGCCTGGGACTCGACCTACGAGGGCCTCGGGGAGGGGGTATGGATGCAGCTCTCGAACGATCTGCGCACGGGGCCGCTCGGGCCGAGCCCGGTCCGCCTGCCGCGGCCGACGTGGTTCCACGTCGACGACAACCTCGAGTTCGGCGACCGCGACGGGAAGAAGGGCGTCGTCGTGCGCAACGGCACGCCCTACCTCGTGCCGATCACCTCGGACTGGCGGCGCCGGCCGGGCCCGGCGCCGTTCGATCCCGACGTCCCCGACGCGCCCGTCGCGCCCTCGCCGCCGGAGCCCGGCGTGTGGACCGCGCCGCACGGCGGCTACCCCATCCACTGGGGCTCGCTCGTCTACGCGGGCATCTACCTCAAGACGTTCACGCGCATGACCACGATGGAGTCCGCGAACGAGTCGGGGCGCCACGCGGTCAACGCGATCCTCGACCACTACAACGCGCACCACGGCTCCACCGTCGCGCCGCCCGCGCCCCCGCCCGATCGCCGCCCCGACCCGAGCGCGCTCTCGGCCGACGAGGTCCCCCCGACGTTCATCGGCGACTACTGCCGGATCTGGAACATCGAGCGCTACGAGAACCCGAGCTTCGACGCGCTGAAGGCGATCGACCAGGTGCTCTTCGACCTCGGGCTCCCGCACCTGTTTGACCTCCTCGGCGTCGAGCTCGTCCCGTCCGTGTTGAGCCACCTCTTCCCGTACCGAGGCGACTGCTCGCCCACGGGAGAGGCGCCGCCGAAGCCGGTCCCCCCGCCCGCGCCGTGGTGCCCGCCCTTCGCCGGCGACGTCGTGGGCAGGATCGCCCGCTTCCTCCGGCGGAGGCGCTGACTCCGGTGGCTCGAGCGCCGGCGCGGCGGCCCTCGCCCGGACGGCGCGGCCGCCGGCGCGCGGCGCTCAGGCGCGGAAGCCGGGGACGAGCGCCCGAGCGAGGGCGCGCGGATCGGAGACGCCTTGGCGCTCCATCCACGCGGCGGCGTCGTCGCGGCGCCGCGGCGCCGCGGAGAGGTCGCCGAGCCGGAAACGCGTCGCCTCGCGGTAGAGCGCCATCCCGGCGCGATCGAACCCCGTGACGGCCCGCTCGAGCGCCGCGTACGCGCCCGCGCGATCGCCGCCGGCGTACGCGAGCCCGCCGTCCACGAGCTCCGCCCACGGCGCGGCGAAGGGCTTTCCGTCCCTGCGGATCTCGCGCGCCATCCGCCGCGCGTCCGCGAGGAGCCGGCCGCGCGTCCACCCGTCCCGCGCGGGACCGGCCGCGAGCTCCTCGGCCGCGGCGAGCGCCACGCGCGCTCGCCCGTGCCGGAGCCACGATCGGTAGAACTGCAGGCTCGGGATCATCGCCGCGGTCAGCGCGTCCCACTGCTCGGTCACCATCCGCCAGACGGGCCACGGATCGCCCGCGAGGAGCCGCATGTGCACCGTCGCCATCAGCTCGGTGAGCTGACCGCGACGGTAGGTCTTCTCCGGCCAGCGCTCGGCGTCGCCGCCCTGCCGCGCCACCGCCTCCCTCGCGCGCGCGAGCGCGTCGTCGCCCGCCCCCTTCGTCCACCAGGCCAGGACGCACTCTCCGCTGTAGGCCTCGGCGACGCCGAAGAGATCGCCGCGCAGCTCGGCGTCCGCCGCGAAGCGCTCGGTCGCCTCGCGGAGCGCCGGCAGGTCGCCGAGCATCGCGAGCGAGGTCAGGAGGAACGCCATCACGGTCGTGATCTCCCACGCCACGCCGCGGCACTCCTCGCGCAGGATCCGCAGCGAACGGTCGCACGCGCGGGCGGCGTCGTGAAACCTCCCCGCGCAGTACGCCTCGTTGGCCGCGCCGAGCTCGAGCCAGGCGGAGTCGTACGGGTCGTTCGTGCGCGCCACGAGGCGACGCGCGTGCCCGAGGAGCCGCGCGGCGTGCCACTCGAGGATCGGGCCGCCGACGTGCGCCTCGAGCGCGACCTCGTACGCGAGCGCGCGCGCGACCGACGACGCGTCTCCCACCTCGAGGATCCGCTCGAGGTGCTGCGTGCGGAAGGCGTCGGAGAGCGTCACGTCGACCATCGACATGCTGGTCGAGGCCGTCCACAGCACCTCGAGGCGCGGTCGCTCGTCGTCGGGGATGCGCCGATCACCGATGCCGTCGACGTCGACGCGACGCGCCAGGAAGCGGACGCGCCGGCGGAGGGCGCTCAACGTCGCGCGGCGCGGCGAGACGGGGGACTCCACCCCGGCGGCGGCGAGCACGGAGCGCATCACCTCCCAGCCGAGGCGCACGTAGCCGCCCTTGACGTACTGCTCGGCGGCGAGGCGCTTGAGCGTGCGGACGTGCGCGCTGCCGACGTCGTCGCCGAGCGCGAGGCTCGCGTCGAGGTACCGGCGCGCGGCCTCGAACGCGCGGCCGTGGCTCGCGTGGGCGGAGGCCGCGCGCTCGAGCAAGAGCGCCTGATCGACGCCCCCGCCGCCGAGGCGGATCGCCTTCTCGTACAGCTCGGCGGCGCGGTCGAACGCGAGCGTCGCGGCGGCGTGCTCGGCGGCGTGATACGCCCACGCCGCCGCCCGCTCGGTCTCCCCCGCCCCCTCCCAGTGCACGTAGAGCGTGTCGGCGTCGTCCGGCGTGCGCTGCTCGACGGCCTCGGCGATCGCGCGGTGAATCGCGGCTCGATCCGCCGGCGACAGGATCCGCTGCGTCGCCTCGGCGATCTTGTCGTGGTACGGGGCGACGGCCTCGCCCGCCGCCGACGCGGCCTGGCGGAGCAGGAAGGCGTCGCAGAGCGCAAGCACGGAGGTGCGCGCGTCGGACGCGAGTCGGGCGGCCTCGAGGGCTATGGTCGTCGCGAGCGGCCGCACCGCGATCGAAGCCACGTCCAGGAGCGCGCGCTCGGCGGGCGGGAGATCGCGCAGGCGGGCGGCCACGAGCGCCTGCACGTCGAGCGCGCCGTCGGCGAGCTGGGCGTCCCGTGGAGCGGCGGCGAGGTAGCGCGCGAGCTCGCACGCGAGGAAGGGGTTGCCCTCGCTCTGGCTCACGACCCGCGCGACGCGGTCGTCCTCCTCACCGAGGAACACCGCCGCGAGCTTGCCCGCGTCGGACGCGTCGAGCGGGCCCAGGCGGAGGCGCTCGACCGGGACGAGCGCGCGCGGCGCGGGCTCCAGGAGGCGATCGACGATGACGCTGCCGCGGCTGCCGCTCCGCATGCTCAGGATCAAGAGCAGCGGCGGGGCCGTCGCGCCGAACGGGCGGACGATCGACTCGAGCAGCGCGAGCGAGTCGGCGTCGTCCCACTGCACGTCGTCGATCCAGACGACGAGCGGGCCGCGCGCCGCGAGCCGCGTGAAGAGCTCGCGGAGGGCGTCGAAGCCGCGGGCGCGGAGGTCGGCCTCGTCCGCCGCGAGGCGGAGCGCGGGGTGGGCGGCGAGCTCCGGGACGGTGCGGAGGACGGGGAACAGGCGCGCCGCCGCGTGCGCGACCGCCGGGTCGAACGGCCCGAGATCGAACATCGCGCGCGCGTGCGCCGCGAGCGCGTCCATCACCGCGTCGAGCGCCTTGAACGGGACGGTCTCCTGCGGATGGCAGCGCGACGACAGGACGAGGGCCCGCTCGTCGCGCGCGCCGAGGTCGTTGAGGAAGCTCCGGAGCAGCGTCGTCTTGCCGATCCCGGACGGGCCCTCGACGAGCAACGCCAGCGGGCGCCGCTCCGTCTGCACGCGGCGGAGCGCGCCCTCGAGCGCGGCGAGCTCGGCCCGACGCCCGACGAACCCGCCCGGGACGGGGAGCCCGAACGTCGGCGCGAGCGAGCGCGCGTCGCCGTCGCCCGCGAGGCGGCGGAGCACGCCGCGCGCGTCGGGGCGCGCGCGGGGATCGGGGTCGAGGAGGCTCATCGCGAGCTCCGCGAGCCCTTCGTCGGGCGTGTCGCCGAGGAGCGGCGGAGGACGCGAGCCCGCGGCCTTCCGCTCCTGGTTCGTCTGCATCGAACCGCCGAACGGGCTCCGGCCGGCGAGGAGCTCGTAGAGGATCCCGCCGACGGCGTACAGATCGGCCGCGGGCGTCGCCCTGTCCGCCCGGATCTGCTCGGGCGCCATGTAGCGCGGCGTGCCGGCGGTCGTCAGGTCCGGCGGGCGGAGCGTCGACGTCGCGGCGAGGCCGAAGTCGAGCAGCACGACCCGTCCGCTCCGCGTGACCAGCACGTTCGCGGGCTTGACGTCGCGGTGGACGATCGCCGCGTCGTGCAGCACCGAGAGTCCGGCGCACAGCTCCGACAGCGCCGCGCGGAGGCGCGAGAGCGCCGCGGCGTCGAGCGACGGCTTGGTCGCCCGCACGCCGCTCCGAGCCGCGCGCTCCGGGCTCTCGGGCCGGCCGCGCTCCTCGAGCGTGGTGGCGGTCTTCGGGTCGCGCGCGCCGCGCTGCGCCTCGCGCGCCTGGGCGGCGCCGCCCAGGCGGACCCAGGTCTCGAGATCGGTCCCGTCGACGAGCTCCATCGTGAAGAAGCAGTCGTCGCCGTCGTTCACGAGCTCGTAGAGCTGGACGAGGTTCCGGTGCTGCAGCGCCGATCGCGCGCGGAACTCCGCCTTGAGCCGCTGCGCCTGGAGCGGCCCGATCTCGTGCATCCGCTTGAGGGCGACCTCCTTGCCGAGGGCGCGGTCCCAGGCGCGATACACGGCGCCCATCCCGCCTTCGCCGACGAGCCCCCGGAGCTCGAAGCGCCTCGCCAGCAAACGTTCGCGGGTGCTCTCCAGACCCCCCATTCGACGGA
This sequence comes from Labilithrix sp., assembly GCA_019637105.1. Taxonomy (GTDB): domain Bacteria; phylum Myxococcota_A; class Polyangia; order Polyangiales; family Polyangiaceae; genus Labilithrix. The sequence goes on from JAHBWF010000007.1 coordinate 46,621, forward strand.
CCGTCCCTCGCCCCCCGGCCGGGTCCTATCCTCGTTGGTTCGGTGCGGCCGGTCAACGGCGGTCGTCTCGGGCGGGCCGAGCGCCCTCAGCGCGACGGCGGCGCGATCGCCTGGGCCTCGGGCGCGGCGGCGCGGCGCTTGTCGGCGATGCTCGCGAGGGCCTTGTCGTAGGACGCGGCGAAGGCGGCGATCCCCTCCTCTTCGAGCTCGTCGGCGATCCGCCCGAAGTCGATCCCGAGCCGCGCGAGCGCCGCCACCTGCGCGTGTGCGCGCTCCCTGTCGGCGGTGAGGCGGAGCGCCGGATCGCCGCGATCGAGGTAGGCGCGAAAGAGATCGGGGGTGACCGTGTCGACGGTCTCCGGGCCGACGAGCGCCTCGACGTAGTAGAGGTCCGGGTAGGCGGGGTCCTTCGGCGACGTCGACGCCCACAGGAGGCGCTGCGGGTGGGCCCCGCGCGCCGCCAGCCGCGCCCAGCGCTCGCTCCCGTACATCCGCTCGTACTCCTCGTAGGCGAGCTTGGCGTTCGCGAGGGCGATCGCGCCGCGGAGCTCCCTGCCCTCGATCCGGCGATCCCCCTCGAGCCCGTCGAGGGCCTCGTCGACCTTGGTGTCCACGCGCGAGACGAAGAAGCTCGCCACGGACGCGATGCGCTCGACCGGATCGTTCCGCTCGACGCGCGCCTCGAGCGCGCGGAGGTACGCCTCGACGACCTCGCGGTAGCGCGGCACCGAGAAGAGCAGCGTGATGTTGATGTTGATGCCGTGCGAGAGGCAGCTCTCGATCGCCGGCAGCGCCGCGCGGGTCCCCGGGATCTTCACCATGAGGTTGGGGCGCTGGACGAGCGTCCACAAGCGCAGCGCATGCTCGACCGAGGCCGCGCAGTCCTCGGCGATCCGCGGCGGGACCTCGATGGAGGCGAAGCCGTCTCTTCCGCCCGACGCCTCGTAGACGGGTCGCAACCGGTCACACGCGAGCGCGAGGTCACGCACCATGAGACGCTCGAGCACGCTCGCGTTTCGCTCGGAGGGCGAGGCGGAGCGGATCAGCTCGTCGTAGTCGCTCGACCCGGCGATGGCCTTCTGGAAGATGGTCGGGTTCGACGTCAGGCCGCGCAGCCCTTGCCCGACGAGGCGATCGAGGGCGCCCGACGTCAGGAGCTTGCGATCGATGTAGTCGAGCCAGACGCTCTGCTCCAGCTCTTCGAGGCGGCGGATCGGGTTCATGGTGCGCCATCGGTGCACCGCGCGTGCCGCCGCAGCGCGGAGCTCTTCCGTGACGCGCATCCCCCGCCGGCTCGCGGCGAAGATCCGCGTCGTGTGCGGAGTTGGATCGGTCTATCAAGGGGGCATGCTCCCCAAGCACAGCGGCGGCGGCGTCCGGCTCACCGGGCTCGCCCTGATCGCGCTCGGCTGCGGCGGCGGAGGTCACGCCCCGGCCCCCGCGCTCCCCGTGGCGGCGAAGAACGCCCTGCTCACGCCGCGCGACTTCTCGGCCATCGCGGATCGCGACGATCGCGCGCGGGCGATCTTCGTCGAGGCGAGCCGCGTGATGCTCCACCCGCGCTGCAAGAACTGCCACCCCGCGGGCGACAGCCCGGCCCAGGGCGACCACGGCCGCCCGCACGATCCCCCGGTCGCCCGCGGCCCCGAGGACACCGGCGTGCCCGCGCTGGAGTGCACGTCGTGCCACCAGGACCGGAACGCCGAGCTCGCGCGCGTCCCCGGCGCCCCGAACTGGCACCTCGCGCCGATCGCGATGGCGTGGGAGGGCAAGACCCCCGGCGCGCTGTGCGCGCAGCTGAAGGACAGGGAGCGGAACGGCGACAAGAGCCTCCGCGAGATCGTCGAGCACGCCGCCTCGGACGAGCTCGTCGCGTGGGGCTGGGCGCCGGGGCACGACCGCGAGCCCGCTCCCGGGACGCAGGCCGCCTTCGCGGCCCTCGTCGACGCGTGGGTGAACGAAGGCGCGGCGTGCCCGAAGGACGAGGTGAAGCGATGACGGTTCGACTGCGCGTCAACGGGATCGATCGCGAGCTCGACGTCGACCCCGAGACGCCGCTGCTCTGGGCGCTCCGCGACGCGCTCGGCCTCACCGGCACGAAGTACGGCTGCGGCGAGGCGCTCTGCGGCGCGTGCACCGTGCACCTCGACGGCGAGGTCGTGCGCTCGTGCGTGACGCCGGTGCGCCGCGCGGCCGGCAAGCAGGTCACGACGATCGAGGGGCTCTCGCCGGACGGCTCGCACCCACTCCAGCGGGCGTGGGTCGAGCTGGGCGTCCCGCAGTGCGGCTTCTGTCAGGCCGGGCAGATCATGAGCGCCGCCGCGCTCCTCGCGAAAAAGCCGAAGCCCACGGACGCCGAGATCGATCGGTCGCTCTCGGGCAACCTGTGTCGATGCGGCACCTACCTCCGGATCCGCGCGGCCGTGAAGAAGGCCGCAGGTGAGCCGTGAGCGAGTCGCTCCGCGTCGTCCGGCGCTCGTTCCTCGTCGGGCTCGGGATCGCCGTCGGCGGCCTCGCGCTCGGCTCGTTCGCGCGCGCCGAGGAGCCGGGCGGTCCGGGGGCGAAGGGCACGGCGGGCGACGGCCTCCGCCCGAACGTCTTCGTCCACGTCGCGCCCGACGGGCTCGTCACGATCGTGTGCGCGCGCTCGGAGATGGGCCAGGGCGTCCGCAGCACCCTGCCGGCGCTGATCGCCGACGAGCTCGGCGCCGACATGGCTCGCGTGAAGATCGTCCAGGCCGACGGCGACAAGGCCTACGGCGATCAGAACACCGACGGCTCGCGCAGCGTCCGGATGGACTTCGCGCGGCTCCGGCGCACGGGCGCCGCCGCGCGGATGATGCTCGTGACGGCCGCGGCGCGGCGCTGGAAGGTCCCGGCGGCGACGCTCACGGCGCGCGATCACGCCGTGTTCCACGACGCGACCAAGCGCTCGCTCGGCTTCGGCGAGCTCGCGAACGACGCCGCGAAGGTCCCGGTGCCGGCGAAGGAGGCGATCACCCTCCGGCCGCTCTCGGAGCTGAAGACGGTCGGCCGGGAGCTCCCGCTCGTCGACGGCGCGGACATCGTCACCGGGCGCGCCGCGTTCGGCGCGGACGTGCGGCTGCCCGGGATGCTCACCGCGGTCATCGCGCGTCCGCCCGTCGTCGGCGGCAAGGTCGCGCGTCACGATCCGTCCAAGGCGCTCGCGGTGAAGGGCGTCAAGCGCGTCGTGGCCCTGCCGGCGCCGAAGCCGCCGTTCGCCTTCCAGCCCGTCGGCGGCCTCGCGGTCGTCGCCGAGGACACGTGGTCGGCCATGCGCGGGCGGAAGCTCCTCGAGATCGCCTGGGAGGGCGGCGACAACGCCGGGTACGACTCGCCGTCCTACCGCGCGAAGCTCGAGGCCGCGGTCCGCGCGGGGGGCCGCGTCGTGCGCGACCTCGGCGACGTCGACGAGGCGCTCGCCGGCGCGAAGCGCACCGTCGAGGCCGTGTACCACGCGCCCAACCTGGTGCACGCGCCGATGGAGCCGCCCGTGGCGGTGGCGAAGGCGGACGCGCGATCGTGCGAGGTGTGGGCGTCGACGCAGAACCCGCAATCGGCGCGCGCCGCCGTCGCCAAGGCGCTCGGGCTCGACGAGGGCGCGGTCACGGTGCACGTCACGCTCCTCGGCGGCGGCTTCGGGCGCAAGTCGAAGCCCGACTACGTCGTCGAGGCCGCCCTCCTCGCGCGGGAGATGGGGGCGCCGGTGCGGGTCCAGTGGACGCGCGAGGACGACATCCGGCACGACTACTACCACTCCGTCAGCGCCCAGCGGCTCGTCGCCGGCCTCGACGGCGCGGGCAAGATCGTGGCGTGGCAGCACCGCACCGCGTTCCCGCCGATCGCGTCCATCTTCGACGGCGCGACCTACGCCGCGCCGGGTCAGCTCGCGCAGGGCGTGCTCGACGTGCCGCTCTCGATCCCGAACGTGCGCGCCGAGAACTGCGAGGCGCGCGCTCACACACGGATCGGCTGGCTCCGCTCGGTCGCGAACATCTACCACGCGTTCGCGGTGCAGAGCTTCCTCGACGAGCTCGCGCACGCGCGGAGGATGGATCCGGCCGACCACCTGCTCGAGGTCTTCGGACCGCCGCGGACGTGGAGTCCCGCCGACCTCGGCGTCGCCGAGCTCCCGAACTACGGGCAGCCGCTCGACGAGTACCCGATCGACACGGCCCGTCATCGCCGCGTGCTCGAGCGCGTCACCTCGCTCTCCGGCTGGAGGGGACGCGCGGCCGCGAAGCGCGCCCTCGGCCTCGCCGTGCACCGGAGCTTCCTCGCGTACGTCGCGGTCGTCGTGGCCGTCGTGAAGGACGCGGCCGGGAAGATCCGCGTCGACGAGGCGTGGATCGTCGCGGACTGCGGGCTCGTCGTGAACCTCGAGCGCGTGCGCTCGCAGCTCGAGGGCGCCGTCGTCTTCGGCCTGAGCCACGCGCTCTACGGCGAGATCACGATGAAGGGCGGCGCGACCGAGCAGTCGAACTTCCGCGATTTTCGCCTGATGCGCCTGCACGAGGCGCCGCGGCGGATCCACGTCGAGGTCGTCGAGAGCGACGCGCCTCCGTCCGGCGTGGGCGAGCCGGGCGTGCCCCCGGTCGCCCCCGCGCTCACCAACGCCCTCTTCGCCCTCACCGGGACGCGCGTGCGCGAGCTCCCCGTGGTCCGGACGCTCGCGGTCTAAGTGTCCCGAGTCCGCAAGGACGTGGGCGCGGGAAAGGAGAAAGGTAAACGTGTCACGAGTCAGACGCTCGGCTTCGTCGGACCATCGCGAGGCCCTCCCAGGCGAAGCGGGCCTCGCGACGGTCCGACGAACCATGGGCTCAGGACACGAGCGGATGGGCCCTCCCGCGTCGGCCCGCCGTCTCCACGGAGTCGTCCTCGCGGCGGGGAGCGGCCTCCGCATGGGCGGGCCGAAGGCGCTCTTGCGCGTCGGCGGGCGGACGCTGCTCGAGCGCCACCTCGCGCGGCTCCGCGACGCCGGGTGCGCGGACCTCGTCGCGGTCGTCCGTCCCGCCGACGCCGTCGCGGCGCGCGCCGTCGCGGACCGCCTCCCGTTCGCGGCCCGGCTCGTCGCGGCGGACACGCCGAGCCAGGCGGCCTCGCTCGTCGCGGCGCTCGGCCGTGTCCGGCTCGCGCCCGACGACGCGCTCGTCGTCACCCCCGTCGATCTCTTGCCCCCGCGCGTCGAGACCCTGCTCGCCCTCGCCGCCGCGCTCGACGCCCCGTCGGGCCCGGCGGCCGAGGCCCCGCTCGCGGTCACGCCCTCGCACCGCGGCCGGGGCGGGCACCCGGCCGTCGTCCGGGCGCTCGTCCTCGCGCCCTACCTCCGCGGAGAGACGCCGCCGCTGCGCGATCTGCTGGCCACGCTCGCGCGCCGGAGGCGGCGCCTCGAGGTCGAGGACCCGTCGATCGCCGGCGACTTCGACGAGCCCGCCGATCTGCCCCGCCACGCCGGCGGCGCGGGCTGAATCGACGAGCGTGAAGCTCGATCAAAATTCAGCGCGCGAAGCGAGCGCCGCGTGAGGTGGGCCCCGAAGAACCGCGCCTTTTTCGGGGGCGGGGCAGCGCGTGCCGCTCCGCGATGACGAGGAGCTCCATGGGCCGAGCGTGACTCCGAATCATGCTCGGCCCATTTGGGGCTCGTCGACGGGCGTGAGGCTCAGACGGCCGGCGCGGCGGACGCCGTCGGGGCGTCCTCGACCTGCGCGATCTGGAAATCGAGCTCGATCTTGACCTTGTCGCTCACGGCCACGCCGCCGGTCTCGAGGACCGCGTGGAAGGCGACCCCGAAGTCCTTCCGGTTGAGCGTCCCGCGGACGCCGACGCCGGCCACGGTGACGCCGTACGGGTTCTTGGACGTACCGGGGAACTCGACGTCGAGCGCCACCGGCTTCGTGACGCCTCGGATCGTCAGATCGCCGTGCACCACGTACTCGCCGTCGCCCTTCTCCTCGATCGACGTGCTCTTGAAGAGGATCTTCGGGTGGTTCGCCACGTCGAAGAAATCGTTCGTTCGGAGGTGGTTGTCGCGATCGGCGTTGCCGGTGTCGATGCTCGCGACGTCGATCTCGCCTTCGAAGGTCGAGCGCTTGAAATCGTGCGGGTCGAGCTGAGCTTTCGCCTGATAGCTGGTGAAGCGACCACGCACCGTGGTCACCATCATGTGCTTCACCGAGAAGCCGACGTGGCTATGGGCCGAATCAATCTTCCAAGGCATGACACCCTCCGGGCTGTATCGAGTTGTGCGTTTGAACGAGAATCGGCGCGGAGGAGCGCCGTCTCAGAGTAACCTCGTCCGAGCGCGGCGCGCGATCGACCGAACCGACGCGTCGAACGCCTCGCTCGACTCGAGCCACGGGAGATGGCCGACGCCGGCGACCAGCGTGGGGTCGCAGCTCGGCGCGAGCGCGGAGACGAGCGCGCTCATCCGCGGGAGGACGACCTGGTCGGCCTCCCCGTGCACCGTCGCCGTCGGCGCCTCGCAGCGCGCGAGCTCGGGCGAGTAGTCGGCGCTGTGAAAGAGCAGGGCCCGGCGGACGTGAACCGGCACCCTCAGCATCGCCGCGACCGCGCGCTCGACGTGGGCGCCGTCGAGCGGCGCGGCCGAGCAGCCGCTCACGAAGGCGCGCGCGCCGGCCTCGTAGGCCGCCGCGTCCGCCGAGAGGAGCGCGCGCGCGTTCGACGTCATCACCGGGCCGAACAGGGCCTGGGCCGGCTTGCCGACCTGCACCGCCGCCGCGGCCAAGAGGACGCCGCCGAGCGCGCCGCCGCCGTGTCTCCTCAAGTACTCGCCGAGCACGACGCCGCCGTACGACCACGCCACGACGACGGGGCGCTCAAGCGCGAGGCCGTGCAGCACGGCGTGCAGATCGTCGCCGAGCCGCTCGCTCGCGTAGGCGCGCTCGTCGTCGGGCTTGTCCGAGTCGCCGTGTCCGCGGAGGTCCATCGCGACGAGCCGGTGCGTCGCCGCGAGACGACCGTCGCGGAGGCTCGTCCAACTGCCGCGGCTCTGGGCGAAGCCGTGGACGAAGACGATCGGCTGCCCCTCCGGCTGCCCCATGTCCTCGACGGCGATGGCGAGCCCGTCCGAGGAGGTGACGCGGCGGATCGTCATGAGGCCGCCTCCCCGACGCGTCGACCGTCCACGACGTAAGCGTACGAGGCCATGACGCCGAGCGACTGCTCGAAGCCCTTCGCGGAGCGATCGGCGTCGACCCGGATCTCGTCGAGGACGGCGCCGTTGCCGAGGTGGAACCGCGCGACGGGATCCCGCGGGCTCCCGTCGGCCCTCTTCGACTCGAGGTAGCAGCGCGCCAACGACGCGAGCCCGGGGAGGAGGCGGATCCGCGCGTGCTCGGGCCGGTCGGCCTGCCCGTCGACCAACGGCAGCAGCGCGAGCGGCGCGATCCCGTTCTCCGCGCAGACGCGCGCGACCGCGTCCCCCGGCAGCGACGCGCGGAGCGCGCTCGCCAGCCACGCGCGGAACCCGGGCATCGGCGAGAGCGTGACCCAACGCCCGACGTGAGGGAACCGCCCCCGGAGCGCGTCGATCATGCGGTCGAGCAACGTCGTCCCCAGCGACAGACCCGCCGTGCCGGCCTCGGTGTTGGAGATCCCGTAGAAGATCCCCTGTTCGGCGGCCTCCGGCGGGAGGATCGGCGCGTCCGGATCCACGATCCAATCGACGGCGTCCGGCAGCGACTTCACGAGCGCGACCTCCGCGAAGACGAGCGCCGCGTCGGGCCGGCTCTTGTGGACGAGCGCGTAGACCGCCCGGTCCTCCGCGAGGCGGCGCCTGAGGTCCGCCTCGCTGACGACCGGATGAACGGCGTCGTGATAGCGAACCGCGTCGAGCAACGCCTCCGGAGAGCCGAGGTCGAGCGGACGGATCACGAGGTTCTCCGGGCGGAGCGCGTCGGCGAGCCGCGCGCGCAGCGCGTCCTCGAGCTCCGCGCCGGCCGGCGTCGGCGACGACTGGAGGAGCTCCCGCCTCACCGCCAGCGCGAGCGCGAGGCGGGACGCCGTCGTGTCGGCCGAGCGCAAGAACCGGCGGCGGCGCGGCGGAGGCGCGTCGAAGAAACGCGCCGCGAGCCGAGCAACGAACGCGGGCAGCGCATCGGCGACGGGCACGGAGAGCACGGACTCAGCGTGCCACGACGCCCGCGTCGTTCAAGGCAAAACGTCATTTTGTCGACATTCTCCTGCGCGGCGGCGACGGAGGCTGAGCCGCGGCCAGCGCGGGGTGCGCCGCGAGGACACGGTCGGTCGTCTTCGCGATGTGCTCCGTGAGGAGCGCGCACGCGCGTTCGGCGTCGCGGTCGAGCGCGGCGCGCACGAGCGCGACGTGCTCCGCGTCGATGTCGCGCTCGGGCTGACCGTAGGCGGTGGCGAGCCTCCGGTAGCGCTCGCTCTGATCGAACAGGAGCGAGTGGAAACGGAGCAGCCAAGGCGACTCGCAGGCGCTGAGGAGCGCGACGTGCAGGCGGCCGTGCTCGCTCTCCCACGCGTCGTCGAGGCGCGCCGGTCCACCTCGACCGGCGGCGGGCTTCGACCGCCGGGTGAGCCGGTGGAGGGCGGCGGTGACCTCGCCCTCCCACGCGAGATCTCCGCGAGAAATCGAGGCTCGGAGGGCCAGCGTCTCGATCTGCTGCCGGGTGCGCGTCAGGTCGATGAGGTCCGCCCGAGAGATCGGGGTGACGCGGAAGCCTCGCTGGTCCACGATCGTCACGAGGCCCTCGGAGGCGAGGCGGCAGCACGCTTCGCGGAGCGGAGTGCGACCGACGTCGTAGGTCACCGCGAGGTGCTCGAGGCGCAGCTTCTCGCCCGGGGCGAGCCTGCCGTACACGATGTCGGCGCGGAGGCGGTCGAGGACGCTGGACGCGAGCGTCGGCTCCGGCGGAGGGAGCGCTCGGAGCGCGCGGGGGCTCTCGGGGGTCGACTTGGCGCGGGACATGTCGCTTCCCACCCTATCACGCGGACGCGTCGACGCTCGACGCGGCGCGTCCAGAACGTCCGCTTTGTCGACAAAGCGACTTGACCCCCGAACCTTTGAAACTAGCCTCAGGGGAGCGAAGGAGATCGCATGACCGCACGATTGCCGAGCCGCCTCCACCACACGGCGTACGTCTCGAAGGACCTCGAGAAGACCCGAGCGTTCTACGAAGAGATCATCGGGCTGCCGCTCGTCGCGACATGGTGCGAGGCGGACGAGCTGTTCGGAGAGGTGCGGACCTACTGCCACTGCTTCTTCGGCCTCGAGGACGGGAGCGCGCTCGCGTTCTTCCAGTTCGCGAACGAGCGCGACCAGGCGCTGTTCGGTCCGCCGATGCCGCCCTCCCCGTTCCATCACATCGCGCTCGCGGTCGACGCGGAGACGCAGAGCGCCATCGAGGCGCGGCTCGAGAAGGCGGGCTACCGCGCCCCCGACACCTACGTGCTCGAGCACGGCTACTGTCGCTCGGTCTACGTGAAGGACCCGAACGGCATGATCGTCGAGCTCACCCACGACAGCCCGAGCGCCGTCGTCCCGGCGGTCGAGCAGGCCCGCCGCGCGAACGCGCACCGCGAGCTCGCGCGCTGGCTCGCGGGAGATCACACGTCGAACAACACGTACCGCTGACGCGCGCACCGATGAGGCGCGCCACGATCACCTTCGACAACGGCCCCGACGCCGCGGTGACCCCGGCGGTCCTCGACGTCCTCCGCCGGAAGGACGTGCGGGCCCACTTCTTCGTCCTCGGCAAGCACCTCGTCGATCGCGCGGGCCGCGACCTGGTCGCGCGCGCCGTCGCCGAGGGTCACCTCGTCGGCAATCACTCGTTCAACCACGAGGTCCCCCTCGGTGACGATCCGCGTCCCGACGCCGTCGCGGCGGAGATCGCGGCGACCGAGGCGCTCCTCGCGCCGCTCGTCCCGGGGCCGAGGCGCTTCCGTCCCTTCGGCGGCGGCGGGGCCATCGGGCCTCACCTCCTCAGCCCGGCCGCCGTCGATCACCTCGTCGCGCGCGGCTACTCCTGCGTCCTCTGGAGCTCGGTGCCGCGCGATTGGGTGGACCCCGTCGGCTGGCCGGCGCGCGCGCTCGAGGACTGCCTCGCGCAGCCCCACGCCGTCGTCGTCCTCCACGACATCCCCGACGCGTGTCTCGCCGGCCTCGAGGGCTTCCTCGACGCGGCACGGCGCGAGGGGATCGACCTCGTCGCGGAGCTCCCGCTCGCCGTCACGCCGATCGTCGACGGCGAGGTGGTCGGGGACCTCGGGCCCCTCGTCGCGAGCGCCGGCCGCGGCTGACGCCCCGTCACCGTCGGTCGCGACGTTTTGTCGACAAAACGCATTGACCGCGGGGGCGGATGGCCTAGGTTGAAGTCCGGAGGTGGACGTTGAAGCTCTCGTCGCTCTACGCGAACAAGGAACCCTTCGTCGGCGCGCGCCGCGCCGACGGGATCGTGAACTTGAACGCCGCCATCCCGTCGCTGCCGCGGGACGTCGGCGCGCTCCTCCGAGCGCCGGACTACGACCTGCGCCGGATCGCGGAGGTCGTCGAGCGCACGGCGGCGGGCTCGCTCTTGCGCCCCGGCGACGTCACCTTCCGGCCGGTGATCCCGGCTCCGGGGAAGCTCCTCTGCCTCGGGCTCAACTACGTCGAGCACGCGAAGGAGAGCGCGCACCAGAAGCCGGACTACCCGGTCGTCTTCGGGCGCTACCCGACGAGCCTCGTCGGTCACGACGAGCCGCTCGTGCTGCCCTCGGTGTCCTCCCACTTCGACTACGAGGCCGAGCTCGTCGTCGTCATCGGGAAGACGGGCCGCAGGATCGCGCGCGATCGGGCGCTGGACCACGTCGCCGGGTACACGCTCCTGAACGACGGATCCATCCGCGACTACCAGGTGCGGACCGCGCAGTGGACCATCGGGAAGAACTTCGACGCCACCGGAGCGCTCGGCCCCGAGCTCGTCACGCCCGACGAGCTGCCCCCCGGCGCCGAGGGCCTCGTCCTCCGCGGGACGCTCAACGGAGCGGTCATGCAGGAGGCGAACACCTCCGACATGATCTTCGACGTCGCCGACGCGATCGCGATCCTCTCCGAGGCGATGACGCTCGAAGCGGGCGACATGATCGCGACGGGCACCCCCGGCGGCGTCGGCTTCGCGCGGAAGCCGCCGGTCTACATGAAGCCGGGCGACGTGTTCGAGGTCCACGTCGAGCGCGTCGGGACCCTGCGGAACCGCGTCGTCGCCGAAGGCGACTGAGCGCTCGCCGGAGGCGGCGTCGCGCGAGGGCGGCGCCGCTCACAGGCCGCGGCGGCGGATCATCTCCACGAGGGTCGTGCGGTTCACGCCGAGCAGCTGCGCGGCGCGGTTCTTGTTGCCGTCGGTGCGCTCGAGCGCCTGGCGGATCAGGTTCTTCTGGTAGCTCTCGACCGCGTTGAACAGCTCGACGCCGACGTCGGGGAGGACGCGCGGGAAGCTCGGGTTCGAGCCGCGGCGGACGCTGGCGGCGTCGTCGCGGCGCGCGGCGGCGTCGATCGCGACGACGTTCGTGGGCTCGCTCCGGACGGCCGGCGCGGGCTCCTCGGTCATCGCGGGCGCGGGCGCCCCGGCGAGGAGCGCGCGCAGCTCGCTCTCGACGTTGCCCGGGGTCGGGCCGGCGGACGCCTCGGCCGAGGCCGCGGCGACGTCCGACGCGGAGAACGTCACGCGCGGGCGCGAGACGCGGCCGGCGCGCCCGAAGATGTCGTCGGCCTCGACGTACGGGCCGCGCGCGAGGAGCACGCCGCGTTCGATCGCGTTCTCGAGCGCGCGGACGTTGCCCGGCCACGGGTGCGCCTCGATCGCCTCGACGGCGCCGTGCGAGAGGCCGAGGACGTCGTCGCGGCCCGAGCGCTCGGCGAGCACGCGGCAGAAGTGACGCGCGAGGACCGCCAGGTCGCCCTGCCGCTCGCGGAGCGCGGGGAGCTCGACGTGGATCACGTTGAGCCGGTAGTAGAGGTCCTCGCGGAAGCGGCCGGCGCGCACCTCGGCCTCGAGGTCGCGGTTCGTGGCGGCGACGATGCGCACGTCGCACTTCACGGCGCGCGTCTCGCCGAGCGGCGTGTACTCGCGCTGCTGCAAGAGGCGGAGGAGCTTCACCTGCACCGCGAGCGGGAGCTCGCCGACCTCGTCGAGGAAGAGCGTGCCGCCCTCGGCCGCCGCGACGAGGCCGCGGCGCGTCCCCTGGGCGCCGGTGAACGCGCCCTTCGCGTGACCGAAGAGCTCGCTCTCGACGAGCTCGTTCGGGATCGCGCCGCAGTTGATCGTGACGAGCTCCGCGGCGCGACGCGGGCTGGCGTCGTGGAGGGCGGCGACGACGAGCTCCTTGCCGGTGCCGCTCTCGCCCGTGACGAGCACCGTGCACGACGAGCGCGCGACGCGGTCGATCGTCTCCAGCACCTCGGCGAGCCGGGCGTCCTGGCTGATGATGTCGCCGCGGCTGGTGCTCCGGAGGCAGTGGTTGTCGGAGGGCGCGGCGAGGGACGCGAAGCGGGGATCGACGGCGAAGACGCTGGCGAGCTGCATACCGACCGAGATTGCAAGGGCGGGGCCGTCAAAACCATGACGCCAACCGCGCCAAGTCGTTGAAATTGAATGGGGTAACCTTGACCCCGGGTCAAAAACGACCTCACTCCTCGACCCATCCCCCTCCCCGCCGGCGCGTCGGACGCGCAGGACAGCGCCTCTCGCGCCGCGCGCGCTCGACCGTCGCGGGGCCACGCCGTCGCCGTGCCGGGCTCGCGCCGCGCTCACGACGCGGACGGCGACCGCCCGGGTCGCCGACGCGAAGCGACGCTCCTCCGCGGCTCAGAACAGGCTCGTCTGCGCGCCGGCGATCTTCTCGAAGGACGTGCCGAGGAACGCGAGGACGACGTCGCACGCGGGCGCGAGCTGGCGCTCGAGGTAGTGGCCGTAGTCGATCGGGTGAGCGCGGAGCGCGACCGGCTCGGGGCCCCGCGTCGTCATGACGTACGCCACGTCGGGCGCCTGCGACTCGCCGTCGTTCGCCTCGAGCATCCGCGCGGCCTGCACGTGCGGGGGCGCGCCGGAGCCGCTCCCTCCCTGCGCGTACGCGTCGAGGCTCCGGCGGACGCGCCTGCGGTAGACGAGCTCGCCGTCGAGCCGGCCGGCGGCGACGTCCCGCGCGATCGCGACGAGCCACTCCTCGAACGGCTCGTCCGACAGCGCGCGCCGGAGGAGCTCGAGCTGCACGCGGCGCGCGAGCGGGGTCCAGTCGCGGCGCACCGCCTCGAGCCCGCGCACGACGAGCGCGACCGAGCCGTCGGCGTTGCGCACCGTGCCGGCGTAGCGCTTCTTCGAGCCGCGCTCGCTCCCGCGCGTCGTCGGCATCAAGAAGCGCAGGTAGTGGGACTCGAAGCGGAGCTCGAGCCGGCTCTCGACGCGCGCCTCCGCCGCGATCTCGGCCGCGAGGACGTCCGTCAGCTCCTCCGCGAGCGCGCGGGCGCGCGCGGCGACGGCGTCCTCGGCCGCGGCGTCGCCGACGTGGACGAAGAGCGAGTCGGTGTCGCCGTAGATCACCGGGAGGCCCGCGCCCTCGAAGAACGCGCGCGCCCGCTCGATGATCGCGTGGCCACGACGGGTGATCGACGTCGGGAGCCGCGGGTCGAAGAAGCGGCAGCCCGGGGTCCCGAGCACGCCGTAGAACGAGTTCATCAGGATCTTGATCGCGCGCGAGAGCGCCGCGTTCTTCGACTCCATCGCCGCGGTCCGCGCGTCGTGCAGCGTGGTCACGAGGTCGGGCAGGATCGCGCCCTCGCGGGCGAAGCGCGCGCCGTCGTCGCCGGGGACGGGATCGACGCCGGGCTGCGCGAGGCCGAGCGGATCGACGCGAAACGTGCGGATGATGCTCGGGTACAGGCTGCGGAAATCGAACGCGACCACGCCGCGATAGAGGCCGGGGACGGAGTCGAGGACGTGGCCGCCCGGGCTCGGCGCCACCTCCATCTCGTGTCCGACGTCGCGCGCGACCACGCCCCGCCGGTGCAGACGCGGCAGGTAGAGGTGATCGAACGCGGCCACCGAGCCGCCTTGCCGATCCATCGGGAGCCCGGTGAGGCGCGCGCGCTCCATCGCGAAGCCGAGGAGGTCCGCCGCGGCGAAGACGTCGAGGACCAGGCGGCAGTCCTCGAGGTTGTACTCCGCCAGCGCCTCGACGTCCTCGGCGTGCATGCGCCGGATCTCCGCGACGGGATCGGCGGTGACGGCGATCTTCTTCCCGCGGCCGAGGAGCTCGCGCGCGACGTGCTCGAGCGTGAAGCGCTCGAAGTCGTAGGTCGCCGACTTGAGCGTCGCGATGCCGTCGAGGACCACGCGGCCGGGGACGCGCGCGATCGACGCGCGCCCCGGCGTCGCGCCGGGCAGGATCCGCGCGCGCTCCCCTGCCCGGCCGACGGCGAACGGCACGCCGAGGGAGCGGGCGCGGGCGTCGAGGTAGGCGAGATCGAACTCGAGGACGTTCCACCCGCAGATCACGTCGGGATCGAGCGCGACGATCTCGGCGAAGAGCTTCGAGAGCAGCTCCCGCTCGTCGCGCGCGAAGACGATCGAGGCGCCGGCGCCGCGCGCGCCCGACGCGGCGCTCGCGCCCGACGCGCCGCGGCCTCGCTCATGGGGCGCGCCGCGACCGCGCACGAAGACGCGCTCGCGCCCCGCCGTCGCCACCGCCGCGGAGAGGAGCGGACCGTCGAAGCCGTCCGTCTCGATGTCGAGCGCGAGCAGCGAGAGGTCGACGCGCGCGTCCGCGGACCTGATCCGCGGGTCGTCGAAGCAGAGGACGCCGCGGCGCTCGCGCGCGACGCCCTCGACGCGGAGCGCGCCGGTGACGAAGCGCTCCATCACGTACCGGTCGGACGGCTTGACGTCGGACTCGAGGGTGGGCTCGCCGAGCTCCCGCAAGCGCGTGCGCTCCTCGACGAGGTCGCGCTGCCGCCGGAAGTACACCGCGTCGACGGGCTCCCCCTCCATCGTCGTGAGCGCGCGCGGCGCCCGACGCCCCGCGCGCGTGATGGTCGTCCGCGGGACGAACATCACCGCCTCCTGCCGCGTCAGCCGCGCCCGCACGGGCGCCTCCCGCGCGCGCGCCCAGAGGACGATCTCGACGCCGTCGTCCGCGTCGCGCCACTCGCGCGAGAGGAGGAACGCGTCGATCTGCCGCGTCGGGGCCATCGGCGCGGGACGATAGCGCGCGCCGGCGCCGATCCCGCGGGCGGACGACGCGCGCGTCGACGACCCGAGTCGTTCCGACGTGTTGGGCCCCTTCGCCGGAGCGCGGGTCACGCCCGCCTCCCACGCGCGCGGGCGGCGGCAGCGCGATCGCGCCCGCTCAGATCCCGCGGCGCGCGGGCGACGGGAGCGCGATCTCGCCGGTGAAGTCCGCGGCGCACCGGCGCGGGTTCACCGACATCACCGCGCAGCGTCGCAGCGCGGCGTCCGCGCCGCCGTCGTCGCCGGACGCGCGCCGCGCGCGCGCGAGCGCGAGGTACGCGTACGGGCTCCCGAGCAGATCGCGCCGGTCGAGGTCCTCGAGCACGCGGACGCCCTCGCCGCGCGTCCGCGGGAGGCGGGTCCGCGCCTCGGCGAGGTCCGCCTGCGAGCGCGGATCGTTCGGGCGCCGCGTGTCGAGATCCGCGAGGGTCTCGACCGCCCACTCGAGGTTGCCCCATCGGGCCCAACCGAGCTGGGAGTCGAGCTGCCCGTCGGCGCGCACGAGGGCGAGCGCGTAGATGCGCTGCGCGCGCTGCGCCAGCGGGGGCGCGGCGCCGTCGAGCGAACGGATCGACGGATAGCGCACGCGCACGCGGTGCGTCGCCTCTCCGAGCCGCGCGTCGTCGAGGTCCTGCTCCGCCGCGGCGATCTCCTGCACCGGCGTGAGCTGACGCTGCACCTCGTTGATGCACGCCGACGACGACCGAGGCGGCGACGCTACCGCGAGGAGCACGCCGACGCCCGAGAATACGTGGAGGAGCCTCATGGAGGGCCGCGACAACGCCCGGCGGGAGAAGTTCCCGCGCGCCTCCCGGAGAACGACGGGAGCCCGCGTCATGCGGCGGCGCGAAAGACGGCCGCGACGCCCAGGACGACCGGCACGGCGCCGAGACCGAAGGAGGCGCGCGCGCGGCGCCGATACACCGCCGGCGCGACGCCCACGACGCGCTTGAACGCCTTGGAGAAGGCGAACTCCGAGCCGTAGCCGATCTCGGCGGCGATCGCCGCCAGCGCGAGCTCGCCCTCCGCGAGCCGCTCGCCGGCGAGGGCCGCGCGATGCCCGGCGAGCCAGCGCAGCGGCGCCGTGCCCGTGGCGCGGCGGAAGCGGCGCGCGAACGGCGCGCGGGACAGGCCGGCGGCGCGCGCGAGCGCCGCCACCGTCCAGCGCCGCGCGGGGTCGGCCTCCATCGCCGCGAGCGCGCGCTCCACGTACGCGTCACGCGCGTGGACGTCGTTGGCGCTCGCTTCGCGTCTCGTCCGGATCACGCTCGGGAGGGCGACGTCTCGGCCAGGCAGCGCTCGCTCGCTCATCGCGATCAGGATGACGCTTTGTCCGGCGCGCGTCGAGAGCGCCGGACGAATCGAGACGCACGGACATGCCTCGGGCGCTCCCCGGACGAATCGCGACGCTCGGACATGCCTCGGCGCTCCCCGGACATGGCGCGGGCGGCCCGCGGGCGGCATCTTCGCCCGATGCCGGAACGAGTCGAAGCCCCCCGCGTGTCCCTGCCGGAAGGCGCCTTCTTCGATCGCGCCGCCGACGCGCTCTTCGCCGCGCGGACCGTCCTCGTCTACGGCGAGATCGACACGAAGCTCGCGCGCGCGGTCTCCGCCCAGCTCGTCGCGCTCTCCGCCTCGAGCGGCGCGCCGATCCGGGTGATCGTCCACTCGCAGGGCGGGCACGTCGAAGCCGGCGACACGATCCACGACGTCGTCCGCGCGGTCGCGCCCGACGTGATCATGCTCGGCACCGGGTGGGTCGCGAGCGCCGGCGCGCTCATCTACTCGGCCGCCCGGAAGGAGAACCGCTTCGCCCTCCCGAACACGCGCTTCCTCCTGCACCAGCCGCTCGGCGGCACCGGAGGGCGCGCCTCCGACATCGAGATCGAGGCCAACCAGATCCTCCGGATGCGCGAGCGGCTCAATCGCCTCTTCGCCCGCGCGACGGGGCAGGACTACGAGAGGATCACGCGCGACACCGAGCGCAACTTCTGGATGAGCGCCGCGGAGGCCTGCGAGTACGGCCTGGTTCATCGCGTCGTCGAGAGCTTCGCCGATCTCCCGACGTCCCACGCGACGCGAGACGGTTGACCGCGAGCACGCCTCGAGCGACGGCTCACGCGCGACGCGGGGCGGCCGACGACGGCGGCGCCTCGAGCGACGCGACGGCCTGACGGAGCGCGGAGACGGACGCCGACTTCAGGTACACGACGGGCGCGTCGTCGGGGACGATCGACTTTGCCTGATCGCGGAGCGAGTGCGAGACCATCCCTACCATCACGATCACCGCCGCCACCTTGCCGAGGATGCGGCGCGTCCCGTTCGGCACGCGGTTCTCGAAGTGGCGGAGCTCGAGGCCGCGCGCCTCGACCACCTCGCGGTAGCGCTCCGACATCCCGCCGCTGCCGCCGACGACGATCACCGCGGCCTTGTCTTCGCTCTTGCGCATGGTGGTCCCTCGAGCAAGACGAGAGCCAACCTCCGGCCCCCCCGAGATCCCGCGAGAACGGCGTGGGCGCCGTCTATTCCCCGCAATTTTGGCAACGACGAGCGCCCCGCGATGCTCGGCTCCGGACAAGCTGTCCGGCGTCCGACAGCGCGGAGACGATGCCGCGCGCGGCCCCCGCCCCGTCGGCGCGCGGCGGGGTTCGACGATCGCGAGGGGCGCGCGCCGCGCGGCGCTCTGGCGCGTCGAAATCGTCACGACGATCCGCGCGGCGCGCGCGGAGGCCGAGACCCGAGGCCTCGCTCCCGTGCTGAGACGCGAATGAATTCCATCGTCACGGCTCGCGTCCAGTCACGACGAAGCGACGGGGATCGTCGCGCGGGCGATCGAACGCAGCGTTCGCAGGACGACAAGTCGTCACAATCGCTAGACTTTTTCGCCGTCACGCCCCGCCGTCGGGCCGCGCCGCGCGCTCCTTTTCCAATTTGGAAAAGGTCCGTTTCCCGGCCCGGACATTGTCGAGGTTGCTCGAGGCAGGCAGAAGGAGCCGTCGCTTTGCGTGTGGGGTACACGCAAGCCGCGGTGTCACCGGACAGGAGGAGAGGGAAATGCGCGCATCGACCGGACTCGGGCTCTTCGCGATCATCAGCCTCGTCGCGTGCGCGGCGTCGGGCGTCGTCGACGGCGCGACGGCCGCAGGCGGCGGCGCGGAGGAGAGCGGCTCGGGCGCCGATCCGAACGCGCCCGGTGAGAACGCCGACCCGACCGATCCCGAGAAGGCGCCCTCGCCCCTCGTCTCGAACATCTCCGTCACCGGCGTCGCCGTCTTCCAGGGCGTGCAGGTCGACGTCGTGAAGGACGGCGCGTTCGTCGCGCGCTCCAAGCGCAACGCCCCCGTCGTCGTGAACCGCCCGGGGTTGATCCGCGTCTACGTCGAGCCCGGCGCCGGCTGGAAGAGCCGCGAGCTGACCGCCGAGGTGCGCCTCGTCTCCGGCGACGAGAAGTTCCCGATCCTCCGCGAGACGAAGACGATCCGCGCCGCGTCCGAGGACGACGATCCGAAGTCGACCTTCAACCTCGAGGTCCCCGCCGAGCACCTCCTCCCGGACGTCACCTTCCAGGTCGCGCTCACCGCGGCCGACGGCGAGCTCGTGGAGGAGGGCGTCGAGAACGAGGCGCGGTTCCCCCGCGACGGATCGTTCGAGGAGCTCGGCGCGGAGCGCTCGGGCAAGCTCAAGGTCGTCCTCGTCCCCTTGCGGTACGACGCCGACGGCTCCGGCCGCACGCCCGACGTCGGCGCGACGCAGCTCGCGCTGTACAAGAAGACGCTGATGCAGCGCTACCCCGCGTCGGACGTCGAGGTCACGACGCGCGCGCCTTACCCGTGGACCACGACGATCGCGCGGAACGGGACGGGCTTCTCGTCCGTCCTCCGCGCGATGCACCAGCTCCGGCAGCGCGAGCAGGCCGACGACGACGTCTACTACTACGGCCTCTTCGCTCCGACGACGTCGATGAGCTCCTTCTGCGGTGGCGGGTGCGTCACCGGGCTCAGCACGGTCGCCGACGAGAACACGCCCGTGCTGCGCGCGAGCGTCGGCCTCGGCTTCGTCGGCGCCGAGGCGGCGAACACGATGGCCCACGAGCTCGGCCACGCCCACGGCCGCGAGCACGCGCCCTGCGGCGGCGCCTCGGGCGTCGACCCGTCGTTCCCCTACCCGCAGGCCCAGCTCGGCGTGTGGGGCTACGACATCTTCGACAAGACGCTGATCTCGCCGACCCGCGGGCGCGACATGATGGGTTACTGCCCCAACGAGTGGGTCAGCGACTACACGTACAAGGCGCTCTTCAAGCGCATCAGCGCGATCACGACCGAGAAGATCGCCCTCCAGAACGCCTCCGCGTCGGGCGGCGCGTCGAAGCAGCCGGCGGCGCGCTACAAGCTGGCCTCGGTCAACGCCGCCGGCGAGCTCGAGTGGGACGCCGGCGACGTCGACGTCGTGGAGACCCTGCGGGGCGGCTCGACGGTCCCGGCGCGCTTCCTCGCCGCGAACGGCGCGGAGCTGACGACCCGCGAGGCGCGCTTCTTCCGCTTCGACCACCTGCCCGGCGGCATCCTCTTCGTCCCCGAGGACGCCAGCGCGTGGAAGTCGCTCCGGGTCGACGGCTACCGCGAGCAGCTCGTCCGCTGAGCCGAGGCGTCAGATCGCCTCCGCGCGGAGCGTGACCACGAAGCGCGTGGGGGCCCCGGGCGAATCCATCACGAGGTCGCCGCCGTGACGCCTCGCGATCTCGCGGGCGATCCCGAGGCCCAACCCGGCGCCCGGCTCCTGGCGCGCCGTCGCGCCGCGATGGAACGGCTCGAACAGGTGCCCGCGGTCCTCGACCGCCACGCCCGGGCCGTCGTCCTCGACTTCGATGCGCGCGAGCGCGGCGCGTCCGTCGTCGGAGCGCCGCACGCGCACGCGCACGCCGCCGTGATCCAGCGCGGCGCCGTGGACGACGGCGTTGTCGATCAGGTTCCGCAGCATCCGCACGAGCGCCACGCGGGCGCCGCGCACGACGACGCGCTCCTCGGCGGCGTCGACCACGACGTCGTCCGACGCCCGCGCGACGGACGCGGCGACGGCGTCCTCGACGAGCGACCGAGCGTCGATCTCTTCGGCGCGCTCGTCGCCGGCGGCGCTCTCGACGCGCGCGACCACGAGCAGGTCCTCGGCGAGGTCGACGAGGCGGTTCGTGTCCTCGAGGGCGTCTCGGAGGATCGCCTCGTACTCCTCGCCGGTCCGCTTTCGACGCAGCGCGAGCTCCAGCTCGCCGCGCAGCGCGGCGAGCGGAGAGCGGAGCTCGTGCGCGGCGTGCGACGCGAAGCGCCGCTCGGTCTCGATGAGCCCCTTCAGCCAGGCGACCATCTCGCGCAGCGCGCGACCGAGCGCCGCCACCTCGTCGTCGCCGGGCGCGCTCGACGAGAGGTCCATGTCGAGGTCGCCCGCGGTCACCCTCCCCGCGGCCGCGGCGAGCGTCTCGACGCCCTCGGTCATCCGCCGGCCCAGCAACCAGCCGAGCGCGAGCGAGAACGGCAGGCACGCCGCGACGATCCACCACCCCAGCGCCAAGAGCTGGCGCGCGTCGTCGTCGATCTCGCGCCGCGACGCCGCCAAGAGCAGGTACTGGCCCTCGACGCCGCCTCGACCGGGCAGCTCGACGATGACGCCGCGGAGCGTCTTCCCGCGAAAGCGAAAGTCGAAGCACGCGCCCGACGTCGCGGCGGCGACGCCGAGCTCGTGGAGCGCCGGCGCGTGGGCGAACGACGTCGTGTCGGCGACGACCGTGCCGTCGGCGCGATAGAGCGCGCCGTAGGTGACGAGCTGCTCGAGCGGATCGGCGTCGTCGTCCGAGACGCGCTCCCGCTCGAGCGCCGTCCTACCGAGCAGCGCGACCTCGTCGCTCTCCTCGCGGGCCCGCGCGCGGAGGCCCTGATCGAGCTCGTACTCCTGGAGCCGCGTGAACGAGACGATCGTGACGACCCGCGCGAGCACGAGCGTCCCGAGCGACGCCAGCGCGAACGTCAGCGCGAAGCGATGGCGCAGCTTCATCTCGAGAGCTCGCCGGCCGCGAGCCGGTAGCCCGCGCCGCGCACCGTCTCGAGCGCCGGGGCGGTGGGCCCGAGCTTCTCGCGCAGGTTCTTGACGTTCACCTCGACGAGGTTGCTGCCCGCGTCGTGCGTCAGGCGCCACACCTGCGCGAGGATCTCGCTCCGTGACAGCGTCCTGCCGGCGTGCCGCGCGAGCAGCAGGAGCAGCGCGTACTCGCGCGGCCGCAGGTCGACGCGCTTGCCGTCCACGAGCACGATGCGGTCGACGACGTCGAGCGCGAGCGTGCCCACCCGGAGCGCGCGCTCCTCGACGCGCCCGCGGCGGATGGCGGCTCGGACGCGCGCGAGCAGCTCGTCGAGGTGGAACGGCTTGACGAGGTAGTCGTCGGCGCCCGCGTCGAGCGCGATCACGCGCTCGGCGATGTCGACCCGCGCGGACACCATGACGATCGGCACCGCGCTCCCCGCGCGCCGGATCTCGCGACACACGTTGATGCCGTCGAGCTCGGGCAACATCCAGTCGAGCACGACGAGCGCGTAGGTGTTGCGGGCCGCCTGCGCGAGCGCCTCGCGACCGCTCTTGCACGCGTCGACCACGTAGCCCTCCTCCGAGAGCGCCTTCGCGAGGAAGCGCGACAGCTTCCGGTCGTCCTCGACGACGAGCAGCCTCACGCGCGCACCTCGACCTCGCGCCACGCCGCGCGATGCTTGTCGCGGAAGGTCGCCGCCGCGAGCGAGAACGTCTCGGCGTCCGGCCCGTCGGCGAACGCGCGCGCCCGCGGGCTCTCGTCGCGTTCGTAGCCCAAGAACGCGTTGAGCGCGTGAACCCTGTGGTTGTCGCGGCGCGGGGGGACGAAGACCCGCTCCAGCCCGAGCTCCCGGAACGCGAAGACGTGGATCATCGACGCGAGCGTGCGGCCGATCCCGCGTCCCTTCTCCGCCGCCGGCCCGATCATCAGGGCGAACTCGGCCGCGCCGTCGCCGATGCTCCGGAGGTCCGCGTCGCCGACGAGCCGCCCGTCCACGAATCCGAGGAAGCCGCGGCCCCCGGAGGCGCGGAGATCGCGCCAGAACTCGACGACGTCGTCGCGAGTCATGACGCCCGATCCCTCCATCATCGAGGCGTTGTCGTGCGCGTTGTACCAGTCGCGGAGCCGATCGGCGAACCGCGCGACGAGCGCGGCGTCGGGCTCGACCGCCTCGAACGAGCGATCCTCTCGATCCCAGGTGAGGCGAAGCGATGGTGGCATCGGCGAAGGACAGGATGGCAGACCCCGAGCGCCGCCCCACATGAATTCTGTTTCATGAGCGCCGACGGCTCTGCCGCGAGGTGATTAACGACGCTTCATGCGCGCCGGCGCGGAGATGAATTCTCTTTCATCGGTCGAGCGCTATCTCGTCGATTCGCTTGCTCATCGGTCTCGACGAGCCGCGATCGCGACGCGGAGCGCTTTGACCGGTCATCGGTCGAAACGCAGACTCGCCGGCGATGCTCACCACCGGTTCCCGATCCACAGATCGCTACGCCCGCCGCAGCGCGGTCGGCGTCGGGTGTCACGTCGCAGATCGCGCGGAGGAGGCCGAGCGCAACCGATGAGCGCGCTCGCGTCCCTCCCGCTCACGAGCTCCACCTCTTCGCTCCACCGTGAGCTCCGCGGTGGCGAGTTCTGGAGGCGCATCCCCGCCTACGCCGACGTCGCGGAGCGCGACTTCCGCGACCACACCTGGCAGGCGAAGAACACGATCACCAACGCGACCAAGCTCGTCGCCGCGCTCCGAGGGCTCGCGCCGCCCGAGCTCGTCGCCGACGTGGAGGAGGGGCTCGCCCGCTCCCCGATGTCGGTGCGCGTCACGCCGTACGTCATGAGCTTGATCGACTGGGAGGACCCGGTGGCGGACCCGCTCCGCGTCCAGTTCATCCCGCTCGCGTCGCGCCTCCTCCCCGACCACCCGGAGCTCGCGCTCGACGCGCTCCACGAGCAGGCCGACTCACCCGTGCCCGGCCTCACGCACCGCTACAGCGACAAGGCGCTCTTTTTGGCGCTCGACACGTGTCCCGTCTACTGCCGCTTCTGCACGCGGAGCTACGCGGTCGGCGTGGACACGGAGCAGGTCGAGAAGGTCAGCCTCAAGGTGTCGAACGAGCGCTGGGCGCGCGCCTTCGCCTACGTCGCCTCGCGCCCCGAGATCGAGGACGTCGTCGTCTCCGGCGGCGACGCCTACCAGCTCCGCCCGGCGCAGATCGAGGAGATCGGCGACGCGCTGCTCGCGACGCCGGGCGTGAGGCGCATCCGCTTCGCGACGAAGGGGCTCGCGGTCATGCCGCAGAAGATCCTGACGGACGCCGCGTGGACCGACGCGCTCACCCGCGTCGTCGACAAGGGCCGGAGGATCGGCAAGCAGGTCGCCGTCCACACGCACTTCAATCACCCGTCGGAGATCACCGCCGTCACGGAGGAGGCGACGCGCGCGCTCTTCGGCCGCGGCGTCATCGTGCGGAACCAGAGCGTCCTCCAGCGCGGCGTCAACGACACCCCCGAGGTGATGACGACGCTCGTGAAGCGCCTCGGGCACGTCAACGTGCAGCCGTACTACGTCTACGTCCACGACCTGGTGCGCGGCGTCGAGGACCTCCGCACGTCCGTGGACGTCGCCGTCCGCATCGAGAAGCACGTCCGCGGCTCCACAGCCGGCTTCAACACGCCGCTGTTCGTCGTCGACACCGCCGGCGGAGGCGGCAAGCGCGACGTGCACTCGTACGAGCACTACGACCGCGAGACGGGGATCAGCGTCTACGAGGCGCCGAGCGTCAAGCCCGGCCGCCTCTTCACGCACTTCGATCCGCTCCACGCGCTGTCGGCCTCCGCGCGGCAGCGCTGGGCCGACGCGCGCGAGCGGAGCGCGATGATCGGCGCGGCGCTCGCGGCGGCCGGAGGAGGGAGGCGGGCCGAGTCATGCGCGTAGGCGTCGCGTTCAACCTGAAGCGGGTGAAGCCCGAGGCGGGCGGCGCCCACGACGACGAGGCCGAGTACGACGCGCCGTCGACGATCGAGGCGATCGCGGGGGCGATCTCGTCGCTCGGCCACGACGTCGTCCTGCTCGAGGCCGACGCGACGTTCCCGGCGGCGGTGCTGGCGGCGCGGGTCGACGTCGTGTTCAACGTGTCCGAGGGCGCGCGCGGGCGGAGCCGCGAGGCGCAGGTCCCGGCCGTGCTCGAGCTCCTCGGCATCCCGTACACCGGCTCGGATCCCGCGGCGCTCGTGACGACGCTCGACAAGGCGCTGGCGAAGGGCGTCGTCCGCGACGCCGGGATCTACACGCCGACGGCGGTCGTGATGACCACCGGCGACGAGCCGTTGCCCGCGGGCTTCGCGTTCCCCGCGATCGTCAAGCCGGTCGCCGAGGGGAGCAGCAAGGGCGTCCTGCCGGCGAGCGTGGCGACGTCGGAGGACGAGGCCCGGAGCCTCGCGCGGCGCGTCGCGGCGCGCTACGCGGAGGGCGCGCTGGTCGAGGAGTACCTCCCGGGCCGCGAGCTCACGGTCGCCGTGCTCGGGGAGAGCGTCCTCCCGCCGATGGAGATCGTCCTCCGGACGCGCGATCCGTACCCGGTCTACAGCTTCGATCACAAGCTCGAGCCGACCGACGAGGTCGCCTACGAGGCGCCGGCGCGGATCTCGAGCGAGCTCGATCGCGCGGTCCGAGCGCTCGCGGCCCGCGCGTTCGCGGCGCTCGGCTGCCGCGACGTGGCGCGCGTCGACGTCCGCCTCGACGCCGCGGGACGTCCGGCGTTCATCGAGTGCAACCCCCTCCCCGGGCTCACGCCCGGCTGGTCGGACCTCTGTCTCATCGCGGAGGCCGCCGGCGTCGACTACCCGACCCTCATCCGCCGGATCCTCGAGCCCGCGACGAGGCGCGCGCGGAGGGCCCCCGGCCCCGATCCCGCGGGCCTCGTCGCGTCGATCTGACCGACTGACCCACGACCTGATCGACCGCCCCACGGTCGACCGACCACCCACGACCCGACCACCCCACGACCCCGTCCGACCGACCCACCACGCCATGAACCGCCGCCCCCTCTCCGCCCCGCCGCGCCCGCGCCCCTGGCGGCGGCTTCGTGGCGCCGCGCGGCCCGGCCCGCGGCGGACGCGCGTGCTCCTCGTCACGCCGCTCGATCCGGCGCCGCGCCCCGACACCGACCTCGGCGCGGTCGCGCGCGATCTGACGCGCTCGCTCCGCGCGCGCTGGGACGTCGTCCACGCGCCGATCGCGGGCCTCGGCGATCTCGAGCTCGCGCTCCACGAGCTCCGCCCGGACGTCGTCTTCAACGCGTGCGAGTCGCTCGGCGGGCGAAGCGCGGACGAGCCGCTCGTGCCGCTCCTGCTCGAGGAGCTCGGCGCCCCGTTCACCGGCAGCTCCTCGCGCTGCCTCCGCCTGTGCCTCGACAAATCCGCCGCGTCGAGCGCGCTCGCCCGCGCGGGCGTCCTCGTCCCGGCCACCTACCGCGTCGGCGCCGGGGTCGACGCGTCGGCCTTCCCGCTCATCGTGAAGCCGGAGCGCGAGGACGGCTCCGTCGGCGTGGACGCCGACTCCGTCGTCCACGACGAGCCCTCTCTGGCGCGCAAGGTCGCGGCCCTGGCCGCCGAAGGCCGACCGGCGATCGTCCAGGAGTACGTCGACGGTCGAGAGATCTCGCTCTCGCTCCTCGGCGGGGAGCCCGCGCGCGTCCTCTCGCCGGGGGAGATCGTCTACGACGAGCGCGCCTTCTCCGGACGGGCGCGCATCCTGACGTACGCGTCGAAGTGGGACGAGTCGTCGGTCGACTACGTCTCGACCCGCTCGGTCGCCGCGGCGCTGACGCCGGAGCTTCACCGGCGGCTCGCGACGCACGCGCGCCGCGCCGCCGCGGCGCTCGGGATCCGCGACTACGGGCGGATCGATTTCCGCGTCGACCGGGCCGGGCGCGCGTTCGTCATCGACGCGAACCCGAACTGCGATCTGTCCCTCGACGGGGGCTTCATGCTCGCGGCGAACCGGGCCGGTCTGGACCACGAGCAGGTGCTCGCCGCGCTGGTGACGGGCGCGCTCGCGCGCGCGGCGGCGCGGGAGCGCTCGATGACGGGATGAGCGACGCCCTCGCGGACGACGTGTTCGCGAGGAGGACGCCGGCTCGCGCGGTGCTCCTCATCGCGCTGCCGCTCGCGACGAGCGCGGCGATTCGCTACGCCGTCGAGCTGTCGACGGCCTACTGGATCGGCAAGCTCGGCGTCGCGGCGCTCTCGATCGCGACGGGGCTCGGCACGTTCATGTCGCTCTCGCGCATGTTCGCCGGCCTCACGTGCGCGGGGACGTCGGCGGTCATCGGGCGCATGCTCGGCGAAGGCCGCCGGCGCGACGCTTCACGCACCGCGCAGAAGGTCACGGCCGTCGCGCTCGTCCTCGGCGCCGCGATCGCCGGCGCCGCGCTCGTGGCCTCGCCGCGCGCCCTCGACGCGCTCGCGATGTCCGGCGACGCGCGCGTCGAGGCGTCGCGCTATCTCCACGTGCTGCTCCTCGGGCTCCCGTTGTCCTTCGGGATGATGGCGATGAACGGCGTGCTCGTCGGCCTCGGCAGGCCGCGCGCGAGCATGATCGCGAGCTCCGCGTCGTTCGCCGTCACGTTCGTCACGACGCCGCTCCTCTTGCGAGCGCTCGGCGCGGGCGTCTGGGGCGCCGGCGCGGCGCAGGTCGCCGGAGACGCCGTCGGCTACGCCATCGGGCTGCGCGCCCTCGGCGCGTACACCGGCGCGGCCGGCGTCATGCCGTGGCGCGAGCGCCTCGCGCGCGTCGGGGAGCTCTGGCCGGTGCTCCGCGTCGGCGCGCCGCTCACCGCCGACGCCGTCGTCCACGGCGCGGTGTGGTTCGTCCTCGTCGCGTTCCTCTCGCGCTACGGCGGCGAGTACGTCGCGGCGCAGGGGACGGAGGAGCGGCTCACGCAGATCCTCGACATCCCCACGGACGGCGTCGCCCCGGCGGCGGCGACGCTCGTCGGGTACAACCTCGGGCGAGGCCGCCGGCGCGAGGCGGTCCGCGTCGTCGGCCTCGCGCTCGGCGTGGTCGTGTCCGTCGCGATCGGCGGAGCGCTCGTCCTCCGGCTCGCGCCCGGGCCCGTCGTGGCGTGGATCTGCAGCGAGCCCGCCTTCGTGCACGTCGGAGCCCAGGTCCTCGCGGTCGCCTCCTTCGGACTCGTCTTCGTCGGCGCGCGCTCCGTCCTCGAGGCCACGTTCGGCGCCACGGGCGACACCGTCCCGCCCGTCGTCGTCGGGCTCGTGATCGCCCTCGCGCGGATCCCGCTCGCCTACCTGTTCGCGGTGAAGATGGGAAAGGGCGGCCTCGGCGTGGCGTGGGCCGTCAACTCGACGCTCGCGCTGCAGACCCTGGCGCTCGGCGCGCTCCTCGTCCTCCGCTTCGATCGCGCGAGGTCGGAGGCGCCCGCGCGCCTCCCGCGAGGCCCCGCCGTCGCCTCGATCGACGCGGCGCCGTAACCGCGGCCGCGACCCGAGCCGACCGCGACCCGGGCCGACCGCGCCGGCGACCCGAGCCGACCGCACCGGCGACCCGGGCCGACCGCGACCCCGCGCTGCAGAGCTCGCGCGGCGAGCCCGCGGGCCAGGCCGCGACGGGTTGGCGGCGAGCGCGCCGTTGGGAGTAGCCTAGGAGCATGGCGAACGACGCGCGGCACCTCGATTTCGTCCTCTCACGTCGCAGCGCCACCAAGCTCGACGCGCCGGGTCCGTCGCGCGAGCAGCTCGAGCAGGTGCTGCTCGCGGCCGGCGCGGTCCCCGACCACGGGCTCCTCCGCCCCTTCCGCTTCGTCATCGCGGAGGGCGACGGCCGCGCTCGGTTCGGCGACGCGCTGGCGGCGGCGGCGGCCGAGCGCCGGCCCGAGGCTCCGGCGGCCCTGCTCGAGAAGGTGCGCGAGAAGGCCTTCCGATCGCCGACCGTGGTGGTGCTCATCGCGTCGCCGAAGGCCGGCAAGATCGAGACGTGGGAGCAGCACGCGACGGCCGCCTGCGCGGGCTACGCGATCGTGCTCGCCGCGCACGCGCTCGGCGTCGGGGCGGTGTGGAAGAGCGTGCCGTTCACGAAGGGCAAGGCCCTCGCCGAGACGCTCGGCCTCGACGAGAACGAGGAGATGCTCGGATGGATCCACCTCGGCACGGCGACGCGCGAGGGGGAGCTCTCGCCCCGCGCGCCGCTCGCGCTCGGCGAGATCGCCTCCGTGCTCGACGGCGCGGGGCGGAGGCCTTACTCCGGCGCGTCCGACTAGACCGCCGCGCCGGTCGCTTCGCCGCCCTCCGCCGGGCGCTCGACGGTGGCGGGCCTTTCCGCCAAGATGACCGCTCGATGGCCTACGAGGCGCTGCTCGAGCAATACGACGTCCTCCTGTCCGCCCTCCGCGCGCGGGGGGAGGCCCTCGTCGCCGAGCTCACCGCGCTGCTCGCGTCCGATCCCACGCTCAAGGTGCACTCCGTGACGTTGCGGCTGAAGAGCCGCGAGAGCCTGGCGCAGAAGCTCGCGCGGCCGGATCGCAGCCACCGCGAGCTCTGGACGATCACCGATCTCATCGGCATCCGCGTGATCATGTACTTCGAGGACGCCGTCGACCGCGTCGGCGGGCTCGTCGAGTCGCGGCTGCCCGTCGATTTCGTGCACTCGAGCGACAAGCGCCGCCGCGAGCCGACCGAGTTCGGCTACCGCTCGCTCCACTACGTCTGCCGCGTCGGCGGCGACCTCCCGGCGAGCGCCCGCTTCGAGATCCAGGTGCGCACGGTGCTCGAGCACGCGTGGGCGGAGATCGAGCACGACCTCGGGTACAAGGCGACGGAGGCCGTGCCCGCCGGCGTCCGCCGGCGCCTGAACCGCCTCGCCGGCCTCCTCGAGCTCGCCGACCAGGAGTTCTGCGCGATCCGCCGCGACCTCGAGAGCTACGCCGCCGCGCTCCCCGCACGCATCGAGGCCGCCGCCGCGCCCGTGCAGCTCGACCGGCTCTCGCTCCTCGCGCTCCTCGACTGCGCCGAGGTGAAGGCGCTCGATCGCGCGATCGCCCTCGTCCTCGAGAAGGAGCTCGGCGACGAGCCCTTCTACCCCGACTACCTCCTCAAGATGCTCGCCTCGAGCGGCGTCCGCACGGTCGCGGAGGCGCGCGCGGGCGTCGAGCGGCACGAGGACGCCATCGTCGCGATGGTGAAGCCCTACTTCGCCTTCGCGTGGGAGACCTGGCAGCTCTCGCCCGATCGCATGGCCCGCATCTTTCGCGGCTACTCGCTCTTCTTCCTGGCCCACGTCGAGGTGCTCCGGACGTCGGCGCTCCGGATCGACAAAACCGAGCGCCTGGCGCGCCTCTACCGCGAGCTCGACTACCCCGACGACGCCGGCACGGCGCACCGCGTCGCGAGCACGCTCGTCGACGCCTTCGGGGACGTCGGGCTCGACGCCCGATGAACGAGGAGGACGCGGCCGTGCGTTATCGGGGCATGAGCGGGCGGGCGCGATGATCTCGACGGCGGCGAGGTGGATGCCCGCGGCGCTGCTGGCGGTGACCGTGATCGGTTGCGGCCGCCTGACGACACGACCGAAGCCCTCGGACGGCCCGTCGTCGAGCGCCGTCGCCGACGCCCCGCCGCGTCCGGCAGGCGGCCTTGCGCCGCTCGACGCGGCCGACGGCCGCGAGGACGCCGACGAGGTCGCGGAGGTCCGATCGATCCCGCTGGAGGGAGGGAGCTCGATCACGCTCCGCCCCGTCGGCGCCGCGCTCATCGAGCTCACGCTCGAGGCGGCGGCCGCAGACTCGGGGAGCTGGCGACGGGTCGAGATCGAGCGCCGGCGCGCGCCGGCCGCCGACGCCGGCGAGACGACCCAACGCGACGCGTTCGAGCGGCCCCCGGCGGGGAGCCGCGATCGCGGCTGGAAGCGACGCCTCCACGCGGCGGTGAGCGGGGCGACCTACGCGTACCGCGCGCGCAGCGCCGGGGCGTGGTCGACGGAGGTGACGGTACGCGCGCCGGCGCCGAGCGGTCCCCCCGGCGCGCCGCGCTCCGTGCGCGTCGACGCCGTGACGCCGTTCGCGGCTCGGATCGCGTGGGACGCCGAGACGCGCGGCGTGGCGGGGTTCGAGGTGCTGGCACGACCGAGCGACGCGCCCGACTTCACCCGAGTGGCGCTGCTCGGCCCCGAAGCCCGCGAGCTCGTCCACCACATGCGGGTCCCCGGAGAGCGCCTCGACTACCGGGTGCGCGCGTTCAACGGGCGGGGTCCGTCGGCCGCCGTCGCCGGCGCCGCCTTCACCATGCCGACCGGCCCCGATCCGACGAGCCGCGACGCCCGCGCGATGGGCCCGTGCGTCGCCCCCGTTCGCGCTCCGCCGAAGAGCGCCGGGTGCAACCCGTCCGTCGAGACGCTCGACGACGGGACCGGGCACGCCGTCACGAACGCCCCCAGCGCCGGCGACGGCTGCCGGCGACGGCTGCTCGGCACCTATGCGGGCTGCACGCGCGAGCTCGGCGTGTTCGAGCTTCAGGCCGACGTCGTCGCCGTCCCCGGCCACGCCGACGAGGGCTTCCCGCTGCTCCGCGCGGTCGCGGGCGCCGGCCAGTACGTCGGCGCGCGCGTCCAGACGCTCCGCTTCGCGCGCGGCCGCTACGTCGTCGCCGACGAGGCCGCCCTCTGCGGCGAGAACGACCCCGACGACATCGCTCCGACGACCGGCACGGTCGACGACGACGTCACCCGGAGCTCGCCGCCCTTCGCCGCGTGCCAGTGGGGACCGACGCCCTGGTGAGACGATCGCCGCGCGCGGCGGCCTCGTTCGAGCACGCACGCCGCCGTCCGGATGACGCGCGACGTAGGCGGGCTTCACGGCTCGACGACGCGAGCTCGAGGACGCGGCGGCGCGGTCGACGAAGACGAGGACCGGCTCCACTTAATCGATCAATATTCTCAGCCGCTTGCGCCACGCCCAGAAAAAGTGCTCCGGGCGTGTCGATCTCGGTCGGGGTCGCGCGTCGTCTCTACGAACGGCCCGCGAGACGGCGCGGGCTTCGAGCGAAAGGACAGGACGATGAGGGTCATGGTGATCGTGAAGGCGACGAAGAACAGCGAAGCGGGCATCATGCCGGGCGAGAAGCTCCTCGCCGAGATGGGCAAGTACAACGAGGAGCTCGTCAAGGCCGGCGTCATGGTCGCGGGCGAGGGGCTTCACCCGAGCGTGAAGGGCAAGCGCGTCGTCTTCTCGGGGGGCAAGCGCCACGTCGTCGACGGTCCCTTCATCGAGACGAAGGAGCTCGTCGCCGGCTTCTGGCTCTGGCAGGTCCAGTCGATGGAGGAAGCCGTCGCGTGGGCGAGCCGATGCCCCGATCCGATGCCGGGCGAGGACGCCGAGCTCGAGATTCGGCCCGTCTTCGAGGCCGAGGACTTCGGCGCGGAGTTCACCCCCGAGCTCCGCGCGCAGGAGGATCGCCTCCGCGCCGAGATCGAGGCGGCCCATCAGCGCAAAAATCAGAGCAAGTAGACCTCGGCCGACCGCGCCTCGAGCGCCTCGATCGCGCGGTAGGCGCCGAGATCGGCGAGGGCGCGGACGAAGCGCTCGACGAGGCTGCCCGCGGGCGCGCCGGCGGGCACGGCCGCGCGGACGCCGTCGGCGGGTGCGCGCGCCGGGATCACCCGCGGCAGGAGCACCTGCACCTCGTAGCCGCGGAGGTCCTCGCCCGCGCCGTCCGGGGCGCCGCGATCCGTGAAGCGCGCCTCGAGGCGCGCGACGCGTCCGTCGTCCTCGTCGAACGCGAACTCGAACGACCAGAGCCTTCGGGCGCACGGGAGCGACGAGACCTCGAGGAAGACGCGCGTCACGTCCGCCACCACCAGCGAGCGGAGCTCCGCGATCCGCTGGCACAGGCGCTCGTGGAGCGCCTCGACCTCGAAGCGCGAAGGTGGGACCCGGACCATCGCGAGGCGCCCCTAGTGTCCTGAGTCCATGGTTCGTCGGACCATCGCGAGGCCCGCTTCGCCTGGGAGGGCCTCGCGATTCCCCGACAAAGCCGAACGTCCGACGCGGGACACGCTACGTTTTCTCATTTCCCGTGCCCGAGTCCTCGCGGACTCGGGACACTAGTAGCAAACGCGGCGACCGGCCGACGAGCAGGATCGTACGCGCCCGACCGGACCCACACTGGACCCCCGCCGCCCCGGCCCCTAGGAAGGGCTCATGCTCGCGCCCTTCGCGGAGGACGTCTGGATCGAGGCCCGCCCGCTCCGCTTCTTCGGCGTCGAGGTCGGCACGCGGATGACCGTCGTGCGCATGCGCGACGGCGGGCTGTTCGTCCACTCGCCCGTCGCGCTCGACGACGCGACCCGCGAGGCCGTCGACGCGCTCGGCGAGGTGCGGGCGATCGTGGCGCCGAGCCTGTTCCACCACCTCTACGTCGGCGAATGGGCGAGCGCGTACCCGAAGGCCACGCTCGGCGCGGCCCCGGGGCTCGAGGTGAAGCGCGCGGACGTCGCGTGGACGCACGTGCTCGGCGACGCCCCGCTCTGGGCGGACGACTTCGACCAGGTCCACGTGAGCTCGCGGACGATGGAGAACGAGGTCGTCTTCTTCCACCGCGAGAGCCGCACGATCGTGTCGTGCGACATCATCTTCAACCTCGCGAGCCACCCGTCGTGGGTGACGCGCGCCGTCGGGCGCCTGCTCGGCGCGCGCGAGCCCGGCCCGACGGTGCTCGAGCACGTGATGATGCGGAGGCGCCGCGCGAAGGCGCGGGAGGAGATCGATCGCGTCGTCGCGTGGGGCGCGGAGCGCCTCGTCATCGCCCACGGCGATCCGATCGCGTCGAACGCGAGCGACGTCCTCGCGCGCGGCTTCTCCTGGCTGTAGGGCGAGGCACG
The DNA here is from genome assembly GCA_019637105.1 of Labilithrix sp. Classification (GTDB taxonomy): domain Bacteria; phylum Myxococcota_A; class Polyangia; order Polyangiales; family Polyangiaceae; genus Labilithrix. The sequence continues at coordinate 79,853 of JAHBWF010000007.1, forward strand.
AGCGCCGCGGCGGATCCGTCGCCGGGGCCGCCCGCGACGTCGACGCGGCCGGTCGGACGAGGCGGCGCGGAGAAGTCGGACGCGGCGGCGCGGAGAAGTCGGACGCGGCGGCGCGGAGAAGACGAGGCGCCGGCGAACGCGTCAACCGCGGCGGGCCGCGGCGCGCGCCTGGTCGAGGGCGTCGACGAGGCGATCGATGTCGCGCTCCTCGGTGCGATGGTTGTTCACGCAGGCGCGGAGCGCGCGGGCGCCGCTCGCGAAGCGGGGCACGGAGATCCATCCTCCGGCCGAGCCGATCGTGGCGCGCGCGACGGCGTCGAGGAACCGATTGTCCCGCGCGCCGCTGCCCTCCGACGCGTCGACGAAGCACACGATCGGGAGCGGCGTGTCGTTGACGATCCGCCACCGGCGCGCGCGCAGCCCTTCGCGCAGCCGATCCGCGAGCGCCACCTGCCGGCGGAGCGACGCCGCGTAGCCGTCCCACCCGAGCGTCGCGAGCGGCAAGAGGAGCCTCAGCCCGAGGAAGCGGCGCGACCACTGGATCGATCGCGCGTAGGGATCGCTCGAGCCGTCGCGCGGCATGTAGCCGGTGTTGGCGCCGAAGACGCGCTCGAGGATCCCCTCGCGGCGCGTGAGGAACGTGCCCGTGCCGATCGGCGCCGACATCACCTTGTGCGCGTCGAACGTGATCGAGTCGGCGCGCTCGACGCCGTCGATCGCGGAGCGGAGCTCGGGCACGAGCGCCGCGAGGCCGCCCCACGCCGCGTCGACGTGCAGCCAGCAGCGCTCTCGCGCCGCGATCGTCGCGATCTCGTCCAGCGGGTCGATGCCCCCCGAGCTCGTGGTGCCTGCGGTGGCGACGACGAGGAGCGGCAGCGCGCCGTTCCTCCGGTCGTCCGCGATCGCCTCGCGGAGCGCGGCGGGCTTCATCCGGTGCGCGGCGTCGGCCGAGACGACGCGCACGGCGCCCTCTCCGATGCCCGCGAGGCGCGCCGCGCGGCGGACCGTGGCGTGCCCCTCCGTCGACACGTAGACGCGCGGCTCGGCGGGGAGCGCGCGGACGCCGCGCTCCCCGACCTCCGGGGAGGTCGCGAAGAGCGCGCACGCGAGCGCCGTCATGTTGGCCTCGCCCCCGCCGGTGGTGAACGCGCCGCGGCACGCGCTCGGCGCCCAGCCGAACCGCGCTCCGAGCTCCGCGATCAAGCGCTCCTCGATCGCGACGGGCCAGGGGGCGTGCCCGCGCGTGGCGAGCTGCGCGTTGTAGGCGGAGACGATCGCGTCCGCGACGACCGTGAGCGCCGCCGGCGCCGAGTTGAAGAGCCCGAAGTACCGCGGATGGTCCGTATGCACGACGCCGTCCTCGAGCGCGCGCACGACCTCGTCGAGCAGGGCGCCGGGCTCGCGCGGGCCGTCGAGGTCGAGGCGTCCGACCTCCTCCGCGATCGCGTCGTTCGAACGACCCGGCACGAGCGGCGCGTCGGGCTCGGAGAGCGCGACGACGTGCTGCTCGAGGAGCTCCGCCACGCGACGCCAGAGCGCCGCGCGCGCCTCGGGATCGAGATCGAGCGCCGAACCGCGTCGCTTCATCGCGCGACGAGCATACCCTCACGCGACCGCCGGCCCATCGGCGCGCGACGGACGGCTACCCACGAACGCCGCCCGACGCTCGCCGATCACGCTTCCGCGCGGCGTCTCCGGCGGCGCGCGAAGGACGGCTGCCGACGAACGCCGCCAGGTGCTCGCCCGTCAGCGTCGACCTCGCCGCCACGAGATCGGCCGGGGTGCCTTCGAACACGATCCGCCCGCCGTCGTGGCCCGCGCCCGGCCCGAGGTCGATGATCCAGTCGGCGTGCGCCATCACCGACAGGTGGTGCTCGATCACGAGGACCGACTTGCCGGAGTCGACCAGCCGATCCAACAGCCCGAGCAGCTGCTCGAGGTCCGCCAGGTGCAGGCCGGTGGTCGGCTCGTCGAGCACGTAGACGTTGCCGTCGGCCCCCATGTGCGTCGCGAGCTTGAGCCGCTGCCGCTCGCCGCCCGACAGCGTGGTGAGCGGCTGGCCGAGCCGCAGGTAGCCGAGCCCCACGTCGGCCATGCGCTGCAGGATCGCGTGCGCGGCCGGCGTCCGCGCCTCGCCGGCGCCGAAGAAGCCGACCGCGTCGCGCACCGACAGGTCGAGCACCTCGGCGATGTCGAGCCCGCCGAGCCGGTAGTTCAGCACCGACGCCTGGAACCGCCGCCCCTCGCAGTCCTCGCAGACCGTGGTGACGCCGGCCATCATCGCCAGATCGGTGTAGATCACGCCGGCGCCGTTGCAGGTCGGGCAGGCGCCCTCGGAGTTGGCGCTGAACAGCGCCGGCTTCACGCCGTTCTCCTTCGCGAACGCCTTGCGGATCGGCTCCAGGAGATCGGTGTACGTCGCCGGGTTGCTCCGCCGCGACCCGCGGATCGGGGTCTGGTCGACCGACACCACGCCGTCCCGGCCGCTCACCGAGCCGTGGATCAACGAGCTCTTGCCCGATCCCGCCACGCCGGTCACCACCACCAGCACGCCGAGCGGGATGTCGACGTCGACGTCCTTCAGGTTGTGAGCGCGCGCGCCGCGCACCTCCATCACCCCCGACGGCGTCCGCACCGACGGCTTCAAGGCGGCCCGGTCGTTCAGGTGACGCCCGGTGAGCGTGCCGCTGGCCATGAGCCCGTCGACCGTGCCCTCGAACACCACCTCGCCCCCCGCGGCGCCGGCGCCGGGACCGAGGTCGACGACGTGGTCGGCGATCGCGATGATCGAAGGCTTGTGCTCGACCACGAGGACGGTGTTGCCCTTGTCGCGCAGGCGCAAGAGGAGGTCGTTCATCCGCTGGATGTCGTGGGGGTGCAGCCCGACCGTCGGCTCGTCGAAGACGTAGGTCACGTCGGTGAGCGACGACCCGAGGTGGCGGATCATCTTGGTGCGCTGCGCCTCGCCGCCCGACAGCGTCCCGGACGGCCGGTCGAGGCTGAGGTAGCCGAGCCCGATCTCCACGAACGCCTCGAGCGTATGCCGCAGCGACTCCAAGAGCGGCAGGACGGTCGGCGCCTTCAGATCGCGCACCCACCCGTCCAGGTCGCTGATCTGCATCGCGCAGGCGGCGGCGATGTTGATCCCCTTGATCTTGGAGGACCGGGCGGCCTCGTTGAGGCGGGTGCCGGCGCACTCGGGGCAGGTGGTGAAGGTGACCGCGCGCTCCACGAACGCCCGGACGTGCGGCTGCAGCGCGTCGACGTCCTTGGACAAGAACGACTTCTGGATGCGCGGGATGAGGCCCTCGTACGTGAGGTTCACGTTGTCGACCTTGATCTTGGTCGGCTCCTTGTGGAGCAGGTCGTGAAGCTCCTTCTTGGTGAACTTGCGGATCGGCTTGTTGGGATCGAAGAAGCCGCAGCCGCCGAAGATGCGGCCGTACCAGCCGTCGACGCTGTACCCGGGGATGGTGAGCGCCCCCTCGTTGAGCGACTTCTTGTCGTCGTAAAGCTGGGACAGGTCGAAGTCGGTGACCTGGCCCATGCCCTCGCAGCGCGGGCACATGCCGCCGTTGAGGGTGAAGACGCGCTTCTCGGTCTTGCCGGCTCCCCTCTCGATCGAGATCTCCCCGACCGCGCGGACCGACGGGACGTTGAAGGAGAAGGCGTTGGACGAGCCGACGGACGGCTTGCCGAGGCGGCTCCACAGCACGCGCAGCATCGCGTTGGCGTCGGTCACGGTGCCGACCGTCGAGCGGGGATGACCGCCCATTCGCTCCTGATCGACGAGGATGGCGGTCGTCAGCCCGTCCAGCACGTCGACCTCGGGCCGCGCGAGGGTCGGCATGAACCCCTGGACGAACGCGCTGTAGGTCTCGTTGATCAGCCGCTGCGACTCCGCCGCGATCGTGCCGAACACCAGCGACGACTTGCCCGATCCCGAGACGCCGGTGAACACGGTCAGCCGCCGCTTGGGGATCGCGACGCTGACGTCCTTCAGGTTGTTCTGCCGGGCGCCCTGGACGCGGATCAGGTCGTGGCTGTCGGCAGGGTGCTGGCGGGAGGAGACCATGTTCGCGATCATGTCATCACGGCCTGCGCGTCCTGCACCATGGCGACGGCGTGGACGACGACGGCCCCCGTAGAGGCGATGGACACCGGGCGGCGGAGCTGCCGGACCCGTTGGTTCCAGCTCGAGCGGACCTCCTCCGAAGACGAGCCCGACGCGGCCCGCGGGGGCACGAACCTCGACCGGCTCACGAGATCCTCGGGAGCAGGTCGACGAGCTTTCCGCCCATCATCTTCCACCCGTAGCGCGCGCCGCCGAAGTTCTGCTTCTGGTCCGGCTTGAAGCCCGTGTGCACGAGCGACAGGCGCGTGCCCGACGCCGTGGGCGTGAGCGTGAAGGTCACGACGGTGTCCATGTCGCCGACGACCCACGTGTAGCTGAGCCTCCGGTGCGCCTCGATCTCGAGCATCCGGCAGTTCACGAGGCCGTCCCAACCGGGCTGCGGCTGCGCCTTGAACGTGAACGCCGCCCCCGGCTCGAGCCTGAGATCGACGACGGGCAGGAGCCACTCCACGAGCAGCGTCGGGTCGGTGAGCGCGCGCCACACTTTGTCCGGCGGGTGCTGCAAATCGAGCTCGAACGAGAGGGTTTCCGTCTGCGCTTTTGCGGTCTTGTCGGAGAGCGTCATGGATCCATTTTCTCCAGCAGTCGTTCGAGGCGATCGACGCGCTCGGTCCAGAAGGCGCGGTAGTGCGCGATCCAGTCGATGAGCGGCTTCATCCCGCGCGGCTCCACCCGGTAGTAGACGCAGCGCCCCGCGCGCCGGCCGTTCACCAGGCCGGCGTCCTTCAACGCGGCGAGGTGCTGCGAGACCGCCGGCTGCGAGATGTCGAAGCGCGCCGTGAGGTCCTTCACCGCCGCTTCCCCGCGCGTGAGCGACTCGAAGATCGCCCGGCGGCTGGGATCCGCCAGCGCCTGGAAGATCTTGTTCTCGGCCGCCGCCACGCTCTGCATGCTCAACTCATAAGCCAACACTTATCGATTGTCAACCGCGCAGAGGGCGGCGCCCGGGATCGCGGAACGTGGCCAGCAGCCTCCCTCCGATCCGTGCAGCGTTCAGCTCACGGCGTCGACGTTCACCGCTTCACGGCTCCGTCGAACGAAGGGTTGGGAGCTTCGAAGCCATGACACCCGCGACTACGCCCGTTCAAGCAGCGCGTTGCGCTCGAACTGGAGAGCACGAAGAAAGGACGCGTGATACACGTGCTCGAAGAGCGCGCGAATTGCCGCCGTCGTCGCCGTAACGTGGATACTGTTCGCGGGGGCCGCGAATGTCGTCCTTTACGGGTCCCCCCTCCACCGGTTCGGCGGCGTCGAATACCTCCCTCGAGTCATCGTGCTGAAGGTCTCAGGCGTTTGGGGCGCTTGGGGAGCGGCAGTGGCGACCTCTTTTCGTCGTAGCGGGCCACTTCCATGATCGGGTCATGTCCACGACGACCGACCCGTCACCTGGGAACGCTGAATTGCGACGACCGCACTCACGCGCCAAGTCGGCACTCATCGCAGCCTTGGCTGTTCCCGTGCTGTATGTCCCCGTGAGTGCGCTCGCGCTCTCGAGCGCAGGCTTGGTCGCTTGAGGCTGGCTAAGAATTCCGCCGCGCGACTTCCTCGACCCCATCGAGACAGCACAGATTCAGCGCGGATGGCTCCTCGCCTTCGCATAGGGTGCGGCCTCTGTCCTCTACGAAGAGGTGGCGTCGTTCGTCTACTCGTGACGCGTAACGCCGTCGAATCGTCGCGGCTTCGATCATCACGCGACGCCTCCGACAGCCGCGGGGCTTCGAGTCCTCTCTCGGCGCGGCTTCGGACGGGAAGCCGCCAAGGTTGCTCGGCGCCTGGGTGTTCACGAAGTCTGGATGGGATTGACCAGACGAAGCTGGCTGCTCGGAGCAGGAACGCTCCTCGCCGCCGCATGCACTCCGCGCGATGCGCGTCGCGCTGCGCCGCGCGCCGCGCACGCGCGGAGACCGATCGTTGTGATCGGCGCGGGCCTCGCGGGCCTCGCCACTGCCCTCGAGCTCGTCGAGGCGGGGCGAGACGTGATCGTCCTCGAGGCGCAGGGGCGACCGGGTGGCAGGATCCTGACCTTGCGCGAGCCTTTCGCCGACGGTCTCCACGTGGAAGCGGGAGCGACGCACGTCGTCCGCGATCCGGATCTGCTCACGCTGCTCGCGAAGGTCGGCGTGCACGTGACCCAGCCGAAACGTACGAGCGGACTCGCGACGATCGAGGTCAGGGACGGAATCCGAAGACGCTTCGCGCCCACCGAGGAGCCTCCTTCGCACGAACGTCTCTCCGACGAAGAGAGGAGGCTCGGATTCGTCGGGTGCCTCGAGAAGTACTTCGCCGACGTAAAGGACGTCGATCCGGCGACACCATGGCCGGCGCACGTGCTCGCGCACCACGACGCGCAGAGCGCCGCCGAACTGCTGCTCCAGAGGGGCGCCTCCCAGGGCTACGTCGATGCATTCGGATTCACCGCCGAAGAGCTATCGACCGTGTCGGGAGCGTTCGTCCTCCGCGAGATGGCTGGCGTCTTCCGTGACATGGCGCTTCCAAGAGACGGGCGGATCGAGGGTGGAGCGGATCGCCTGCCGATCGCGCTTGCCGGACGGCTCGGTACGCGCGTTCGGTATCATGCCGTCGTCAAGCGCATCGAGCGCGGCGAACGGGGCGTGCGCGTCACCTTCCTCGAGCGAGGCTCGCTGCAGGAGCTCGAGGCCGCGCGCGTCGTGTGCGCGATACCGTACTCGGTCCTGCGATCCATGGAGGTGTCGCCTCCGTTCTCCCCCGGGAAGGCCAAGGTCATCCGCGAACTACGAATGGTCTCCACAGTGCGCATGTTTGCCGAGATCAACTCGCGAATCTGGGAGGTGCGAGGCGAATCCGGAGACGCCGAGACCGATCTCCCCGTAGGCGTGGTGCGCGACGAGACGAAGTTTCAGCCGGGCAAACGTGGCGTGCTCGGCGCCTACGTCTCGGGTGATCGAGCACGACGGATCGGTCCCTTGACCGAAGCGCAACGACTGCAGCTCTTCCTCGATGCCGCTGACGCTGTCCACCCGGGGGCGAAGGCGCGCTACGTGCGTGGGATCACTCATTCCTGGGACGAAGATCCGTTCGCTCGGGGCGCTCACGCGTGGTTCGCCCCCGGCGAGATGAGCGCGTTCGGACCGTTCCTCGCGGGTGCGGAAGGCCGGGTGCATTTCGCGGGGGATCACACGTCGCATCGACCAGGATGGATGCACGGCGCCCTTGCGAGTGCCAAGCGCGCTGCGCGCGAGGTGCTCGCAGGCACGGACGTTTAGCCCGGCATCACGGGTGACAAGGCGCGCGACGCTCCAGCGCCCCGAGTCGAGGCGATTGCGCGTGCCGCAGGTTGAACCCGCGGGTGAGCTTTGTTGGACCGACATCCGGTACCGCGCTCTCTGCCCCCGACAGGCCCGACGCCGCGCGTCGTCGCGGACGGACCCTTCGGACGGTTGGCCACGCCGCCGCGGGACGCACAGAAAATGGGGCGAGCGCCTCGACAAAGTCCGATCCGCGATGTAGGGAAACGTCCCCTGTAGAAGAGCTAGCCACGCTCTTCCTCGCGGAGGCCAAGGGTTCCAGTGAAGAAGCTCCTCATCGCACTGTTCGTGGGCGTGCCGCTGGTCGGCTGCACCGAGAAGATCATCGTCAAGAAGGCCCCCGCGGCCGCCACTCCGGAGGACGCGACCGACGCGGATCCCGACGAGTCCACGGACGGTACGGAGTCCGAGCCGGACGCGACGAACGACGACGAGGATGGGCCCGCGGCCTCCAAGGCCCCGGAGGATCGCTGCCTCGACGGGCAGGACATGGACGCGGCCGACGTCGACGTGAGCGCGTGCCCCGAGATCCCGTCCATCCCCGCGGACGCGCCGCTCGGAGAGGCCAAGATCAGCCTCGGCGCGTGGGAGATCGGCACGACCGCCGACGGCGAGACCTACAAATACGGCACGCTCTCCGCGCCGGGCACGAACCCGCGCGTCCTGAGCTACGACGGTGGCTCGGTGGCGGTCAACGCCGAGAACCTGGAGTGCTGGGCCAAGGGGTACTACCGCCTTCGCAAGATGCTCCAGGACGCTCCAGCCGAGTACGTGGCGCTACGCAAGGCGGGCTTCCAGTATCGGTTTTTCCAGTTCCAGTCGGACCTCCGCAACGGCCCCACCGGATACAAGAAGATCTCTTCGTTCCAAGATCACCTCGTGAAGTGGGTCACCGTGATCAACGCCCAGGGCGTCTGCGAGCAGCCCACGCTGACCAAGTTCCGAGAGTACGCGAAGAGCGAGCTCACGCGGCGGGGCATCCCGCAGCCCGGCGCGAACTGACCTCGCGTTGCGCTCGAGGCGCGGGAGTCTCTCGGCCCGGACCGAGAGGCTCCCGTCGTCTGCCGTCGGGGGCCCGCGCGTGAGCTACGCCGCGGTCGGCGGGCCGAACCACCGGGTCAGGGCGTCTCGAAGCCCCCGGTCCGATCCGTCTCCGACCCACGCGACGTACCCGTCCGGTCGAATCAAGACGGCGGCGGGAGCCGGGACCGCGCCGAGCACCGGGAGCTCCCACGCGCCGGCGTATCGAGCCTCGACCCGGCGCACCCGATCCGCCCATGGAGCGACGTCCAGAGCGCCGCGCTCACCGAGGTCGAGCAGCACCGGCCGGGCGTCGTGCAGCAGGGAGAACGCTCGCCGCGGACCGCCTCCGGTGACCAGATCGAGATCGGGCATGCGACGCCCGAGCAGCGGGTGGCCCTCACCGAGATCGTAGCGAACGTCGAGGCCCGACATCATCGCGCCGTATCGCTTGCGCGGCTCGTCCATCTGCAGCAGCTCGGACACGTTCTCGCGCAGGGCCTCCGTGCGATCGTCCCCGCGGCCGAGCGCGGTTTGCGCCATGGTGAGGCGGAGCACGCGCGCACCGACGGGATGCCGCTCGGCGTGGTAGGTGTCGAGGAGGCTGTCGGGCGATGTCCCTTGGACCACCTGGGCGAGCTTCCAGCCCAAGTTCACGGCGTCCTGAACGCCGATGTTGAGCCCCTGCCCGCCCGAGGGGGCGTGCACGTGCGCCGCGTCGCCGGCCAAGAGGACCCGTCGATCTCGGTAGGACGCCGCCTGCCGAGCCATGTCGGTGAACCTGGACAGCCAGCTCGGGTCACGGACACCGAAGTCCGTCCCGTAGACGGCGATGAGCGCCTCGCGGAGATCGCCCAGCGTCGGCTCGTCGCCCCGACCGACGCGCGGCTCGACCAACACGACGCGCGCGCGCTTCCCGTCCCCCAGCTTGCCCAGAGCGTTGACGCCCTTCTCGCCGCGGCGGACGCCCCGCGCGGGCTCTTCGGCCACCTCGACCTCGGCGATCAGGTAGCTGGTCGACGCGTCCCACCCCGGGAAGTCGATGCCGGCCACCTTGCGAACCAGGCTGCGGCCCCCGTCGCACCCGACGAGATACGCCGCGCGCAACGATCGGCCGTCGGACAGCTCGACGTCGACGCCGGCGTCGTCCTGCGCAAAGCCCGTCACCTCGCGTCCGCGATAGATCGTCGCCGGCAGCTCGCCGAGCCAGTCGGCCAGGATGCGCTCGAAGCGCTCTTGCCAGAGCCCGAGCCCGTAGTTGTGGCGCGTCGGGAAGTCGCTGATGTCGAGGGGGATGAACGAGAAGCCCGCGACCTGACCGACCCGTCCTTGCGAGAGGAAGCGATCGGCGACGCCCCGCTGATCGAGCACCTCGATCGTGCGTGCGTGCAGACCGCCGGAGCGCGAGCCGGCGAGGTCCTGGCTCTCGCGTCGCTCGACGACGGCGACGTCGACGCGCGAGAGCGCCAGCTCGGCCGCCAACATCATGCCCGTCGGGCCTCCTCCGGCGATCACCACCGCGTGATCCGCGGGCGTCACACTGCGTCCGGATTCGTCGTGCATTTCGAGCCTCCTCCTGCACGTCCTCGCGTGCGGCCGCTGAATGTGCGGCACGACCCGGGGCTTGCCGCAAGCCCCCGGCTCTGGCATAGATTGGGAGTGAGAGGAGCGCCGGACGCGCTCCTCTTCTCGTTCCATGGCGCGGCCTCTTCGCGAACGGCGCCGCGCCGAATTCGATGCGACCGGGGACTCGACCTCGAGCCGGCGCCTTCGACGTCACTCGCGCCGTGATCGCGCCCCCGCGTCGGCTCCGACACCGCCCTCGGCCGCGCGCTCGAGCGCGAGGTCGGCGCGCGCGCCTCGGACCGCTCTCGATCGACCTCTGCTACGTTGGACGAATGCGTCTTCTTGCTTGGTTGATCGCGGCGTTCACCGCGGCCTCCGTGTCGTGTGTGGTCTACGGCGAAAGCAGGAACGAGAGCGACGCCGTCGGGGACGCGGGCCGCGAGCCCTCGACCGAGGGGGACGACGCGCGCCCGTACTGAACGAACCGTCCGCGCGCCGAGCCCGACACCGTGTCGTCCTCGCGGCGTGCACACCGGGCAGGCGGGGGATCGAGCGGCGACCCGCGTGAACCGCTCGAACGCGAGCCCCTTGCGTGGACGGGGGGCCCAAAGGACAATTCGGGCCGATGCGCCTGCGCTCATCCGACCGTCTCGGGCGAAGTCGCCTCCGCGGGCAGCTCCCTGCCCTCCGCTTCCTCGGAGCCGCGCTCGTCGCCGCCGCCTGCGCGGCCCCGACCGCCGACGCGACCGACCTCCGGCGGGGGGCGGGCCCCACGGACGGCGCTTCGACGCCGGGAGGCCCCGGCGACGACGCCTCGACCGGCGGCGGATCGTCGGGAACCACGCCGACGCCTCCTCCGCAGCCCGGCACCGGGGACTTGAAGCCGGGCAGGACCACGGTCTCGTGGACGGCCGCCGGTCAGGCACGCAGCGTCGTGCTCATCGTCCCGTCCGCGATCACGACGCAGCAGGTGCCGCTCGTGATCGCGCTTCACGGGAACGGCGACACCGCGACGAACTTCGTGGCGACGCGCGGGCTCGAGCAGCTCGCCGAGTCGAAGGGCTTCGTCGTCGCCGCGCCGCAAGGGATCGTCCAGGACATCAGCGTCGGCGGGCAGCAGGTGAACGACGTGAGCTGGGACGCGTACCGTACGCCTTCGGCCGGCAACATCGACCTCGCGCTCCTCGAGGAGATCCAGGCAGAGCTCGTGACCCCCGGCGGTCAGATCGACGCCAAGCGGGTGATCGTGTTCGGCTACTCGCAGGGCGGCTATCTCTCCTTCCGCTACGGCATCGACGCGTCGGCGAAGCTGGCCTGCGCGGCGGTCGTCGCCGCCGCGAACCCGCTCGGGAGCGCGTACGTCGAGAACGCGACCCGCAAGATCCCCTACGCCCTCAGCATCGGCGCGAACGACTTCGCCGTCGCCCAGGCACGCGCGGCGAAGGCCGCCCTCGAGGCCGCCGGGCACCCCCTGCAGTACCGCGAGATCGCGGGCGCCGGGCACGCACCGTTTCCGGGCAGCACGGCTGAGCCTCTCGACTACTGCTTGGAGAAGTCCTTGCCTTAAGGCGCAACTCGGTTGCGCCGATCCTGGAACGTCAGGAGCCGTGAGCAGAGATCAGGCTCCTGACCGGAGATTCGCGCCGCTCGCCCATCGGGCGGCGCGAATCGGAGGCTCAGATCAACCGATCACGGCTATAGTGCTCGCGGCGGCGCGGTGCGGGCGGGGGTCGACTCGTCGCCGCAGCGCTTTCGCGCATTGACGGCGAGGCATCCGCCTGCGAGCCTTCAGCGAGGGCGGTGGAGTCCGCCCACATCCGTTCGTCGCCCTCGATGGCGGCGAGCCAATGACTCCTACGGCAGTGCCATGTCGGCGCCGTAGGGTCCAAGACCTCCGGCGCTCGACGAACCGGAGGTCTTCAACGTGCTCTCCAACATCCTCGGTCGAGATCGCTCCCGGCCGGCCGCGGCCAGAGGTCGCCCGCGATCGATCGCGCGGATCTACCGCCGTCGATCGCGCAAGGCCGGCGGTCCTTTCACGCCCACGTCCTCGCCGCAGCTCGCGCGGCGTCGGATCGAGCAGGCGCTCCGGCAGGGCGTCCTCCTCGAAGGAGTCGCGATCCGCGTCACCGGCCTCGAGGGTCGCGGAGGCGGCGCGTGAAGGCTCGCGCGCACGCCCTCCTTCAGTGGATGGGGCTCGGCGCGGCCGTCGGGGCGGCCTGCGGTCTCGCCTCGGCGCTCTTCCTCGTGCTGCTCGAGCGGGCGACCCAGCTCCGTGAAGCGCACGAGTCTCTCGTCTACGCGCTGCCGTTCGCCGGCCTCGTCATCGGCGCGGTCTACGAGCGGTGGGGAAGACCCATCAAGGGCGGCAACAACCTCGTCCTCGACACGATCCACGAGAACTCGCCGCAGATCCCGCTCCGGATGGCGCCGATGGTCCTCGTCGGCACCGTCCTCACGCACGTCTTCGGCGGAAGCGCCGGGCGCGAAGGGACCGCCGTCCAGATGGGGGCGGGCCTCGCCGACGAGATCGCGCACCGGCTTCGCGTGGCGTGGGACACGCGCCGGCGTCTGCTCGCGGCGGGGATCGCCGGCGGCTTCGGTTCGGTCTTCGGGACTCCGATCGCCGGCACGATCTTCGGGATGGAGGTCGTGTCCGTCGGTCGCATCGAGTACGACGCGTTCCTCCCCGCCCTCGTCGCGGCCATCGTCGGCGATCTCGTCACGCGCGCCCTCGGCGTCGTCCACACGCCGTACCCGCACGTCGCGCACGTGGAGCTGACGCCGCTCGTGCTCGGCAAGCTCTGCGTCGTCGGCGTCGCGATGGCCCTCGCCACCACCGCGTTCGTGGAGCTCACCCACCGGCTGAAGCGCCTCCTCGAGGCGAAGATCCCGCGGCTGCCGGCGCGGATGTTCTTCGGCGGCGTGACCGTCGTCGTCATGTGGAAGTTGGTCGGAACGAGCGACTACCTCGGCCTCGGTGTGCCGACGATCGTCCGCTCGTTCACGGATCCCGACCTCCCGTGGTTCGCCTTCGCCGCGAAGCTCGTCTTCACGGCGGTGACGCTGTCCGCGGGGTTCCTCGGCGGCGAGGTCACGCCGCTGTTCTTCGTCGGCGCGACGCTGGGGAGCGTCCTCGCCCGCGTGCTCGGGTTGCCGATCGAGCTCGGCGCCGGCGCCGGCCTCGCCGCCGTCTTCGGCGCGGCCGCCAACACGCCCGTCGCGCTGTCCATCATGGCGGTGGAGCTCTTGGGGGTCGCCGCGTTCCCGCACGTGATGATCGTCGCGGTCATCGCGTACATCCTGACGGGCCATCGCGGGATCTATCCGGCGCAGCGGCTCTACCTCCGCAAACAGGGCGGGTTCCTCCGGCCGCCGATTCCGCTTCGGGACTATCGAGACTCGGTCGTCCCGCCGCCCGATCCAGGACCGCCGTACGACGAGCCCGCCGAGAGCGCGCGGAGCGCGAGACATGGCGAGTGAGCCTCCGGCCGCGGCTCGCTGGCTCAATCGAACGGTGCTCGGGATCGGGCTCGCGAGCCTCTTCTCGGACGTCGGACACGAGATGGCGACGAGCGCGATGCCTGCGCTCCTCGCGTCGCTCGGCGCGGGCTCCGCGACGCTCGGCGTCATCGAGGGCGTCGCGGACGGTCTCTCCAGCTTCGCGAAGCTCGCGGCGGGGCACTACTCGGACCGACTGCGTCGCCGTAAGCCGCTGGCGGTGATCGGGTACTTCATGACGGCGTCGGGGATGGCGAGCTTCGCCCTGGCGACGCAGGCCTGGCACGTCCTCGTCGCCCGCGTCTTCGGCTGGGTGGGGCGCGGCGCGCGAACGCCGGTGCGCAACGTCCTCTTGACGGAGGCGACGACCCCGGAGACGTACGGTCGTGCGTTCGGGCTCGAACGCACGATGGACAGCGCCGGGGCGATCGTCGGTCCGCTCCTGGCTCTCGTCTTCGCCACCGTCCTGTCGGCGCGGCACGTCTTCGTCTTGACCTTGATCCCCGGCGTCGTCGCCGCGCTCCTCGTCGCGCTCCTCGTGAAGGAGAAGGCGCACGAGCGCGGTCCGGCGCGACCCTTCGTCGCGAACGCCCGCGCGTTGCCGCGAAGCTTCCGGAGGTTTCTCGCCGGGGTGGGCGTCGCCGGCCTCGGCGACTACTCGAACACGCTCCTCATCCTCTGGGCGACGCAGGCCTGGACTCCGCGGCTCGGAGCTCATCGCGCGGCCACCCTCGCGATGGCGTTCTACGTCGGTTACAACGTCGTCTACACGGCGTCGTGCTCGCTCGCCGGCTGGCTCGCGGACCGATACGCGAAGCATCGCGTCCTCGCCCTCGGATACTCGCTCGCGGTCGTGCCCGCCGTCGCGCTCCTGCTCCCGGGCGACGCCTACCTGAAGTTCGCCGTCGTGTTCGGGATCTCGGGTCTGTACATGGGCTTCTGGGAGACGGTCGAGAGCACGATCGCCGCGACCCTGCTGCCGGACGACGCCCGAGGATCGGGCTTCGGGGTCCTCGCGACGGTCAACGGTCTCGGGGACCTCGTCTCGAGCGTCCTCGTGGGCAGCCTCTGGGCGCTCTCCCCGTACCTCGCCATGGGGTTCGTCATCGTGACCTCGCTGGCCGGCGCGACGGTCATCGTCTCCGCCCCCTCCGGCGCGGAGGCGCATGCCGCTCGCGGCTCGACCGAAGAAGAGGAGCGCTCATGACGAAGATGACGAGGAGCGCTCATGACGTCCGCTCATGCGAGCGTGCCGGCGGCCCGTCTTGGCCGGGGTGTTGGCGAGGCCCTCGCCGATCCACGCCGCGACGAGCACGGCGACCCACGCGAGCTTCAAGAGCTCGGTCCCGCCCCACTCGGCGGCGAGCGCGATGGCGGTGAGCGGAGCGTTGTAGTTCGCGGCGAGGTAGGCGCAGACGCCGATCGCGCACGCCGTCGCGGGCGTCAGGCCCGGGAGGAACGGCTGGCACGACGCGCCGAGGAGACTGCCGACCGTCAGCGTGATGACGAGCAGCCCTGCGACCCCGGAGGTGCCGAACGTCGCCCAGACGGAGACGAGCTTCAAGACGAGAAGTCCCGCCGCGGCGGCCCCGATGAACTTCGCCGTGAACACCGCGTGGGCGAGGGGCAGGCCCGCCTGGAAGGTCCAGGTGTCGCCGAACAGGATCCACGCGATGTAGCCGCTCAGCGACGTCACCGCGCCGCCGCCCAGGGCGCGCCAGTACCACGGCAGGTGGCCCGTCCGAACACGAACCCAGACGAGCACGCGCTGAAAGCGCCGCGACAGGAGGCCCGCGACGACGCCGATCACGAGCGCGCCGAGGAAGGCATCGGGCCGGGTGCTGACCTCGCTCGGAAAGGGCAGCAGCGGATCGTTGTCGAGAATGGCGCCGTGCACGAGGTGCGCGACGAGCGCCGCCAGCGACGCCGGCACGAGCGCGGTGGAGTCCATGTCCTTCGAGAACGGGGTCTCGAGGGCGAGCAGCGTTCCCGCGAGCGGCGCGCGGAAGATCGCCGACACGCCCGCCGCGGCCCCGATGAGGAGCCCGTTCGCCGCCGCGATCCCACGAAGCGGCCGGTGACGCTTCAGCGTGTAGAGCACGTAGAGCGCGACGCGGGCGCCGAGCCACTGGCTCGGACCGCCGAGCCCCGCCGAGGCGCCGAGCCCGACCGTGGCCATGCATGCCCCGACCTTCATGGCGTCTTCGCGGGCCGAGAGCGACTCCGGAGGCTCATGGTAGTGAACGACGACCTCGTTCAACATGCCGACCGTGCGGACCCGAAGTCGGTGAAGGATCGCGCCCGAGATCAAGAGGCCTGCGATCGGCCACACGACGCGTACCTCGACCGGCGTGGAGCCGAGGTGGCCCCAGAGCAGCTCGTTGCAGACGAGCTCGAGGCCGGCGACGCCGAGCCCGGAGGCGACGCCGACGGGCAGCGCGTAGGCGACCATCCTCCGCAGCTCGACGATCTTGCGCTGCCAGCGCGGCGGAAGCTTGAGCGGGGGCATCTCTCACTCGGCGTCTCGCGAGGGGACGGCTCGTCGAGGTGTCGGATCGGACCGCCAGCGCGGGTGCTCGCCCGAGGATCGGCTCGAACGCTCGAACGCGACCTCGTGAGCGCCGAGCGCCGGCGCGAACGCTCCTTCGTCGCCGACGCCGCTCGCGAGGCGCGCGGGCACCGAGGCGGCTCCTGCACGCCCGTCCTCGAGGACGACGTCGACCTCGACCGTCGGCAGCGCGCGGGAGTCGAGGATCTCGCGCGCCCGGATCGCGCGGACCCGCGTGGGATGACGCTCGTGCTTCCGCTCCTCCGCCATACGGTCCTCCGTACTCGGTAGGAGTCATCATCCCTGCCAGGTCACCCGGCGGGGCGGTTCAGGCGGAACTCCATCGCCTTCCCGCAACATGGTCACCGAGCGCGTCGCGTCAACGTGACGAGACGCCACGAGCCGATCGCGGCGACGGCGAAGGGCCTCCCAGCTCGGCTCCACGAGGAGACCGCCGCTCTCGGCGCGAGCTGCGCAAGAGGACCACGCCCCACTCCTCGTCGTGAGGATGCGAAGGCGACGCTCGAAGCTCAACGTGGAGCTCACCGCCGTCGAGGACGCCGCGCGGAGACGACGCCCCCCCGAGCGACGAGGCCGCGCGCGTCCCGAGGCTCGGCGGTTGAGTGACGCGAAGTCCGGGCGGCGCGACGAGCGACGAGGCCGCGCGCGTTCCTGCTCTCGGCGGCCGAGTGACGGAAGACGGGGCGGGACGTGCCCGTCGCGACTCCTCGCGGGACATCGCGAGGCTCCGTTGCGTGTCCGCGTCCATCGCATGCTACGCTCGCTTCGAGCGGCGGCCTCTCGTCGTCCACGTCGAGGTTGAATGAGACGACGACCGGCATCCTCTCTGCGCGCGCGCTCGACCCCCGAGAACGGCGTCGCCTCGAGGGAGAGTCGCGGGCGTCCGAGCTCGTCGCGGCCCCCTTCCCCGACGTCGAAGCCGTAACGCCGTGCCCGAGACGGCGATCGCAGCCTCATCGAGGCGGGACGCCCCGGACAGGCTGGAGGGAGGCCATCCTCGATGAGCTCTTCAGACGTCCCGGTCGAGGTTCGAAGGGCGCTCTACGAGGGGGTCACGTCGGGCGCGCTGGACGCGATCCGTGCCGTGCACCGGCAGCACCCCGACGCGCTGCGGCAAGGCTGGTCGGGGCTCGGTTCACCGAGCTACCTCCACCTCGCGGCGCGCAAGGGCCAGCTGGACATGTGCCGCCTCCTCGTCGACCTGGGGATTCCGGTCGACGACGCGTGCGTCGCGCAGGGGCGATGCACGCCGCTCTCGGAGGCGGCCGTCGCGGGGCATCTGCCCATCGTTCGCTTCTTGCTGGACGCGGGCGCGACGGCGGACGGCCCCGAAGACGCCGACTCGACGCCGCTCATGGGTGCCGCGATGGAAGGCCATCGGGAGGTCGTTCAGGCGCTCGTCGCCGCGGGTGCGGACGTTCACCGTGAGAGTTTGAGGGTGCCGCAGACGGCGTTGGACTTCGCGGTCGTCTACGCGCACAAAAAGGCCGGCCATCACGTGGAGGTGGCCGAATTCCTGCGCGCCCGGGGGGCCATTCGGCCGTACCTGGAGAAGCACGACTGGAGCGGCGTCGATCAGCAGCTCTACGTCGAGCACGTCGAACGCGCCCTTCAGGGGTTCGTGAACCCGCGGCCCCTCGTGTCGGTCGAGCGCGAGGAACGGACGCCGGTCGTCGTGCGCAAGGCGTGCATCCCCTCCAGATACGAGCTCCAGTTGATCTTCACGGCAGGGTTCGAGCCCGGTCGAAGGGAGCTGGCGATCGTGCTGCCCGCCACGTGGCCACTCCACGATGCCAGCCTGCGGTCACCCCACCATTCCGCGCCCGTCGACACGTTGGCCGCGCTGGCTCGGTGCGATGCGAAGAGTGGCGATTGGCTGCGCCACGGCGGTTGGAAGGAGAGCGCGCCCGGTGCCGAGGGCGCCTCGCCGTGGCTCGCCACGCTCGCCGCGCCCCTCGAGCAGGAGCGCGAAGGCGACGATCGCCTGGCGCGCACGTTGTTCATCGTTCCCTTCAAGCCGCGTAAGTCGACGAGAGATCTCGGGACGGAGGCGGCTTCGAGGGCGGACAAACTCATGCAAAAGCCGTGGAAGCACTTGGCCTTCGCCGGCCTGACGGCTCGATGAGCCTGGAGCGGAGCGAGCCGCGCCCCGAGGCGGCTCGTACGCCCCGTTCGGCCGGTCGCGCACGTTTCGCGCGGAGCGACGCTCTCGGCGAACACCATGACCGTCTCCGAGAGGAAGCAGCGCCGAGGAGACCGCGGCGCGCCTCGCGGGCCTCGGGTCCCCCGGCGTGGAGGAACGCCGTCGAACGGAGCGCGCGCGTCAGCGCCGGCGCCGGCTCGTCACGTGGAGCAAGCGGACCACCAGGTCCTGGACGTCCTCCGGTGAGGCGTCGTAAGCCCGCCCGACCTCGTACGCGGCCGGGCTGAGGTCCTTCACGGGGCCGAGGAGCTCGCCGGCCGCGACGCGCAGGCCCTTGGCGAGCGCGAGGACCGTCGAGAGCGACGGATCGCGTCGGCCGTTCTCGACCGTGCCGATGTAGTTCGGGGAGAGCTTCGAGCGCTCGGCGAGCTGCTCGAGCGTCCACCCGAGAGCCTCCCGCCTGCGCCTGACCTCGTCGCCGAACGACACGGCTCCGAGGTTCGTGGATGCATGCGGTCAGGTGAACGCCCGATCGAATTGATATGCAACCTTATTGTGTTGAAGCAAAATTGACGCGAGCGGTCGACGCGGCCCGGCGAAGGCGAGCACGCTCGACTCCGGGGTGAGGAGCGCGGTGGAGGAAGGCCGGATCGGGGAGGACGAGGACGACGGCGCCTCGTTCGCGTGAGGAGGGGATGCGGGGCATCCCGCCGGCACGTGGGCTCGGCCAAAGATCAACTCTCGGTGGTCCTGGCTAAGGAGCGCTTTGACCAGGGCACGGCGCCGTGCTCGCGATGAGCGCCGATGTCTCGACAGGGGGACAGCCCGTCCAGTCCGGGCCGAGTTTCATGCCGACGGACGACGACGTCAGGACGATGACTCCGTCCGCACGCTTGAAGCAGGCAGCGTCGCTGTTCATCGGGCCGCTCCAGCAGCCGACCACGACCGACGAGCGGCATCGGTTCGCTTCGTCGAACCGCCATCCAGCCACCGGACCACAGCGATCCGGGCAGGTGGACGCTGGGATCGGGCAAGGGGCCTGAAGCTGAAGCTCCAAGAGCGACGGATTGAACGGCTCTCTCGACGTTTGCGTCGGTTCGGCCGCGGGCGCCGCATCCGAGCGGTGCTCGCCCGCGTTGGGCGGCTCGGACGCCCCCCGAGCCGCCGCAGGCGCCGCCGTGTCGCCGTCCTTCGTCGCCGAGCCCGGTGTCGGCGCACGTTCCGAAGAAGTGCAGCCCGCGATCAAGAGGGAGGCAACGGTTCCAAGCCTCACGGCCATCTTCATGGAGATCGGTCGTGCAAGCTGCACACCGGCGCCCGGATGGGGTTGCGAGGCAGGTTGACGCGACTCCCCGGCAACCGACGGGGAAGCGACCGCACGTCCCTGCACTCGCGCTCGGGCAGCCCTCGGCTCGGGCCACCGCCGGTCGGTCCCATCGTCGATCGTCACCTCGCGATCGCCCTCACCTTCGCGGGGGCCATCGCGGCGCGCCACCGTCGGTGGGTCCCCATCGTCGATCGTTACCCGCCTTCCCCGGTCGGTGTGAGCGCCGGGCCTTCGGCACGTCACGTCCAGGAGCTCCCCCTTATTGAAAATGAATTTCATTTTCGATAACCTCGAGACGTGTCGAAGGACGCAACGCCGTTTCGGTTGTGGCCGCTCGCGGTCGAGACCTTCGTCTCCACCGTCGCGGTGATGTCGTTCGTCGCGCTGGTCGGTCCCCTGTCGCGTACGCTCGGGCTCGCCGAGTGGCAGGCGGGCGCGACGGTCACCGGCGCGGGCATGGCCATGGTGCTCTTCTCGCGTGCGTGGGGCACGGCGAGCGATCGGCACGGACGCCGTCGTGTGCTCCTGGTCGGTGTCGTCGGCTTCGCGCTCGCGTATGCCGCGCTCTCCGCCGCCATCGTGGCGTCGCTCGTTGCTCGCCCCTCGCCGTGGCTCGTCTTTTCGCTGTTCTTCGTCCTCCGAACCATGGCCGGCGGCTTCTACGCGGCCGTCCCCTCGACGGGAGCGGCCTTGGTCGCCGATCACGTCGACCAAGCGGACCGGGCGAAGACCATGGCGAAGCTCGGCGCCGCGAGCGCCGCCGGCATGTTGGTGGGGCCGGGCATGACGGGCTCGTTGGCCTCGTACGGGCTCTCCGTGCCGCTCTACGTGACGGCGCTCCTCCCGGCGGGAGCGTGCGTCGTGCTCTGGCGCACCCTCCCGAACGAGGCCCCACGAGGACGCGAGGACGCGCGCCCTCTACGCCTGACCGATCCGCGCCTGCGGCGGCCGTTGGTCACCGCCTTCGTCGCGACCTCGAGCGTCATCGTCGCGCAGGTCTCGGTCGGGTTCTACGCGATCGATCGGCTGCGATGCTCCGAGGAGGAAGGCGCGCGCGTGGCGGGGATCGTCCTTACCTCCGTGGGGGTCGCGCTCATCCTCTCTCAGGTGCTCGTGCAAAAGCTGGCGTGGCCGCCGCTCCGCCTGATCCGCGTGGGAGGCTCCGTCGCGGCCGTGGGGTTTCTCGCCGTAGCCTGGGCGGATCGCCCGCTGCTGCTCTACGCGAGCTACTTCGTCGCGGGTGCCGGGATGGGCTGGGTGTTCCCGTCGATGTCCGCGCTCGCCGCCAACGCCGTGCAAGCCCACGAGCAAGGCCGCGCCGCCGGCACGATGGCCACCGTCAACGGGGTCGGGCTCATCCTCGCGCCCCTGATCGGTACCGGGCTCTACACGCTCGACCCGCGCGTCCCCTACTGCGTCATCGGCGCACTCTTGATCGTCCTGATGCCCTGGCCCGCCCGAAGGTCGCCCGCGTGACGGTCGTTGGAGACGCCTCTGCGTTCGCACGATGAGGGCATCGCATCCGACCCCATCGAACACCATCAGTTGATGGCCGGATTTCCCTCCGCCGTCCTCGTCGTAGGCTCCTTCTTTTGGGTCACCGCCGCCTGCGCCGCAAGCTTGATCTGCTCGAGCCAGCGCGCCGGCTCACGAACCAGTTGCGGCGTCCAGATGCGCACGAAACTCCAGCCCTGACCGGCGAGAATGCGGCTCCGGAAGAGCTCCCATTCGACCGGGTCTTCCGCCTTGTCGAAGCGGGTGTTGTCGCAGAGCACTCCGACCGTGACATCCTCCGGAACGGTCGGATGGTGGAGCGCGACGTCGACGCAGAAACCGTCGTTTCCCCAATGCACATCGGACGAGAGGCCATCGGGATCCGCCAGGCGCTTTGCCAGCGACTCCGCGATCTTCGAGGGGACGGCCGTCGGCCGAACGACGACCGTGCCTTTCGTCGCGACCTTCGCTCGCGCGAGCCGCTCTCCTTCCTCTCGGTAGCTCTCCTCGAGCTGTTCTGCGTACCTCAGATAGGAGAAGAGGAGCCACGCGCCGTTCGGTGACGCACCGAGCGCAACGGGCGGGAGACTCGAATAGACCTCACGCGGAATGGAGGTGACGAGGTGCACTTCCTGGCGGGCGCGTGTCACGAGCACGTTGAGGCGCCGCCCTCCGCCGGCGGCAGCGAGCGGACCGAAGCGGCGATAGAAACGGCCTCTGGGATCCGGTCCGTAGGTCGTGCTGATGATCATGTGATCCCGTTCGTCACCTTGAACGTTCTCCAAATTCTTCACGAACAGACCTTCGAACGACGCAACGCCCTTCCGCGAGCGCGCTGCTGCGAGGCGCGACGCGAAGTCCGAGTCTTGTGCCGCGGCCTGATCGAGCGCATCGACGATCGCATCGCGCTGCACGAGGTTGAAGCAAGCGATGCCGATCGACGGAGGCAACGGGCGTGCGAGGAGCTCGCGCACGATCGTCACGACCGCCTTCGCCTCCGCGACGTTCACGCGCTTGTCGTAGATACCGTCTATCGGGACGAGCTTCAGCGGCGGCACCTTCGCCCGATTGCGCGGATGGCCGGGGATCGCCTGAAGTCGAGAGTCGTAGAAGTTGTGGTTCGAGAATTCGATGAGGTCTGCGTTCTGCGACCGATAGTGCACGTCGAGGTAGCATTGCTCGATCTCGAGATTCAGCGCGGCACCGAGCAGATCTTCGGTGTCGGACTGCTGCTCTTCGAAGAGCCCTTGTTCCGTGCCGTCGAGCTCCGTGTCTTGACTCTGCGTGACCGCTGACTCGAAGAAGCGCGTCGGCGGCAACTGTTTCGGATCGCCGGCGATGACGACACGGCGAGCGCGCGTCAGGACCGGGAGCGCCTCCTCGAGACGGCACTGCGAGGCTTCGTCGAATACGACGACGTCGAAAATCGCGTGACGGGGGAAGATTTGAGCCACGGTCTCCGGGCTCGCCATCCAAACAGGGCGCAGATCGAACAACGGATCCCCCCCGTCGACGTCTATTCCTGCTGCAATCACCTGACGAAGTCGCATCGCTCGCTGACCGCGCAGCATGAGACGGCGTTTCATCTCCGCGCCGGCACCATTGAGACGCGAGCCGGTCGTAGCGAGGAGACGGGTGCGCTGTTTCGAGATCCACGTCTGGTGCACCGTATCGACCACGAGAGCGCGCTTTCGCGATTCGATGGCGTGAATGCGCTCATGGTACGTCCTAAGGCGGTCGCCATCCATTTCGTGGAGCGAGCTGTTCGCTTCGATGCGCGCGTGGATCTGTCCCGCGAGCACGGCCTTCTTCACCGCATTCCAACCCGCGTCGGCTGTCGCCCCGCGTTCGGCGAGCTTCGTCAGGAGCTCCGCGATGGGCGGCGGGATCTCTTCGAGCGCCTTCTGAATCCGAAGAAGTCCTTCGACGTTCGTGAACGAGTGTTCCAGCGCGGAGACCGTAGCGAGGATCGGATCGTTGGTACGGAGCGACGCAGCAAGGTCCTTCTGAAAGCGGCCCGAAAGGAGACCGCTCTTCGATGCACACTCGGCCACGGCGGCGATCGCTCGCGCCCTGTGCGTCGCGAGGCGCATACCCTCAAAGAGATTTGCATGCTCCCCGGCGTCTCCCAGCCGCCGTTTGATCTCCTTCGCGCTCTCACCGAGCGGATTCGGCGGCTCCAGCTCGACGAGTGCGGCGAACAGCTCCACGTAGTCTGCGAGAGTGGTGAGGAGCCCTTCGGCGCCGAGCTCGGAAGCTTTCCTCCCAGGAGCAAGCGTCTGCTCGTAGCAGTCGGCGAGGATACGATGCGCGCGCTCCCGCTCGAGGAACATGGCGAGCCGCTGCGCCGTGTCGACAGCGACCGTGAGCCCGAAACGCTGGAGAACCTCCAGCGCCTGGCGCTTCCTCCCGAAGAAGAGAAATCCGTACCACTTGCGTGCGATCGCAAGATACGCGGCGAGCTTACCTACCCAAAGGACGAGGTCGCTGACCTTCGGTGAGTCGGAGCGCAGCAAGAGCGACAGCTCCGCGTCCGCGCCGCCTGCCGCGATGAGCTTCGTTTGCTGCTCGACCGCGGCGATGGCGGCTGCAGCCTTCTTGACCGCGGCGATCGGCTGCGTCGCCCAGTGCACGACGGTGGCTGATCCGAGTCGCTCGACGACGGGGGCCAGGCGCTTCGCGAGCTGCTCGCGAGCGGCGCCTTCTGCGACCAGGTCACCATCTCCGAAGGGAAGGATCCGAGGATCGACGAGTTGATCGGCGGCGCGCGCCGCGGCGTGCAGCGTGTCCATACGCTCGCGCCATTCGTCGACGGGTTTCGCGAGATAAGTCGTAAGCGATAGTCCCAGTGCGTCGCACCAGACGTTCGACGGATAGCCGTCGACGCGACTTCGCTCGAGTACCTCGCGGCCCTCTCGCTCGAGAGCCACGAGCGCAGCAAGGGTCGTCCCACGCACTTCGCGAATGACCTCGAGCTCTCCGGGGACGTCGAGAGCGAGCCAGTCACCTGTGAGCTCGTGGAGCGATGGTGACTCGCCGCCATCCGGTCGCTCCGAGAGCGCGGCGTGGTGCTCTCGGAGCTTTGCGTAGAGCTTCTCCAATTCTTCGTCGAGCGTGCGGAGCTCGGTGGCGGAGGCCGAGTTGGTCTTGGCGTCCGGGAGGGCGTCGAGCTGCTCGCGGATGCTCTTGTAGAGGTCGCGTTGATCGCGCTGTGCATCGTGAACGATGGCGCAAAGCTGACCAAAGCCGAGGCTCGTGAGGCGATGCAGCACCACGTCGAGAGCTGTCCGCTTGTCGCAAACGAAGAGGACACGCTCGCCGCGAGCGAGGTGATCGCCGATGACGTTCGTGATCGTCTGCGACTTGCCGGTCCCGGGCGGTCCATGTACGACGAGCCCGGTGCTCTCCCGCGCGAGTCGAACCGCGCGCGTCTGACATGGGTCGGCCGACGTGACGAGGCGCTCGGGCGCTCTCCTTTCCTTGTCGCTGGCGCTTTCCGGCCGGCCGAGCCCAACACCGACCTTCACGAAACTCTCGAGCGGTCCCTTGAAGGGCTCCCCGCCGACGAGGGCCTCGAGATCTCGGAGAAGGTTTTGGTTCGTGACGGGGAAAAGGCCAAGCACCGCGCTCGGTAGGATGCACGGTTCGCGGACGTCTTCGTCGTCCGCACGGGGAGTCGCGACCAGCGGCGTATCCGCACCGATGGTCGGACGCTCTCGAAGCTCGAGTGCAGTAGCGACACGTTCGAGGATCTCTCGGATCTCCCGCCACGGGTCGCTGCCCTCTTCATCTGCGAACAGCTCCGAAAACTTCTTCCCGGTCTTTTGTTCGATCCATGCGAGGAGGGCAACGTTCGGGATGACCAGGTCCGCGCCCTCGCCCGCGCAGGAGAGGGTGACGGATTGCGGGCGCGTGAGCTTGATCGACAGCGTGATGGGGACGAACGCGATCGGAGCGAGGACACGCTTGGTCGAGCCGGATCCACCCGCGCCGCGCGCATCGGGCGGGAGATTCAGCACCGGGAGGCCGATGTAGAGCACTTGCGCGCCGGTATCTTGCTCGTAGGTCTTCGCATCCTCGGCGATGGACCGCAGCTTGGCGAGAAGCGTTTGCTGCTCTTGCCAAGCGTCGCGCTGACCGCGCTCCTCGTCCGTCATCTCGGTAACGAGACGGTCACGTGGCGGCCCTGCGGACCCGACGAGCTTTGCTTCCCTGCCCGGCCCGAGCAGGCGTGCGCAGATCGACGCGGGGGACGAGCCGTCCAGTCGGGCGAGCTGGGTGAGATCGATGCGCTGCCGGCTCGAGTGAGGTCGACAGTTCATGACGGGCCCCGATGTGAGCGACGTGTATAGCCGCTCAAGCATCTTGTTGAGAATCTTGTCCGTCATCGGATCATCCTGGTGCAGCTTCGGAGGAGACCACACTCGCTTCGGGGTGAGAAGGCAGGTTCCGGTAGGGCTAGCTGCAACGCGACAACGCGTGGAGCCAGTGTCGTTCGACCTGGGTTCGGAACGTCTGCATCGAGTGCACGTTCGTGGGGACAGCGTGGGACGCGATGTATCCGCGGACCACGTGGCCAAGCCACGCTCCCTGGATCGGGATGGCTAGATGTGGACGGCGCATCAAGGCGATCCTCCGCTCTTCGAGCGTCGCGCGC